>JAZNLY010000117.1:0-11717 GCA_045579305.1 Candidatus Fimenecus sp. | reverse complement strand
GCTAAAATTGAAGAGGCTATTGAGAAGTATGAAACAATTCAAGAAAGCCACTCGGTTTCTGATGGAACGAACACAAAATC
Source organism: Candidatus Fimenecus sp. (assembly GCA_045579305.1). GTDB lineage: Bacteria > Bacillota > Clostridia > Oscillospirales > Acutalibacteraceae > Fimenecus. The sequence goes on along the minus strand of JAZNLY010000117.1, from coordinate 11,637 downwards.
AACTGTTAATAATGACAATAAAAAGAAAATCGTAATAATAGCTGCCGTTGCAGTTGTTGTGGTTATAATAATTTCTGCTTTATTTGGTGGTGGTAATGATTATCATGGCTCGGGTAGTAATCAACCATATACAGAGGATGATTTCGGCGCAAATAATCAAACTGTAACTCAACCTCAAACTACAGAGCCTATTACAGCAGCGCCCATAGATATTGAGGTAATATATGATGACATTATTTATTGTGAACACGGAAGTGACTGGGGAGCTGTTAAAATTACAAATTATAATATGGTGTACACTGATAATGGAAGTGGTTTGACAATTTTTATTGATTATGAAAAAGTGAAACAACCTGAAAGCGCGTCAAAGTCAAGTTTTGCAGCTAGTATTTATTTTTATGATGCATCGGGTAATGTTATAGATAGTAGCCAAGTGTTATATGTTTCTAACTTTTATGAGGGAGATATTGGCAAAAAATATAAAGACGAAGCCATTTATTATGGTGGATTAAACGCAAACATAAGTGCTCAATCAATTACCAAAATAGAAATTGTAGGTGGCTAATTTGCAAAATGAATTATTCAATTTGATTAATAGCTTAGCAAGTGCTGTTATTGGTGGGTTAATGACATTGCTTGGCATAATTATTGCTCATAAACTCCAATCCAAAAAAGAAAAAGAACTATGGAAAACAGACAAGCAATATGAAGCATTTTGTGAATTGATTGGCATACTAGACTCCATAGATATTCAAATAAAAGTGGATGCTGATATTCAGACTATGGAAACGACAGCATATGCAGATGCAGATTATTTTAATATAAAATTGAATGAAATAAACACATATATCGAAAGAAATAAGGTTACCTTGTTCATCTTTATGCCGACTGAAATATACAGTAAACTTATGAAATTTAATGGTCGGATATATAAACTCATTTCAAACCAACAAGCTCAAGTTATAAATTTTGAGGATTTTTATAACACAAATGCCTTTAAACTTATAAAAGAGGCAAAAGGTATAGCTGAGCAAATAAAAATTGAAATATTGAAATACTGAAACTTCTAAATTGCAACCTACTAACACGATTTGCAACCTACTCTTTCAAATTGCAACCTGCCCCTTTAATTTGCAACCTGCCCCTATTTTGTATCATAGGTGGAGTAGTTAGACACAGCATAAAAGGTACCCTCGAGGGTACCTTTTTTGAATTGTTAATGAAAATTCAAGCTTAATGCAGAGCGTTCTTGTCTTATATTTTTCTGCCTTTTCATATTTTTTTCATATAGTTATTGTACTTCTTTTCAATGCATGATATAATTCCTAAGGTTTAATTTGAAATTAAGAAAGTGAGTTTAATAATGAAAAAATCTAATAAATTGGCACTTATTCCTATCGGAGTATTCGTTGTCTTTTATTTATCGTTGGGAATCATTTTTGAATATGTTATGAAAATTCCTATGGGATTTTACAATGTCCCCGTTGTCGTAGCTTTTCTTGTAGCATTGCTTGTTGCAGTGATACAGACAAAGGGTCTTTCTCTCGATAAGAAATTCGAAATTATGGGACAAGGTGTTGGTGACAAAAATATTATCACTATGCTCATAATCTTTATGCTTGCAGGTATTTTCGTGGGTGTTGTTGGAAGAGACTCTGCCGAAAGTGTTGCATATTTTATGCTTTCAATTACACCGCCAAGGCTAGCAGTTGTTGTGCTTTTTATTATCAGTTGTTTTGTCTCCACTGCCATGGGCACATCCGTTGGTACAATCACTCTTATTGCTCCTATCGCAGTTTCAATTTCTGAAGGCTCAGGCTTTTCGCTTCCACTTTGTATAGGTACAGTAGTTGGTGGTGCTATGTTTGGTGATAACCTATCATTTATTTCCGATACTACTATTGCTGCCTGTAATGGTCAGGGTTGCCGGATGAAAGATAAATTCCGTACTAATTTTGCAATAGTTGTACCTGCTGCAATTACCACTATCGCTCTTATTCTTGCCTTATCATTCAATTCCGATGTTACCGGAAACATCAATACGGACTATCAAATGCTTCAGATTCTTCCTTATGTCCTTGTGCTTATAAGCGGAATCGTGGGAATAAATGTATTCCTGACTTTGCTTATAGGTATTGTTTCCGGTAGTGTTATAATGCTTGCGACCGGTACAGTTGCATTTTCTGATTTGCTTGCAAATATGGGGGCAGGCGCAGCAGGTATGTTTGAAACATCAATGGTTGCAGTTCTTGTGGCTGCACTTTGTGCACTTATAAAACACAATGGCGGTTTTGATGCTTTACTTAATGGTATAAGACGAGTTTTCAAGGGCAAAAAAAGTGGTCAGCTTGGAATTGGTCTTTTGGTTGGTCTTATGGACATCGCCACAGCAAATAACACAGTTGCCATCGTTATGGCAAATCCGATTGCAGGTGAAATGGCAAAGGATTTTGAGATTTCGCCAAGAAAAACTGCTTCAATTCTCGATACATTTTCCTGTATCTTTCAGGGAATTCTCCCATATGGTGCACAGATTCTCGTAGCACTTTCAGTTGTAAATACATTAGGATATGAAATGACGGCATTCCGGATTATTTCACATCTTTTCTATCCAATGTTTCTCCTTTTAAGTTCACTTTTATTTATCTTCATTATCCCAGAGAAAAAGAAAAAAGAATCAAATTAAAAGCATAAAAATCAGGCGGTATTATGAGCAAAAGAAACATCGATATGCTTAACGGTTCTTTGTTCAAGAACGTTATTGCATACACAATTCCAATAATCCTTACAGGGCTTTTACAACTTCTCTTCAATGCAGCTGACCTTGTTATTGTAGGTCGGTTTTGTGGAAGTATCTCTGTTGCAGCAGTTGGTGCGACAGGCGCTGTCACTAACCTTATTGTCAATCTTTTTATAGGACTTTCCGTAGGTGCCGGTGTTATTGTTGCACAGGCTCTGGGTGCAAATGACAACAAAAAAGCTCACAGGGCAATTCATACAGCTATTCCGACAGCACTTGTGGGTGGTGTGATTCTTACAATAATCGGTGTAAGTTTTTCTGAAACTTTTTTAAAATGGATGGACACTCCCGAAGATGTGCTTCCACTTTCTGCACTTTATATGAAAATCTATTTTGCAGGAATTGTGTTTATGATGCTTTACAATTTCTGTGCATCCATTCTCCGTGCATCCGGTGACACAAAGTCCCCTCTTATTTTCCTGACTATTGCAGGCGTTGTAAATGTCATACTCAATGTGTTTTTTGTAACTGTTTTTCATCTCAATGTAGCAGGTGTTGCATTGGCAACTACAATTTCACAGGGCGTTTCTGCAATACTTGTTGTTATCACACTTGTCAAACGAAATGATTGTTGCAAACTTCATTTTTCAAAACTTAAATTCTATAAAGATGAACTTTTGCAGATGATTAAAATCGGTTTACCCGCAGGAATTCAGGGTTCACTTTTCTCAATTTCAAACGTTATTATTCAGTCGTCAATCAATTCATTTGGTTCAGTTGCAATGTCAGGAAATGCGGCAGCACTTAATATTGAAGGATTTGTTTATGTAACTCTGAACGCATTCCATCAGACAACACTTAATTTTACGGGACAGAATATCGGTGCAAACCAGTACAGACGAGCAAAGAAAGTCCTGATTATGTGCCTTTGTTGTGTGGTTACAATAGGACTTACAATTTCAACCATAATGTACTTGCTCGGTCCGAAATTGCTTTCAATTTACATTACAGATTCTCCTGAAGCCATTGAATATGGACTTATCAGAATGGCTTGTCTGTTTATTCCGTTTTCACTTTTAGGTCTTATGGACGTTTCAACAGGCGGACTTCGTGGTATGGGAGTTTCACTTGTACCTATGATTATCTCGGTTTTAGGTGTTTGTGGTATTCGTATCGGTTGGATTTACACTATCTTCCAACTTCCACAGTTTCACTCACTTGAATGGTTATATCATTCATATACCGTTTCCTGGGGTGTGACATTTGTAGCGCAGACAGTGGCATATTTTATAATTTACAACAGAAAAAAACGGAGTATTAAATAATGAATCTTACAAAATATCTTTTCTGTTACTTTACAGGTAATGAGCCTGAAAACGAATCTGTACATTTCGCAGTTTCTTGTGACGGATACAATTTTACTGCATTAAATAACAATGAGCCTGTAATCAAACAGACTCTCGGTAAAAAATGTTGTCGTGACCCGTATATTTTCCGCGGTCAGGATGGAGTTTTTCATATAATCGCCACAGATATGCGTTGTTATGACGGTTGGGCAAGTAACAACTCGATGGTTATATGGGACAGCGTTGACCTTGTACATTGGGAAAATGAAAGAATCATTGACTTTTCGCAGTTTGAAGCTACAAAGTCTGCAAATCGTGTGTGGGCACCACAGGTCATATATGATAAAAAAAGACAGGAATATATGATTTATTGGAGTAACAATAACGAGGACGAGGGATGGCACACTATCCCCTGGTATGCATATACAAAAGATTTTGTTACTCTCACAACCGAGCCACAAGTTTTATATAACCCTACAAGTGGTATGGCGGCTATTGACGGTGACATAATCGAAAAGGATGGTAAATTCTATCTCTTTGTTGCTGACGAAAAGCAGGACGGAATATGTTATGTAGTGTCCGATAACCTTTCAGGACCTTATATTGAACCTGAAAACAACAGAATTTCTGTTGCAGATACAGCATTAGAAGGTCATTGTACATATAAGATTCTCGGTACAGATAAATATGTGCTTATTGCTGACCAGTTCAAATCAGGCGGATATTTTATGCAGGAATCATCAGACTTAATCCATTTTACAAAAGTGGATAAAGAAAAACACTCCCTTGACTATCTTCGTCCACGCCACGGCTCAGTTATGCACATAACGGATGAAGAATTTAAGAGAATGCTGAATGCGAAATTCTGAATGCAGAATTGATATTATATTTTTCGACAAAAAATGGGTGCTTTTTAAACACCCAACACATCTATAATATCAAATACAAAAGCAAAAGTCAATAGATTTTTAAAACTTTAGTTGGCACAATACACAAAATCTCTGTATTAAATAATAAAAATGTGTTAACTTTGTACAAAATTACATATTGCAAAAGGCTTTTTTCTGTGTTATATTATAGACACAGAAAGGAAATGGTGATTCCAATGTACAGGTAAACCACAAAGGTTCTTAAAAAGAAACAAGGTTTAGTTTTAAAGAGTAAATAAAGTGTAGCAGACAGCACAGACGAAATAATAAATAATTTTTATATAGATAAATGTCTGCAAACTAAAAGTTGTTTAAGATTTTAAGAACTGACCGAAAAAGTCTTCCGGATATGATGAATAGGTTCTGATGCATGAAAGGGTCTCGCTTTTCGAGAATGATTGATGACTGTAGAGAGTGTAGTAGAGTTGAAAATCAAAAGTTAGGAAGACAAAAAATCTGTAGAATGAGAGGTAGATAAAAAGATGTTAGATATCAAGAGTGAACAGAAATAACCCTCCGGGCCAGTGAAAGATGTGTAAAGAAACATCGGCTCCGAGGGTTATTTCATTTTTATAATCATTTTTTAGAATATATGTTTATTACGTCCTTCAAGGACGATTTTTTTGCTTAAAACCCGAAAAAACTTTATAATTTTCTTGAAATACCACTGCTCCCGTATTATAATTTATTAGTTGCAAATCGTTCAACCGCAAATACGAAAAAGGAGAAAATTTATGAGGTGGATTAAACTTCACGAGCCTGTCAAAGTTCCCATTTTCAAAAATGTTATATTTGCTCTTAAACTCGTTTGGGAAGCGGACAAAAAGCTTTTAATAGGTTGGTTTGTTACCGAAATATCCAACAAAGTTTTATCAATGTATGTCCAGAACATACTATTTTTAAAAGTGCTCTTAAGTATCATCGATGGCGATGCAGATTTCAAAACATATTTTACATATCTTTTGCTTTTCTTTGGTGTATATTTGCTTGTTAATGTGATTTCTGCATTTGCTGAAAGAACAAGACTTATTTCCGCCAAGGTTGTACTCAAAAAGTTAAACAACAAGATTTTCCAGAAGGCTGTTCAGCTTGATGTAAGTTGTTACGAAAATCCTGAATTCTATGACAAATACCAAAGAGCTACACTTGTGCTTTCGTCAAGCTATTACGACCTGATTTGTTGGGACGTTGCTGCAATTGTAGGTGGTATTATCGCACTTATCTGCGTTGTGACAACAGTTACAGTCATAAATCCAATATACTTATTATTCCTCTTGCCTGTTACATTGGTTTTTGTAATTGAAATTTACAAAAGCAGAGCCGTTTATAAACGTGACCTTGAAATGACAACAAACAACAGAATCAAGGCATATATCCAGCGTACAATGTTCTTAAAAGAATATTCAAAGGATATGAGAACATCCAACATCTTTGCAGTGCTTATTAAAAGATTTAAAATTGCAATTGATGCCAATGTTATGATTCTCAAAAAATACGGACCGAAACTGTTCTTTTACAGTATGCTCAGTTCAATTTTCAGTGATTTCATACCAATTATCGGTACTTATGCCCTCGCAGGATATCAATTTATTTTTACAAAAGCACTTACAATTTCAAACTTTTCCGTTGTACTTTCATCAATCAACTCTGTACGTGATTCAACAATGGCTATTGCAGAGGGCTTTGACGAGCTTTCACAAATGGCACTTTTCTTCCAGAATTTAAGAGATTTCTTTGACTATGAGCCAAAAATCACAGATGGTGGAAAAGATGCAGAAGAATTCCGGAGTATTGAATTTAAGAATGTTACATTCAAATATCCTGATACAACCAAGGTTATTCTTAAAAATGTTTCCTTTAAAATCAACAAGGGTGAAACTATTGCAATTGTAGGTATCAATGGTGCAGGTAAATCAACTCTTGTTAAACTTCTTCTGAGATTTTATGACCCGGATGAAGGTAAAATACTTTATAACGGCATAAATGTCAAGGAATACAATGTGGCATCACTGCGAAATGCCTTTGCAACTGTTTTCCAGGATTATAAAAACTTTGCCGTTTCAGTTAACGAAAATATTCTCTGTCACGAATGTACCGACGAAGAAAAAGTTTTTGCTGAAAAAGCCCTTCGTCAGAGTGGTGTATGGGAGAAAATCCAGAGCTTGCCAAAGGGCGCTGACACAGTACTGACACGTGAATTTGAGATTGACGGTGCAGGTCTTTCAGGTGGTGAAAATCAAAAGGTTTCGGCAGCACGACTTTTTGCAAGGGATTTCCAGATTGCAATTCTTGACGAGCCGAGTTCAGCCCTTGACCCTATTGCAGAATACAAAATGTATGAAAACTTAATCGAAGTAACTAAAAACAAAACTGTTATCTATATTTCACACAGACTTTCAAGTGCTGTGCTTTCTGACAGAATTTTCGTGCTCGGTAATGGTACGATTCTTGAATCAGGTTCACACAGTGAACTTATGGCACAGAATGGTGAATACAGTAAAATGTTCACTTTACAGGCATCAAGCTATAAAGGTGAAAGTGAGGTGAGTGAAAATGTTTAAGAAAAAGGGAAAAGAAAAGACACTTCACTCAATGCCTTCCAACATTTTCTTCTTTGTAAAATTGCTTTTCAGCGTATCTCCCCTTCTGGTTATCGGTGAATTTATGTGGGGACTTTTAATGATTCTCCCTAACAACCTGATTCGTGTTATCGGTGTTAAATATATCATCGATGTGGTAACCGAGGGTAAGGACCTTGAGAGAATCTTCTATGCTGTGGGCGTTATTGCTCTTGTTTTAATTCTTTCAACAGTTATTTCATGGCTTTTCCGTGAATTTTACTGGAATATGGAAAGAGAAAAACTTTATTATGGTCTTAATCAGAAGCTTTATGACAAAGCAAGAAGCCTTGACCTTGAGTCCTATGACAACCCTGAATTCTACAACAATTTCATTCTCACTATTGAGTCATCCTCTGGTAATATCCAGAATCTTTTAGGACTTGTGAGAATGTATGTGGGACATATAATTTCACTTATCACAGTCTCTTCTGTGCTTTTGACAATTGACCCTGTTTGTCTTCTGATTATCCTTGTGGTTATCTGCGTTTTTCTTCCTATCAGTAAAAGAGTGGGTACTCTTATGATGGAAAGACGAATTGACAATGCCAAATATCACAGACGAGCTGACTATTTCCAACGTATTTTCTACTTACAGGACTATGCAAAGGAAGTGCGAATGAACAATATCTCCCCTTTGCTTATGGACAGATACAACGATGCTGCAGACGATGTTATCAATAATCAGAAAACCTATTGGAATAAGATTTCTGCCCTTAACTGTACACAGAAAGTGGGTGTACAGGGACTTGGATTTATGTTTGTCCTTCCACTTTATCTGGGTTATTGTGTACTTGTTAAAGACACACTTTCAGCAGGTGATTTTGTTGCCACATTCAATGGTGCACATGCTGTTGCTATGTCTTTCCAATTCCTTACAGTCTGGGCTTTGGCTCGTTTTTCCGAACAGGCAAAGATGATTGACAAATATCGTGAATTTCTTAATGCTGATTTCAAGATTAAAAACGGTGGCAAAAAAGCAGAGAAAACTGAGCCAAAAGAAATCGTGGTTAAAAATCTTTCATTCACCTACCCTAACAACGATAAACCTACTCTTGAGGACATTAACCTTACAATCAAGCCTTATGAGAAGATTGCTCTTGTAGGTTATAATGGTGCTGGTAAAACAACACTTACAAATCTCTTATTAAGGCTTTATGATGCAACTGAAGGTGCAATTCTCATTGACGGAGAGGATATAAGAAATGCTACCGCAGATTCACATCGTGACCGATTTGCGGCGGTATTCCAGGATTTCCAGATTTTCTCCTGTAGTCTTGGTGAAAATGTTGCATTGAATGTTAATCCCGACGAAAAGCGCGTATGGGATGCATTGAAGCACAGTGGCTTTAACAAAGAACTCAAAAACGGAATTGACTCTGAGCTTTTACGAGAATTTGACGACGAGGGCGTTATGCTTTCAGGTGGTGAAGCACAGAAAACGGCTATCGCGCGAGCTTTCTATAAGGACTGTCCTTATGTTATCCTTGACGAGCCCAGTGCAAACCTTGACCCTGTTGCAGAATATAACCTTAATCAGGCTATGATTGAAGCAGCCGACCGGAAAACCGTTATTTTCATTTCCCACAGACTTTCAACCACAGTCAATGCGGACCGAATTTATGTTATGGAAAATGGTCGCATTATTGAAAGCGGTAGTCATCAGGAATTGATGGAGCTCGGTGGCACTTATGCTTATATGTTCAATCTTCAGGCAGAAAAATATAAGAATTAACATAGAATAACCTTTTTCTTTGCGCTATTTGCCGTTCTATGTTATAATATCCAAAACAAATCAAAGGAGAAAAAATATGTTAGCAGTTGTTCGCTATATTACTGCCATTGTTATGGTGGCATTCAACCTTTTCAATTTCCTTTTCAATGACTATGCTTATCCTGCGTTATCAAGAAAAGATGCTTATCTTTTTGTGTATTTCACAGGAAACTCTGTGGAAGAACAGAGAATAAGTATGGCTATAAGCTCTGATGGTTACAGATTTCAGGCACTCAATGATAACAAACCGATTATTGACCAGCAGCTCGGCACAGGTTGTTGTCGTGACCCATACGTACTTAAAGGTCAGGACGGCTTCTATTACATCATCGCAACTGATATGGATGCAAATCTTGGCTGGACTTCAAACCATGCACTTGTTACATGGAAATCTGAGGACCTTATAAACTGGACTGACGAAACTGTTATTGACATCCGTGACCTTGGTGGTGAATTTGCAAACACAACACGTGCGTGGGCACCACAGGCTATCTGGGACCCTGAGGTAGAGATGTATATGGTCTACTGGGCACATTCGACTACTGAAAACGATATTGCAGGTCACTATTATGCATATACAAAGGATTTCAAGAAGTTTGAAACAGAGCCAAAACCACTTTATGGTCGTTGGGAAGAAGGTATTCAGTGTATTGATGCTGACATCGTTTACAACGAAAAGAACGATTATTACTACCTTTATTTCAAATATGACGAATTACAAAAAATTGCCTATGTCAAATCAAAGAGCCTTACAGGTCCTTATGACACAGAAGACCCTGTAGTTGTTTCTCTCGGTTATTTCGGAGTTGAAGGCAGTACAATGTACAACATCAACGGCACTGATTCATGGGTTATGATTATGGACGAGTATGGCACAGGTCATTTCTATACACAGCAGACAAACGACTTTGAAAACTTTAAACGGGTTAACCGTGACATTACTGCTATGGACCACTTAAAGCCTCGTCATGGTTCAGTTGTTACTATTACTGCAAAGGAATACAAGGCACTTAAAGAAGAATTCGGTGTTCAGAAGATTCCTGATAACCCGACAATTAAATGAGTAAAAAATAAGGGCTTACCAAAGGGTGTCTCAATTAGGGATTTAACAGCCATAAACCAATTATTTCAGCGCAAAACTTCGTTAAAATGCTTGAAACCCGTCAGGGTTCCTGCACATTTATGCCTTGTTTTGCATCCAAACTAATAAGGTTTAATGTGCAGAGCAGTTTTAATCCATATAATTTTCGTTTAGACAAAATGATAAAAACCTCGCAATGCTTGATGCATTGTGAGGTTTTTTCGTGAAGTATTAACGGAAAGTATAGGATTAAAACCTATTAAAATCCTAATTGAGACACCCTAAGGTAAGCCCATTTTTATTATTATTACAATTTGTGAATGAACAATCCTGAAAGAAGCTTTGGCTCAAACCAAGTTGATTTTGGTGGCATAACCTTTCCTGCGTCAGCAATATCCATAAGCTCATTAAGAGATGTAGGATACATTGCAAATGCAAGTTTCATTCCCTCTGCACATCTTCTCTCTAACTCAACTAAACCTCTTATACCACCAACAAAGTCAATCCTCTTGTCAGTTCTCGGGTCAGAAATACCAAGAATCGGTGTAATAAGATTATTCTGAAGAATTGAAACATCAAGACATTCAACCGGGTCATTTTCGTTGATAAATTCTGCCTTTGCAGTCACTTTATACCACTTGTTGTCAAGATACATACCGAATGTGTGTCTTTCTTTTGGTGAATATGGGCTCTCACTTGCATCTTCAACTACGAATTTTTCACTCATTTTCCGGATAAATTCTTCACTTGTATTTCCGTTAAGGTCTTTGATAACTCGATTATAGTCCATTATCTTTAACTGGTCACAAGGGAAAATAACTGACAAGAAGAAATTGAATTCTGCATCTTTGTCATACTCACCTTCGCCACGTCTTCTCTCACCTACTCGTACAGCAGATGCACATCTGTGGTGTCCGTCAGCAATATAAAGATAATCGATTTCTGCAAATTCCTTTACAAGAGTGTCAATAACACTATCGTCATCAATAACCCATACTGTCTGTGAAACACCGTCATCACTTACAAAGTCATAGCAAGGTGTGTGAGTATTTTTCCAGTTTTCTGTAATATCTGAAACTGTCTTATTCTCTCTATGAGTAAGGAAAATAGGACCTGTATTTGCATCAAGAGTATCAACGTGACGGATTC
>JAZNLY010000116.1:0-9806 GCA_045579305.1 Candidatus Fimenecus sp. | reverse complement strand
GAGAGAGTCACCCAATTCAACTGCTTCAGGTGTAAGACCGGCAATATGGAAAAGACCAACAGCACCATTTGATGCACAAGCAGCACCAAAGTCTTTAAGATATGCCTTATTATCAGCATCAAGTTCATTACCAAGCCATTCGTTCATGCCCTTTACATAAGGAACATCTTCCATAACCTTCATACCGATTGCTGAGCCAAGAATCTGAGCTTCTGGTTTTTTCTTACATTTAACTTCAATAACCCATGTTGCTTTTCTGCCTTCATCAGTAAGAAGACCAAAATAAGGAACAAAACCGGCAATTGAACCCATCATTTCAATGATACCAGAGTTACGGTTACAACGAGCACCGATAACAGAGTTTGCATATGCAACAGCACTTGATTCTGCCCATGAAAGTATGTCACCTTTTTTAGGCGTATTACCTACTTCATCAAGATAACAAGCACAAGTATAAGCATCATCATTCAAAAGACCCATCTTACGAAGCTGTTCATTATATGAATTCTGTTTTGAATACATAAACTTTTTGAAAACAAAATTCTTAAGGAAATCAGAAGGAACATTTGGGTCAAATGGTTTCGGGTCAACAGAAAACTTCTGTTTTGATACAACACCTGCGTTAAGAAGCTGGTCCATCAAATCAAAAACAGGAGTCATCATCTTAAGACCAAAACTTGTAACAAGATGTCCTTTGTCACTTGTAACTGGAACCATTTTTTCTGCACCAAATGTTTCACCATACATAACAAGTGTTTTCATAACTTTAGCCATTACTTCGCCCTTTTCACCATTGAGCAAGGCCTGTTGTTCGGCTGTAAGCTGCATTGCCATGTTAAAGCACCTCTTTAATAAAATATTAACAGATATAGTTTACTCTTAATAAGTATCACTGTCAATGAAATTTGTTAATTTTTTCACTAATTTATTTATAGTTATTGTTTTTGAGAATTGTTGTGATATAATCTCATTAAAACAAATTAAATAAAAGGAGTTTTTCCCTTGATTTACCCTATACCACAAAGAAATGAACTAATTGGCAAAGACATTGTTGTTAAATCTATTTCTCTATCTGGTGATTTTAAAGAGATTACAGCAAGAGTTTTTAAAGACTACAACATTAATTGCAACAATGGTATCAATGTTGTTGCAAGATTCGAAAATAGCAAAGAAACAACTTATTGCGACCAAACAGCCCGACTTACAGATGAGAAATATGTAATATCAGTTCACGAAAATGAAATCGTTATTAAAACATCTAGTGAAAAAGGTGCTTTCAGAGGTGCCCACACCCTAGCAAAACTCATTAAAAATAATGAGCTTAAAGAAGGTACTCTCACAGACTACCCTCTTTTCAGAAAACGTGGATATATTGAAGGATTTTATGGTCCTACATGGGAAAACAGCAAACGCCTTTCTGTCATGAAACTTATGGCATCATATGGAATGAATACTTTTTTCTATGCACCAAAGGACGATATTTACCACAGAGAAAAATGGCGTGAACTGTACCCTGAAAAAAACCTTATAGAGTTAAAAAATCTTTTTAACGTCGCTTGTGAAAATCAATTAGATTTTCATTGGACAATTGGTCCCGGACTAACATACAAATACACATCAGATGATGATTTTACACAACTCATAAATAAAATAAAAAGTATATATGATATTGGTGTTCGTAATTTTGGACTTTTACTTGACGATATTCCATCCGACTTTCAATATGAGGAAGACAAAAACGCCTTTGACTCCATTGTCGATGCTCATATTGACCTTGTAAACAAAACTTATGTTGCTCTTAAAAAAATTGATTCTTCAATCAACTTAACTGTATGTCCCACCCAATATAGTGGTAATTGCAATGAATATTATATTACAAAGTTTGGGTGTAACATTCCTGCTGATATTGACCTTTTCTGGACTGGTGCAGAAATCTGCTCACGTGTACTTACTGTCAGAGAGGCAAACGAATTTACTTATGCAACAAACCATCGTCCTCTTTATTGGGACAACTACCCTGTTAATGATTGTGAAATGTTTCAGGAAATGCACCTTGGTGCACTTATTGGTAGAGACAATGAACTCTATAAACATTGTGAAGGTATAATTTCAAATGTTATGGAATTTGCAGAATGTTCTAAAATTCCACTTATGACAGTTGCTGACTTTTTATGGAATCCATTGGCATACAATCCGGAAGAATCATTAAAAAATGCTCATAGAGAAATATTAGGTGATAACGCGGATATATTCTCTTATTTTGCAGACCATCTTTGTGTTTCTTGTCTTTCAAGATATGGGTCATCATATATGGGACAAGTTTTATCTAAAGTATCTTTCCTTGAATCCAGTGGTAAAAAAGAAGAATCACTTGAACTTTTAATTTCATATATGTCCGATATGAAAAAATGCTTAACTCTTATTAGTGATACAAATGTACCTCTTTTTGGTGAGTTACAGAAATGGAGAAGAAAATTCTCTATGTGTTGCGATTTACTTGACGATATATATATAGCTAAAAATAATCCATCGCAAGATAATAAAAATAGACTCTCAGAAAGTCTTCAAAAATACAATAGTGACGGCACTATCCTCACAGGTTTCTGTCTGAGAGAAATGGCTGAAAAAACATTGTTAAAAATATAATTAATTTTCATACTTAGTACAAAAACGCAGCTCTACGAAGTTATACACTTGATAGAGCTGCATTTTTTTATTTATTTTATTTCATTCTATTTCTGCAGTTTTTAAAACAGTTTTTATCAAAACTTGGATTGAATGCATAAAAATTCTTATTATCCAATTTGTCAGTTACCAACTGTAATCCTTCACCAAATCTTTGATAATGAACTATCTCTCGTTCTCGTAAAAACTTAATCGGTTCACGCACATCAGGGTCATCAACAAGTCTTAAAATGTTATCATAGGTTGTTCTTGCTTTCTGCTCAGCAGCTAAATCCTCGTGAAGGTCTGTAATTACATCACCTTTTGATTGTAAATACATTGCTGAGAATGGTGTGCCACTTGCCGCAACAGGGTAAATTCCAGTTGTGTGGTCAACATAATATTTGTCAAAACCTGATTTTTTTATTTCATCAATTGTAAGATTTCTTGTTAACTGATAAACAATTGCGCCTACCATTTCAAGGTGAGAAAGTTCTTCCGTTGCAATGTCTGTTAAAAGTCCCTTAAGCTCAGGTAATGGCATCCCATATCTTTGAGAAAAATATCGCATTGAAGCCGCTAATTCTCCATCCGGTCCACCAAATTGTGATATAATCACCTGGGCTAGTTTTGGATTAGGATTTTTAATTTTAACGGGAAATTGCAGTTTCTTTTCATATTGAAACATCAGCAATCACACTCCTTATACTCCCATGGCCATGGGTCTTTTATCCAAGCAAGTCCACTTCCTGATTTATGTGTCAATGGTCCAAAACATTCTTCATATTCTTCTGTCAGTTCTTTTGCTCTTTCACTATATTTTTTATGCATTTCAAGTGCTTTTTCGTCGCATGGATGTGTATCAAGATATAAATGCAATTCCCATGCAGCAAATTTTACAGCAGATAATTCTCTCAAAAGTTTACATTTATCCACAGCATTTACCCCCATAGAATTTTTTATCTAATTCAGGAAAAAGCGTTCCTCTACACAAAGCTTCTTCACTTGTATAGGTAATCACTTCTGTTTGAAATGGTACATATGCCATAGCAACTACAGTCTTTTCTGGAAGATGTTGCATTTTCTTACAAACACCATTACATTTATTCTTTTCCATCAATTTGTTCTCCTTAAAATATTTTGAGTTTCCACTCAAAACATACTATTCAGACAAGTTTAATAATGTTATTCATATTGAAAAATTTAAAATAAAATGGTAATATATGGTACGTATATGGGGTGATATTTTGGAAAACAAACATAATGAATACAAAAATAACAATTCATCTTTTGAAAAATTACTAAAAGGAATTTCCTTTTTACTGTTATTAGTTGTTGTTTTGTTAGTTTTAATTTATTTTAAACTTGATAAAATGGATAAAAATTTTGTAATTTTATCTAACAATGATTCGATTGAAGTCAATACAACAAATGAAGAATATGACGATGTATTTGATGTCTTTATTGAAACAACTGAAAATATTAGTGATACTTTACCACTGTATGATGAATTCAGTGATACAAGTACCACTATTGCCACAACAGAAGATAAGCAAAAACAGCCAACTGAAACTAACACTACAACATCCCCTCCTGATAATTCAGGTAAAATTACATATGTAATAAACAAGAACAGTAAAAAAATGCATTATAAAAATTGTTCATTTGTTGACAGAATGAAAGAAGAAAATAAAACCGTTGTCCAATTGAGCAAACAAGAATTAAGCAATTACTTAAATTCAGGCTACAGTTTCTGTAGTTCTTGCGGAGGATAATTATGAATATTAATGAAATTTTATCAAAAGTTGACCACACATTACTTTCACAAAATGCTACATGGGAAGAAATCAAAGCAATATGCGATGATGGTATCAAATATCAAACTGCATCTGTTTGTATTCCAGCATCATTTGTTAAGCAATCAAAGGAATATGTTGGCGATAATCTTGCAATCTGTACTGTTATAGGTTTCCCAAATGGTTACAGTACAACTGCAACTAAAGTTTTTGAAACTGCAGATGCAGTAAAAAATGGTGCAGATGAAATTGATATGGTAATAAACGTGGGTTGGTTAAAAGATAAGAAGTATAATGATATTCTTAATGAGATTAACGACATCAAAGATGCTTGTAATGGTAAACTGTTAAAAGTAATAATTGAAACTTGTCTTCTTACTGATGATGAAAAGATTAAAATGTGTGAAATTATTTCAGAATCCGATGCTGATTACATTAAGACTTCAACAGGTTTTTCAACCGCAGGGGCAACAAAACATGATATTGAGCTTTTTGCACGATATACCACTAACGGTAAAAAAATTAAAGCTGCAGGTGGAATATCAACAATTGAAGATGCTGAGGATTTTATTAACCTTGGTGCTTCAAGACTCGGAACAAGCAGAATTGTTAAAATAGTTAAAAATGAGCAAGGCAGTGGGTATTAATGAAATATAAAAGAATATTTTTGATTGTTCTTGACAGCTTTGGTATCGGCAATGCTCCTGATGCTGATAAATTCGGAGATTATGGTGCAAATACACTTAAAAGCATATCAATATCAAAATATTTTGATATACCAAATTTGGCTAAATTAGGGCTAAGTAATATTGATGGTGTTGAACTTGAAAAATATCCATCACCTATCGGAAAATTCGGTGCATTACAGGAATTATCTGCAGGAAAAGATACTACAATTGGACATTTTGAAATAGCGGGAATTATTTCTGACAAACCTATGCCAACTTATCCTAACGGTTTTCCAACAGAAATAATTGCAGAATTTGAAAAACAAACTGGTTGCGGAACACTTTGCAATAAAACATATTCTGGTACACAGGTCATTGCAGATTACGGTCAAGAACATATTAAAACAGGAAAACTGATTGTCTATACATCAGCAGACAGTGTTTTCCAAATTGCTGCACACACTGAAATTGTTCCACTTGAAACCCTTTATGAGTATTGCAGAATTGCAAGAAAAATTCTTGTTGGTGAACATGCCGTTGGTCGTGTTATAGCAAGACCTTTTAATGGTGAATATCCATTTACAAGAACTGCTGATAGACATGATTTTTCGCTTGTACCATCTGAAAAAACAATGCTCGACAAACTAAAAAGCAATAATTTCGAAGTAATTTCAGTTGGTAAAATAGCAGATATTTTTGCAAATTGTGGTATAACACAAAAATATTTTACTCACTCAAATGATGAGGGTATGGCAAAAACTCTTGAATTATTAGACAAAGTCTTTTCAGGTCTTGTGTTTACAAATCTTGTTGATTTTGATATGAAATACGGTCACAGACGAGATGTTGATGGTTATGCAAATGCTATCAGTGAATTTGATAATTGGTTAAATGATTTCATACCGAATATGAAAAATGATGATTTACTGATTATTACTGCTGACCACGGATGTGACCCTGCGTTTAAAGGTACAGACCATACAAGGGAACAAGTGCCTTTACTTATATATTCAAAACATATGGAACATGAAAATCTTGGTACAATAAAGGGCTATAACTATATCAGTAATATTGTTCTTGATAATTTTAATTTAAGGTGATTGTATGGACAAAAAAGACCTTTTCATACTCGCAAAAGATGCTATGAAAAACTCTTATGCACCATATTCAAATTATAATGTAGGTGCAGCACTATTGACAAACAATGACAAAGCTTATACGGGTTGTAATGTTGAAAATGCATCTTATTCTGCCACTTGTTGTGCAGAAAGAACAGCTATTTTTTCTGCAATTGCAAATGGTGATAGACTTTTTAAAGCTATTTGTATAGTTGGTGGTAAAAATGGTGACATTATTGATTATGCAATGCCTTGTGGTGTTTGCAGACAAACTATAGCTGAATTCTGTAACGCTGATTTTAAAATATATGTAGGTATAAATGAAAATGAAATTAAAGAATTCACTTTAGGTGAACTTCTACCCTGTTCGTTTGATAAATCAAAATTAGGAGAATAATATGAGAATCTATGATATTATTGAGAAAAAGCGTGATGGACATAAACTTTCAAAAGAAGAAATTGATTTCTTTGTTCAGGAATACATTTTTGAAAACATTGAAGATTATCAGGCGTCTGCACTCCTAATGGCAATGTTTATCAATGGAATGGATGAAGAAGAAACAGTCAACCTCACAGAAAGTATGGCTCACTCAGGTGATATGCTTGATTTATCATTAATTGACGGTATAACCGCAGATAAACATTCTACCGGTGGTGTAGGTGATAAAACATCACTTGTTGTTGCTCCGATTTGTGCTTCCCTTGGCATTAAGATGGCTAAAATGAGTGGTCGTGGATTAGGACATACTGGTGGTACAATCGACAAGCTTGAAAGTATTGATGGTTTTAATGTTGCTCTTGACACTAATGCATTTTTTAAACAAGTAAAAGAAATTGGTATTTCAATTATTGGACAGACAGGCAATTTAGCACCTGCCGACAAAAAGATTTATGCTTTAAGGGATGTTACAGCAACTGTTGACAACATTTCACTTATTGCATCAAGTATTATGAGCAAAAAAATTGCTGCCGGAGCCCAAAATATTGTTCTTGATGTTAAATGTGGTAGCGGTGCATTTATGAAAGACGAAGATAGTGCTACTAAACTTGCGGAAACAATGGTTGATATAGGTAAAAAGTGTGGTCGTAATATGGCTGCTGTTATTACAAATATGGATATTCCACTTGGAACAAACGTAGGTAATGCGCTTGAAATCAAAGAAGTTATTGAAATTCTCAATAACAAAGGCGATAAGAATTTACGAGAACTTTGTCTTGTGCTTTCCGCTACAATATTAAGCATTTCATATGAATGGGATTATGAAGAAGCATTCAAAAAAGCCGAACAATCAATAATTGATGGTTCAGCTTATAAAAAGTTCATTGAATTTGTAAATGCACAAGGTGGAAATAGTGATTTCACTACCCTGCCTGTTACAACAAAATCACTTGAAATAAAAACAGAGAAAAATGGATATATTCAAAGTATTGATTCAAAAACTGTTGGTGAATGTGCAGTTTTACTTGGAGCAGGTCGAGAAAAGAAAAGTGACACAATTGACTATGGTGCAGGAATTGTACTTTATAAAAAAACTTGTGACAAGGTGTCAATCGGCGATACAATCGCAATTCTTTATGCTGCGACAGATGAACGACTTAAAAATGCAGAAAAGCTTTTCAACACTTCATTTACTATCGGTGATGAAAAGCCTGAAATGAATCCTTTCATTTACAAAACAATAAGATAAAAAATCCCACTTCATTCGGTGCTTTCAATTAGGGATTTTTAATTCCTTTGAAAAAATCGGCTTATCGGTTAATTCCGTTTAAGCCGTTTTTTCATTTTGTTGCATTAGGTCAATGGTGCCGATACAGTTATACACAATTTGTATTTTCTGTTGTCTGCGACCATTGACTTTTTCTGCTTTAAAAACTATGACTTTGTTAATGAACTCACGAATGATTTCTGCATCAAGTTCTTGAATATCAGTATACTTTCTTACTAACTTTAAGAAATGTTCTGTGTTCAAGGCTTTTTCTTTTATTGCCTGAATGTATGACTCCAATTCTGCAATTCGGCTTTCCAACTGTTTTTGCTCTGCTTCATATGTTGATGTCATTTTTGCAAATCGCTCATCAGAAATCTTGCCTTCAATATTGTCCTCATAAAGCCTTTGTATGATTGTGTCAAGTTTTGCATAACGCTGTTGTGCCTGTAAAAGTTCTTTCTTGTAATCTTTAAGATTACTATCAAGTTCCCGTTCACTTGCATCACTTACAAGTCTTACAAAGGCTTCTTCATTTTCTCTTGCGAATCGAGTCACCCTGCGAATATCATCAAGCAGAAGTTCTTCAACCACAATGTTTCGGATTTGATGTGAACTGCAGCCACCTTTGACTTTTCGGTATGTAGCACACACAAAGTGTTCTTTATCGTGACTCCAACCATTCGCACGGACTTGGTATAACTTTTTACCACAATCGGCACAGTAAAGCATTCCTGAAAGAATTGGCATTTCACCCATTCTTACTACACGCCTACTACCTTCACGGATAACTTGCACCTTGTCAAATGTATCTTGGTCGATAATTGCTTCGTGGGTGTTTTCAAAAACCATCCATTCTGAAGGGTCTGTTTTCATCATCTTTTTGTTTTTGTAATTCTTTCGGTATGTTTTGAAATTCACAGTATGACCAAGGTATTCTTGCTTTTTCAAAACATCTGCTACTGTTCTTGCGTTCCAAGAACAATAATCATCCGGAACATGTGCAGTTGTAGGTTGACCGATACTTTTCAAGTGTGCCGATGGTACAAGTACGTGATTTGCTTCCAATCTTTTAGCAATTTGGGAAGGACCGTAACCTGCGATGCAAAGGTGGAATATTTCTTGCACAACCTTTGCTGCTTCAGGGTCAACAATCCACTTCAATTTATCGTTTGGGTCTTTAACGTAACCATAAGGTGGATGTGTAGCTAAAGGTTTACCTGCTTCACCCTTACTTCGCATTACAGCACGAACTTTTTTGCTTGTGTCTTTTGCATACCATTCGTTGATGATATTCAGGAATGGTGTAAAATCACTGTCTTGTTTATTTTCACTATCAACACCATTGTTGATTGCAATAAACCTAACATCTGCTTCTGGAAACACAATCTCTGTGTAATAACCGACCTTAAGATAATCTCTTCCAAAACGGGACATATCCTTAACGATAAGGGTAGCCACATTTCCATTTTCAATTTCGGTAATCAACCTTTGAAAATCAGGTCTGTCAAAGTTTGTACCACTAAATCCATCGTCAACAAAGAACTGTGTGTTCTTGAAACCATTGTCATCGGCATACTTTTGAAGCATTGCTTTCTGATTAACGATACTATTGCTATCTCCCTGTAACTCATCGTCACGAGAGAGTCTGCAATAAAGTGCGGTAATTTTTTCTGCTTTTGCTATATTAGATTGTCTATTCATATTTCCTCCTTCCCGACAATCTTCAAGTGGTTTAGCATACTACATATTACCGCACTAATTGAAAATTATCTTATTGTAATTGATAAATTATTGTGAACAAACTGATAACTTTAAGTTGTTCAGAATTAAACGTTCTACAATATTGTCTGC
>JAZNLY010000115.1:0-3402 GCA_045579305.1 Candidatus Fimenecus sp. | reverse complement strand
GTAATAAATGCAGACTACGGGAGATTTCCTGAGCATCAACTTCCGTCACAGATGTACGATGTTGTAAAAATATATTTGCATTTATTAGATGAGGGAATTAACAATTCAGATATTATAGTTATTGGTGACAGTGCAGGTGCCACATTGGCTATGACATCTTCCTTATGGTTCAGGGATAACAACTATCCCTTACCCGGACACATTGTTTGCTTTTCTTTATGGGCTGATGCAACCTCAAGCGGAGATTCTAAAATTACAAATGCATATACTGACCCGTTTTATGGGATTGCTAAGCATAAGAAAATAGAAGATAATCTTCATTTGTTAAGAAGAATATCAAAATATGTTCTGAATGTTGATAGGACGGACCCATATATTTCACCCTTGTTCGGTAGTTTTGAAAAATTCCCTAAGGTAACATTGATATGCGGAACTGCAGAGTTGGATGAGAGTGATAGCGACAGAGTATATGATAAAATGAAAAATACAAATATTGATGTTGAGCTTTACAAATTTGAAGGTATGTGCCATTGTTTTCAGTTGTTTTCTTTTCTGCCCGAAAGTAAACAAGCTTATAAACTTGTAAAGCTGAGGATATTGGAGGATACAAAATGAAAATTCTTGATAATAGCGATAAACACTTATTACCCATTTTACCGGAGATTATTTCAAAAGAACTCAACAAGGATGCCGATAAGTTTAAGTTTATTGGTGGCGGTAGTTTTGGTAGAGTTTATAAGGCTGTGCTTTCCGTTGGAGAAACTATTGCTGTAAAAGCCTATCGAGAACAGGGTTCGCAATATGAAGAAGCCGAACAGCTTACACTTCTGTCTGCAAACACAAGTGTAAATATGCCCGAGGTTCTTTTTGTTTATGAGGATGAAGCTACGGCAATTTTGGCTATGAGCTTTGTTGATGGACAGAATGTGTTAAATCCGATGTTCTTGTTTAAAAACAAGAGTCAGAAACAGAAATTTGCTAATGATGTTGTTTCAGGCATGCTTGAATGGCACAGTGTAACAAATGATAAATTTGGTTCTTTGTCAAACCCGATTTACGATAGTTGGTATGATTATTATAAGGAAGAAAAGCAGAAGCCATGGCTCTCTGCTTTGAAAGAATTATCAGATAACGGAAAGTTCAGCAAGAAGAAACTACAACTTCTTATAGAAGCAACTGAACTTTTCAACAACTTACCCGAAGAAAACACAAAGCCTGTACTTATTCACGCAGACCTTAATATAATGAACATAATGGCTGATACCAAAACTTTTGAACTTACAGCATTTATAGACCCCTGCGGTAGCATTTGGGCGGACAAAGAATATGATTTGTTCCAACTCCGTAATATGTGGGGCGATGCTTACGGTCTGTATGAAACGTACAAAAGGAACTGTGAAACATCGGAGTTCATCGATTTCAGAGTCGCCTATTACGCTTCTATGCACGAAGCAGCAATGAGGCTTAAAGGTGGTCTTATAATGCCACTATGGGAAGATTTAAATAACGCACGATTGAAAAAAGAGATGAAAAAGTTAAAAGAAAAGATGTGATTTAATGAACATAGGTGAACTTGTAACCGTTAAGACCATTGAGAATAAAAATGCTTTTGATGAAAAGCATACACCATATAGTGCTGAAATACGATTGTTATCTTGTGTTCAGCAAGGTGATATTGAATCCCTGATAATACAACTTAAAAATCTTGATTCTATCATCGTTATACTCAATTTTTTTGCTCAAAATAGAGTTTAATATATTTTATTGTTTTATGTATCGTCGCATTCCTTTCGGAGTGCGACATTTGTTTATAGTCATACGGGTTTTAGGGCTGTCCTTAACAAGTGGAATTTGTATGCACAAATTCCATGCTTGCTAAGACTTATCCCACGCTTTTTTACTGCTTTTTCGGTTGGTTTGCTAAAACATTGTTTCACTTCCTTTACATAAAATTTTGCATTAAAAATCCTCGTGCTTAAACTTAAAGCACAAGGATATGTATTCAGGTTGATTTGTTTGGTGGGGGTGTGGTATAATTGTCTTATTAGAACTATCCGAGTACAAATACACGTAAAGGGGTAATAGTATGAACCAAAATAAATATTGGAATTCAGTAGCGGAGGAAAAGAAATTTACTACGGTTTTAGATGTTGAGTTGTTTTCAAAATATGTTTCTAAGGATTGCAAAATTCTTGATGTAGGTTGTGGTTACGGCAGAATTTTGAATGAGTTGGCAGAAGCAGGTTTTACTGATTTAACGGGCATTGATTCTGCTGAGAATATGATTAAAAGAGGGGTACGAGAGTACCCGAATTTGAATTTGGTTGCTAATCCTGATGGTGCAATTCCTTTCAAGGATAACTCCTTTGATGCGGTAATATTATTCGGAGTTCTCACTTGCGTTCCCGATAACGAATCTCAAAAAGAATTGTTAAACAATATCAAAAAAGTATTGAAGCCCGGTGGTATAATTTATATTAACGATTTTCTTTTGAATTCCGGTCTTAAAAGATGGTTGTTTTACAAAAATGCACAAAAGAAAACTGGTATATATGGAGCATTTAAAACCTATGATGGTGCAACAGTTCGTCATCACTCAGAGGACTATATTCTTAAATTGCTTTCTGATTTTAAGACACTTGATTATAAAAAATTTGTAATCCCCACGATGAACGGAAATAAGTCCAATTCATTCGGGTTTATTGGAGAATTGAAAAAGTGAAACTGATCGCAGAGGTGATTTCTAATGAAATATTCAGAATTACTCAATTACTGCCTTTCAAAAAAAGGAGCCTATATTGACCATCCGTTTGGACCTGAAAGCGATATAATTAAAGTTGAAGGTAAAATTTTTGCACAGTTATTTGTTCTCAAAGGCATAGAAACCGCTACGTTGAATTGTGAGCGTATGACGGGAGATTTTTACAGACAGTTGTATCCGGGTGTTATAGTCAGAGGATATCATTGTCCTGCAGTTCAACAGCCATATTTCAATTCCTTTCCTATTGGCGATATTCCTGATGAGTTGATTTATGAAATGACAGACCACAGTTATGTGACTGTTGTTGGTAAACTTTCAAAATATAAGCAAAAGAAATTGTTGAATAACATTACAGAATGACAAGTTGACTTTACTGTTCTCACATTAGTGGGGGCAGTTTTTATACTTATTTAAAATCAATCCCTTATGAACACTCGCACCAGACTCCAAGCTTAATTGCTTGGAGTTTTTCTTTTTTTGGAAGATGTTATGTTATAACGTCAACTTCCCTTTTCATCGTTTATTTTTGTCTGTATGAATATTGACATCAAAGTCAGGATTATATAGAATAATTACATACTTGTAAAAGAGGTGTTGTTTTTGGAAATCAAATTAATCGGCCCTGCTAAAATCGTTATGAC
>JAZNLY010000114.1:0-3832 GCA_045579305.1 Candidatus Fimenecus sp. | reverse complement strand
CTACAGTAACGCCCATGCTACGTGCTGTACCGGCAATCATGCTCATTGCAGTTTCGATTGTTGCAGCATTAAGGTCAGGCATTTTCTGCTCAGCGATTTTTCTAATCTGTTCTTTAGTGATTTTTGCTACCTTTGTTCTGTTAGGAACACCTGAACCACTCTCAATACCGCAAGCCTTCTTGATAAGAACAGCTGCAGGTGGAGTTTTAGTAACGAATGTGAATGTACGGTCTGCATAAACTGTGATAACAACAGGAATAATGAGACCCATATCATTCTTTGTGCGTTCATTGAATTCTTTTGTGAACGCCATAATGTTTACACCGTGCTGACCAAGTGCAGGACCAACAGGTGGTGCTGGTGTTGCTTTACCAGCAGGGATTTGAAGCTTAATAAAGCCTACTACTTTCTGAGCCATTTTTAGCACCTCCAAAATTCGTGGTATGGCGGAACAGACAGCTCTTCTGCTCCTCCCACGACGCTTTGACAAAAGCGTCATAAAAAGCGTATTTTACGCTAATTACCAAATTAAATAAAATTAATCTTCTTCGACCTTTTCTACCTGGTCGAGTTCAAGGTCAACCGGTGTTTCACGTCCAAGCATTGAAATAACAACACATACTGTATTGTTATCAACATCAAGCTCACGAACTGTACCGATAATGCCTTCAAAAGCACCATCGATAATTGTAACCATATCGCCAACCTCGTAGTCAATCTTAATGACTTTCTTTTCAACACCCATGGCAATTACTTCAGCCTCCGTAAGAGGAACCGGTTTGCTCTCTGGGCCAACGAAACCTGTTACACCACGTGTATTGCGAATTACGTACCAAGTGTCGTCTGTCATTTCAAGGTCACCTGTTTCTTCATCTTCAAAAACTGCAACCTTTACCATAACATAGCCGGGAAAGATTTTTCTTTCCACTTCTTTTTTTACGATTACCATCTCGCCTGTTTCTTTGTCCTTAGCTTCCTTGTTTTCAACAACGATTTCTGTAGGAACTTTAACTTCGAGAATCAAATCGTGCATTTTACGATTTTCAACAACTTTTTCAATGTTTGTTGCTACTTTGTTCTCGTAACCTGAATAGGTATGGATGACATACCATTTGGAGATTTCTGACATAACTTAAATCTCCTTTCAATTACTTCATCATTAACAAGCTAAGCATCTGTGCAGCATTTGTAGTTGTTTCTGCAGCATCCTGTTTTTGCGCAAGATTTACAAAAGCATCAATAATTGATGAAAGACCTGTGTCAAATCCAAAGATAACAAGTCCTACAACTAAAACAACCACGATAACAACGAGTGAATGATTGAGAACAGTTTTTCTTGAAGGCCATGTTACCTTCTTCCACTCACCTTTAAAATCTTTGAAGAACTTTTTAACCTTTGCTCCTGCATTCTTTAAAACATTTTCCTTTTTCTTTGGAGCAGGGTTCTTGTCCTTCTTTGAAACCTCAGCAGTGGTCTTTTCTTTCTTTTCAGACATTTCACTTACCTCCGGATTACTTTGTTTCCCTGTGGAGAGTGTGTTTCTTGCAGAATCTGCAATACTTGTTCATCTCAATTCTGTCGGGAGTGTTCTTCTTGTTTTTCTTTGTGTTGTAGTTGCGCTGTTTGCACTCTGTGCAAGCTAATGTGATTTTTACTCTCATTTTTTCGGCACCTCCGTTAATACTTCGCCTGAAAAATCAGCAGACGAAAAAGCCTTCCTCACTGAAAAATAGGCACAAAAAATAAGCCTCTTTCCCGAGGTAATTGGTATTTTATCACAGGAGTCAAGGCTTGTCAATAGAAATTTATATTTTTATTGTTTTTTTGTATGTTTTTCGGAAAACATCATGCTTAAAGTTTTAAATATGATATTGGCAAGAAAAAAGGACGATACAGAATCGCCCTTTTGTTTGGAATACTACACTTAAATACCGCCAACCAATGATGTAATATCAATACCCTTTGGTTTTTTGATTTTTGAACTATCTGCAGTATTCTTTATTGATTTGATTTCTGTAATTACAGAATTCCTGCTGCTGATTTTTTCAATTCTTGTAAGATTTCCATCGGCATTGTAATAATACTTGACAGTTTCTTTATCAACAGTGTACACATCACAAGTGTATTTCTTTCCGTTGACTGTAACTGAGCCTGATTCAACATAGTTGTATTTCTGCATCTGATTTTTATCAAATGTACCATCTGCAAGGTCATCAATTGTCATATCTTCAACAACCATATATGATTTTAATGATGGAATTTCGCAATATGTCACACCATTTACAATAATCATATTAGATTTAACAACTTTTCCTTCTTCAAAAGGTACTGCAGTTTCAATATATGCTCCGTTACCATTTCTGATGTAAACAAATGGATATTCAACTGATTCAGAACCGACTTCTTTAACTGTAGCATTAATTGTAAATACGTTATTGCCAACTATATTCATATAGCTATTAAGACGTTTCTGAGCATCGGATTCACCCTTTTCAGGTGCAACAGTAACGAGAGTTTCTTCAACCAGCTCATCACTCATCTGGAAATTATCGTCTTTGTCCGCTTCATCAAAAACCTTATCCTTATCAGCACCTATTTCACTAAGCATATCTTCGAGACTTGCGTCCTCACTATTCTGCTCAATCTGTTCAATAACACTTTCATCCTCAATGTATGAAACATTCCCCTTGTCGTCAGTAGTGTAATACTTACCATCTTTGTCAACCTGGACATACTGGGTATTACCCTCTTCATCTACAAAATAGAATTCTTTCTCCTGTTCTTTTTTGCATGATGCAAAGCTGAGTAAAACAATTACAAAAGCGACAATCACAGCAATAATTTTTTTATTCATAAAATACCTCCACAAGAAAATCTTGTTAGGAAACATTATACAATATTTTTCTCGGATTAACAAGTCCATTTTAAAAATTAAAAATTTGGCAAAATAACATATATTTTCCTCTAACAAGTCATTTATTAATAATTATAATGTACAAATATAATTTTTGTAGTCAGATTTTATTGACGAATTGTAAAATTTGTGTTAAAATTCAAAAAGCAAATTTTTAGGAGTGAGCAAATTGTCAGGAACAATAAATATGATGCGTAATAAGACAAAACAAACTGATGGTGTTGCTGTTTCTTCTTTAGATATTTGTCAAGGCACTCCTGTTTCTGTTGGTTGTGCTCCTTGTTTGTTTTTTGTTTTTTAAAACGACGGTTTTTTCCGTCGTTATTTTTTTGTTTTTTTTTCAATTTTTTATATTGAACAATACAATATAATATAGTATAATAATTAGTTGAAGTAAATGGAAAGGCTGGTGTGAATTTTGAAAGCTTATTTAATGCTTGAAAACGGCGTTGTTTATGAAGGACAGGCTGCCGGAAAATTCAAAGAAACTGTATGTGAAGTAATCTTCAACACATCAATGACCGGATATGTTGAGATGCTTTCTGACCCATCAAATGCAGGTCTGGGTGTTGTTATGACATACCCTCTTATCGGTAATTACGGTGTTTGTCTTGAAGATATGGAAAGTGACAAGCTCTACCCTGCTGCAATTTTAGTTCACGAGCTCTGTAATACTCCTTCTAATTTCAGATGCGAAATGAGTCTTGAGGAGTTCCTTGTAAAATATGATATTCCTTGTGTTACAGGACTTGATAATCGTGCAATCGTTATGAATATCCGTGAAAACGGTGCTATGAGAGCAATTATCACAAACGATATTTCCGATAAAGAAGCATTACTTAGCAAAATCAAGTCTTTTGAACTTAAAAATGACTACAAATGTGTTGACGAAGTTGTGTCTGTTGATGGCGTTAAAG
>JAZNLY010000113.1:0-7007 GCA_045579305.1 Candidatus Fimenecus sp. | reverse complement strand
CATTGCGTAGAATCTGCCCATAACTGTAGCAATTTTACCTACACCAATCTTTTTAAGCTCATTTTGCGCTTCTTCAACAAAATCTTTTCCTGATGACGGAGGAACGTCTCTTCCGTCTAATATGCAATGAAGATAAATTTTAGATAAACCTGCACGTTTGCAAAGTTCAAAGAGTGCATACATATGGGTATTATGGCTGTGTACACCGCCGTCTGATAAAAGACCCATAACGTGAAGTGCAGAATTGTTCTTTTTACAATTTTCAATAGCACCTAAAAATACATCATTCTCAAAGAAATCACCGTCCATAATTGACTTTGTGATTCTTGTGAGCTCCTGATAAACAACTCGACCAGCACCAATATTTGTGTGGCCTACTTCAGAGTTACCCATCTGTCCGTCAGGAAGACCAACATCCATACCGGATGCACCAATATATGTCATTGGATTGTTATTAAAAATTTCGTCAAGTCTTGGTGTTTTAGCCGCAGTAATTGCGTTGCCATAATCACTTGGATTATAACCAAAACCGTCCATAATACATAAAACTACAGGTTTTTTCATCAATTTCACCTTAATAAATTATTTTGATGCAGCAGCAACAATCTTTGCAAAATCAGCAGCCTTGAGTGATGCACCACCAATAAGACCACCATCAACATTAACTTTAGCAACAAGTTCGTCAGCATTAGCAGCATTCATTGAACCGCCGTACTGAATTGTAACTGTAGCAGCAACATCGCCACCATAAACTTCTGCGATAGCTTCACGAACATAGCCATTACCTTCGTCAGCCTGGTCAGCAGTTGCTGTAACACCTGTACCAATAGCCCAAACTGGTTCATAAGCGATAATTACGTTCTTAAGCTGTTCTTTTGTAACATTTGTAAGAGCCATCTTTGTCTGGAACTTAAGAAGAGTTTCAGTATAACCAAGACTTCTCTGTTCAAGAGTTTCACCAACACAGATAATTGGCTTAAGGCCTGCATTAAGAGCAGCAAGTGAACGAAGGTTAACAGTCTGGTCTGTTTCACCAAAATACTGTCTTCTTTCACTATGGCCAACTACAACGTATTCTACACCTGCTTCTACTAACATTTCAGCAGAAATTTCACCTGTATATGCACCTGATGATTTGAAATGTACGTTTTCAGCACCGATTTTGATATTTGAACCTGCAGCTGCTTCAATAGCAGCAGGAATATCAATAAATGGTACACAAAGTACAACTTCACAATCAGCATCAGCAACAAGTGGCTTCATTTCTTCAATAAGAGCTTTTGCTTCTGCAGGAGTTTTATTCATTTTCCAGTTACCTGCAATAACTGCTTTACGTAAATCTTTTTTCATTATTAATTTCTCCTTATCGCAAATTTTGGGAGAGCGAAATGCCCTCCCATCATTTTATTAATTATTTATCGTTGAGTGCAGCAATACCAGGAAGAACTTTACCTTCAAGATATTCAAGTGATGCACCGCCACCTGTTGAGATATGTGACATCTTATCAGCAAAACCAAGCTTCTGGATTGCAGCAGCAGAGTCACCACCACCGATGATAGAAATTGCATCACTATCTGCAATAGCTGTAGCAACTGCGATTGTACCTGATGCAAATGCTTCCCATTCAGAAACACCCATAGGTCCATTCCAGATAACTGTACCAGCATCCTTAACAGCATCAGCAAAGATAGCCTGTGTCTCAGGACCAATATCAAGACCCATCCAACCATCAGGAATCTTATCTGAATCCACAATCATAGCTTCTGTATCAGGAGCATATTCTTTACCTACTTTATTATCAACAGGGATAAGGAATTTAACACCTTTTTCTTCAGCCTTCTTCATCATTTCAGCAGCAAGATCAACTTTATCTGCTTCAAGAAGTGAAGTACCGATATTATAACCTAATGATTTCATAAATGTGTATGCCATACCACCACCGATGATAAGAGTATCACACTTATCGATGAGGTTTGTGATAACACCGATTTTATCAGAAACTTTTGCACCACCAAGGATAGCAACGAGAGGTCTCTTTGGATTTTCAAGAGCACCACCAATAAATTCGATTTCCTTCTGAATAAGATAACCACAAGCTGCAGGAAGATGTTCTGCAACACCAGCAGTTGAAGAATGAGCTCTGTGAGCTGAACCAAATGCATCGTTTACATAAAGCTCTGCAAGGTCAGCAAACTTCTTGCTGAGTTCAGGGTCATTCTTTGTTTCGCCTTTTTCATAACGAACGTTTTCAAGAAGAAGAACTTCACCATCTTTAAGGTCAGCTGCAAGTGACTGAGCGCTTTCACCAACAACATCCTTTGCCATTTTAACTTCCTGACCAAGAAGTTCTGAAAGTCTTGCAGCAACAGGAGCAAGTGAGAATTCAGGAACTACTTCACCCTTTGGACGACCAAGGTGTGAGCAAAGAATTACTTTTGCACCATTATCGATAAGATACTTGATTGTTGGTAATGAAGCAACAATTCTCTTGTCACTTGTAATAACGCCGTTTTCCATTTTTACGTTGAAGTCACAACGAACAAGAACTTTTTTACCAGTTACCTGTAAGTCTTCAACTGTCTTTTTGTTTAAAGCACTGCTCATTAAAAAAACATCCTTTCAAAAGATATAATTTGTAAATTATTACCATTAAACATTGTATAACAAAAGTCTATATTTTTCAAGACTTATATGTTTATTTGTTAAAAATTTATCATCTTATCCATTATAAATGGTCAAAATAGATTTTGTTTTGTCTATTATCATATTTTTCAACTCTTTCGGTGACTTAACTCTCACCTTTTCACCATATTGCATTAACCAAGTAACAAGTCCATCAGTAACAGCAACATCCACCTTGGCAATAAAGTTTTCATTATCATAAGGTTTCATAATTACCTTTTCACCGAATTGGTCAATAAAATCTTCAATCATTGAATTATTGCAAATGATTTCAACCGGTTTAATGTCACCTGAAAACATTGAAAGATGCTTGTTACTGTAATCAGCAATATCAAACACATTGATATATGATGAAACTTCAGAAAAATGTCTTGCATATGAATCAAGCACAGTTACACCTTTCAATCTATCAATACGAAGATGAATAAGATTATCATATTTGCTATAGTTACCAACGAGATAATAATGGTCATTGGCCCATATAAGAGCGTACGGATTGATAATCATATTTTTTTCTTCATATCTTGCTGTTTTACCATCAACAATTTTTCGTCTGCGATAAACAACTTCAATTTGTTTTCTTGCAAGTATTGCTGAACTGATAATATCAATTACGATAAATAAATTTTCATTTGAGCATTTATTTCTGTTATCAATATAAACCTGTTTTTCGATTCTTTTATATTGATATTCACTTGCAAACGATGAGAACTTCTTGATAAGTGATTTTGTCTTTTTAGCTGAAATAAAATCAGCAGACTGAACAGCATCAATCAAAAGGCGCAATTCAGCGGGTTCAAAGTAATATGGTGTCATAAAGTATCCACGAGGAGATTGTGATTTTATTATTTCATAACCATACTCATTTAAACATTCAATGCAATCATATACTGTTTTTCTTTCGCAATCAATCCCATAATCATCACGAAGAAATTTCATAATCTGAGTTGCGGAAATCGGATGCTCCTCATCTGATTTTTTAGAAAGAATATCGATAATATAAAGTAATCTTAATTTTTGTTTAGATGGATTTTTCATAATTATAATGTCAATTTATTATTTATTTCAATAATAACATCTTCATGAAGTTTAATGTGTTCACGGTCATAAGTCAAAATACCATTTACTTCATTTTCAACGTCACTAACCTGAGTGTAAACAGTAGCACTGAGACCTTTTTTTACAAGAGGAATAACCTGAGTCTCGTGAAGATGTTTATAAGCTTTTGTTAAACTATCCTTTGACCTAAACATCATATAACCAAAGCTCTTTGATTCATCCCATGTATGTCCTCTGTCGATGTGGCTATAACCACCAAATTCAGTAATTGCAAAAATTCTGCCATCATTTCTGCGAGGGTTGATTGGTACAACATATCTATGCATACTGTTAAGGTCACCTGCACCCTGGTCATGCCATCCACTTGCGTGGTCAACAAGACGTGTTGGGTCAAAATTCTTAATATCATTACTGATTCTGACTGAATCGAATTGTCCCCAACCTTCGTTAAATGGTACCCAACATGAAATACAAGTGTGGTTATAAAGCTGATTAAGCATTTCATTGAGTTCGCGTTCAAACTCTTTACGCCACATTTTTTCACCACGCTTAAATGCTTTATATTTATCATCCTTTACGTGAATTGCAAAGAATGGTGTAACACCGGCAAGGAACTGACCAATATATTCGCCACCACTGACCATATCCTGCCAAACAAGCATACCGAGTCTATCACAGTGATAATACCAACGGTCGAGTTCAACTTTAATATGTTTACGAAGCATATTAAATCCTAATCTCTTCATTGTTGCAATATCATAAATCATTGCTTCATCTGTTGGAGGTGTCATACCGCCATCTGACCAATATCCTTGGTCAAGAAGACCTTTCTGGAAATATGGTTTATTATTAAGATAGAATCGTGGAAATCCGTTTTCATCCTTACCCATTGAGAACTTACGCATACCAATGTAGCTCTTAACAGTATCAACAACTTCTCCATCCTTGAGAAGCTCAATTTTAAGGTCGTAAAGGAATGGATTTTCAGGTGACCAGAGTTTTACATCATCAAAAATGATAACGTCATCCATTGAAATTGTGTTTTCTGACACAACATCTTCACCATCAAAAATTGTAACCTTAACCTGACAATCATTATCATTTACAAATGTTTTAAAAGCAAGCGTTTTATTATCGATATCAGGAGTCATTTTAAGCTTTTGAATATGACAAGGATTTACTGCTTCAAGCCATACACTCTGCCAGATACCGGATGTAGCAACATACCAGAAACCATGAGTATCATTAACCTGCTTACCTCTTTGTTGCCATCCATTTTCAGTAGGGTCAAACACACTTACTACAAGTTCATTTTCACCATCTTTAAGTAATCTTGTAATATCAATTGAAAATGTAGCATAACCGCCTCTGTGGTATCCTGCAGACTCCCCATTTACATATACATTACATTCCCAGTCAACAGCAGCAAAATTAAGTAAAATATTTTTGCCCTTCATATTTTCAGGTATTGTGAATATCTTTTTATACCAAAGTTTCTGGTCAGGCTTTAATGGCTTTTCAACACCTGAAAGCATCGATTCAACAGCAAAAGGAACAAGAATTTCTCCATCAAAATCATTTACCCATTCAACTGAAGAGTCAACAATAGCATAGTTATAAACACCATTAAGTGACATCCAGTCAGTTCTTTCCATCTGTGGACGTGGATACTCAGGCAACGGATTATTTCTGTCAACCTTATCAGTCCAACGAGTTTTCATAAATCCCATAAAATTTACCTCCAATTACAACAAAGCCTATTATGGCATATAAACATATATATTTTATAACATAATTAAGATTTTGTCTATTGAATTTTATAAAATAATTTGATATAATTACATAAAGTAATTTGCGGGTATGGTGGAATTGGCAGACACGCAAGATTTAGGATCTTGTGCCGAGAGGTGTACAGGTTCGACCCCTGCTACCCGCACCAAAAATCGAGAAGTTGTATTCGCGACTTCTCGATTTTACTTATTACTTCTTAACTATTCACTCTTCACTATTTCTTTGATGTCGATTTTTGAAAGTAAGAAGTAATAGTGAATAGTTAAAAAGATAATATTTTAAAATTGCTGTTTCAACTTTTATTGGAACTGTTATTTTCTTTTAAATCATTGATTTGAAACTTGCAATATGATATTATTATCAAAAGGAAGTGAAATACTATGCAAAATAAGGACTATACCGAACTTCTAAATAGTTTCACAATGCAGATTAATATTGATTTTCCAAGTAACGAAGAATTAACCAATTTTCTAATTGCTCAAATAAATGAATTTATATGTACTGACTTTGATGGTATTCCTGAAAATAAGGTTTTTCGCCTTTTTCTAAATACTATAAAAGAAATGATTGAGTTTTCATTTAAAAATAATGCATCAAAATCTTACTTAAGAAATATTTTTAAAGCTATTAATAACAAGTTATTAATAGAAATATTTACAAACATTATGCCAAAAAGAATAAATGATGTTAAGTTTATTCTAAGAAGACTAATCAACTTTTTTGTTTATCAAGATGTTACCAGTTCAAACGAATACAGATTAACTGAAATAATTGATTTTATTGAGTCGTACGAATAAATTTTCTACATTTTTTGAAGGGGTTATTTTATGAAAAAAACTACTTCATTAGTTTTTACCGGTGATATTGGTTTTGACCGATATATGTATGGTAAATGGGATGATGAAAACTTAATATCACAGGATATTCTTGACTTTCTTCACAGTGCTGACCATGTTATAACAAATGTTGAAGGTCCTGTTGCTGTTGCTGAACAAAATACTACTCAAAGCGGTGTTCAGCAGCTGTTACATACCATTGACCCTGCTGCTGTGAAAGTTCTTAATAATATGAAATCAGATATCTGGAATATTTGTAACAATCACATTATGGATGCAGGCCCTTATGGTATTGAAAGCACATTGAAAATTGCAAAAGAAAACAGTGTACAGACAATCGGTGCAGGAATGAATATTGACGAGGCAAGAAAGCCCGTTATAATCCCCGAAGCGGGTGGTATAGGTATGTTTGGTGTCGGCTATCAACGAGCCTGTCGCAAAGCGGATATTGATAAACCGGGTTGTTATAGTTGGAGCGACCTCGATGCTATACAAAAAACTATTGATGAAATTAAATCAAAATGCCGTTGGTGTATAGTCGTAGCCCACGCAGGTGAGGAATTCACCCCACTACCCTCGCCCTACACAAGGGAAAGATACCGAAAATTCCTCGAAATGGGTGCAGATATTGTTGTGGG
>JAZNLY010000112.1:0-26913 GCA_045579305.1 Candidatus Fimenecus sp. | reverse complement strand
ATACATTTACCAGAGAGTATCAGCTGAAGCTCTTGCTCCAAAGACAGAAATCAGAGTTTCAACAATTCTCGGTACTGACGACATTTCAAACAAGCTCCAGAATCGTTATAACATCAAGGCAGGCGATACAGAAAGAGTTCTCAGATATACACAGGGCTTTGAAAATGTAACAAGCACAAAATGGTCTGTTTCTGATAAGAGTGTTGCAACAATTGATGAAAACGGTTTACTTACATATACAGGCAAAGAAGGCTTTGTATCAGTAACTCTTGAGGTTACAGGTGTTGATTCAACAGGTGAAGAAGTTACTCAGACAGTAATGACAACCTTCAATGTTTCAAACGATGATTATGAGGAACCAACAAACGATTATCCTCAGTATCCTAACGAAGGCTCTGTTCGTGTAAACAAGACAGCATCAAATAATGCCGGTGGATATAACTTCCAGACATCCGGTGTGACAGAGGTTGAACTTTCTATCACAGGTGTTCCGCTTCCACAGGCTGTTGACGTTGTTGTTGTTCTTGACCACTCATCAAGTATGACTAACGACGGTAGTGGTTTAAGACTTACAAACGCTATTGCAAATACCCGTGATTTCGCAATGCAGGTTGTTCACGCTAACGAGGGTAACAGAATCGCTGTTGTAACATTTGACCGTTACAGAGACGGTTATGATGATATTGCAGATACATCTGATAACTACACATCAGACTCATCAAGTAAAGAAGACAGAATCGTTACAGGTGATGGTACTGCTGAAGGTGCTTTCATGTCATTCGAAGATTCTGAAGAACTTCTTGCACAGATTGACTCTCTTGCAACAAACAATACAGCGGGTACAAACTATGACTACGGTCTCAGAGAAGCATATAACATCCTTAATGCAGCAAAATCTGACCCAAAAGCTAACAAGATGCAGTACGTTGTATTCATGTCTGACGGTGAACCATACATGTACAACAGACTTCATATTGAATATGGCACAAATGACCCTGACGGATTATATGAAGCATGGCTCCGCGGTAACGAAGAGTCAAATACAGCTCTCCAGAATGCTCTCGCAGACCCGACAACATATCCGGTAACACAGTTCTATAATCCGGATGGTGAAAACTGGTTTGCACAGGCAATCAAAACTCCTGAAGGTGCAGCTGTTGAGGGCTTACCGGTTGATGATTATTATGCAGATGTTGACAAGGGTCTCGGTGCAACAATCTTCACAATCGGTTTCGAGGCAGGTGTACCTGGTACTCTTACAGGCGACATCCTGACAAATATGGCAACTGCTCCTGAAAACTATTACTATGCAGAAGGCGATATCCAGGCTGCTTACGATAGTATTCTCGGAAAAATTCTCTTTGCTGCTAACAACGCTGTTGTTACTGACAAGATGGGTGAAAACTTCAAATTACAGTTTGCTCCAGCATTGACTATTGACAATGGTATGGCTACTATCACATTTGACCCTGCTCCATATATTGAAATTGGTTCATGGACACTTAACAGTGATGGTACAAGAAACGAATATACAGCAATCGAAACAATTACTTTTGAAACAGATGCTAACGGTAATCTCACCGCTGCATACTCAAACCTTATGGGCAGTCAGAATATTTATGATTCTGCTCAGAATAAGATTGTAGGTTCAAAGGTAACTTATGATTTAACAACCGAAACATTCTCATGGAATGTCGGTGATATCACAAGAGATGAAATAACTCTTAAGTACTATGCTTATCTTGAAGGCTCTGCAGAGGGTGAAAGAGAAGGCGGTACATACTATACTAACGAATACGCTTATGTTGACTATGTGAACTATCGTGGTAATGAATGTCATCAGGTATTCCCAATGCCATCAATGGCTTGGAAAGATGCAGTTGTTAACTATGAATTCTACCTTGTAAATGACAAGGGTGAACCTGTTAACAAGGATGGTGTTGTTGTTCCGTTCGCAGAAAGAGTTCTCGTAGGACAGGAAAAATCTGAACAGCTCATTCTTAACAGTGCCGGTGACTATGCGGCAGTTACTCTTGTTGCTAAGGATAAGCTTCCTGCGGGCTATATTCTCTTTAATGAAGACACATCTTACAGTGTTGCTGCTTCAAGTGGTGACAACCCAAGTCAGGCAATAATCAACGATAAAGCAGATATCAAGACAACATATTTCCGTGATGGTAATAATGTTTACCGTGGCGACGGTGTTGTTCCGAATGTAAGTGACTATATGAATACTCACGTTTCATTTGCAGTTCTTCGTGTAGGCGGTATTGTTCCTGATAGTGTTGTTATTGACTATGGTCTTCCTGTGAAAATAAGTGCTGTTGCAAACGATATCAATGCAAACAGTGGTAAACTCAATGCAATTGGTACTGTACTTGCTGATGGTACAGAACTTAACAATATGCCATACGAGGAAAGCAGACTTGTTGATGCTTCAAATAGTCTCACTCTCGAAAACGGAACAGTTGTTATTGAAGGAGATAAACTTGTTTACACTCCAACAAATCTCACAATGGATACTGAAAATGTATTCTATTATGAATATCTTACAGATGAGGGAATTTACCTTTACACAACTGTAACAGTAATTCCAGCAACAAGTATTTACTATGAAGAATCATTCTTTACATTCAATAACGGCGACGGATATGAATGGAAGGATGTAGGCACAACACTTGAAGATAAATTCCAGGCAGAAGACAGACCGGGTAGCTTCTCATTTGCTGAAATCGACGCAAATAATGTTTACGGTATGGACCATGCTTATGATGATAGCTATACTTATTCTTTAGGTAGTGCTAAGTACGCAAGTGTTGATGCTGACGCACTCGGTAAAGAGCCAACTGCTGAATTTACATTCTGTGGTACAGGTTTCGATTTGTTCAGTGTAACAAATAACAATACAGGTTCTGTTATTGTATCAGTTTACAAAGACGGTGAAACAAAGCTTTATAAGAACTATATTGTTCAGACATATTACGGTTATTCATATGATGAGGAAAATGATACATTTATTCCGACACCGGAAAATGAAAACAACTTGTATCAGGTTCCGATAATCAGTGCACGTGAACTTGGTTATGGTACCTACAGAGTTGTAATCAAGCCAATGTACAGTACTATATTTGATACTGCTAAGGATGGTTCATATGACATTTATGTTGACTCTGTAAGAATTTATAATCCTGCAGGTCAGACTCCTGATGCTGATTCAGCTATCGGAAATGCATATCTTGAAGATAATGAATATAATCCAAACTATACTGAATTGAGAAGGACAATTCTTGATTCAAACACATTCTACGATGATATTTATAATCTTGATAAGACACAATACAGTCAGGGTTCAATCTTCATCGATAGTATCGGTTCACTTGATGCGAATGGTATCAGTGATAAGTATCGTGATGCGGGTCCTAACAATGAAGTTTACCTTGCAAAGGGTCAGGCAATTGCGTTCCACCTTACATCAAATACAGAAATCAAACCTACAAGTATAGAGCTTGGTATGAAGACAGTATTTGGTGAACAATCAGAAATTGCATTGATGAATACTAACGACCTCGTTCCAAGATATGTAACAGTAAGCGGTGCTCACGAAATGTACAGAAGATTAGCTTCTGTAATCGTATGGGATGAAACAGTACTTGCAGAAACAGGTAAATATCAGACAAAGTATCCGATTGTTATCGTAAATACATCTGATTCAATTCTTTCTCTTACACAGCTTAAGTGGGCATTTGAAAACAAAGCCGCAGAAGGAAATCTTGAGGTTGTTGTTAATTCAGAAACTCCTGCAATGGCTTATGCTACAGCAAAATCAGTTATGGCTCCATTCCCATATACAAATGAAGATATTCAGATGGAATGGTCCGACACTAACCTTACTGAAGGAAAAGAAGTAACCCTCACAATCACAACACCATCAGATGTTGCAAGAATTACACTCGATGGTACAGAGATTACTGATTTTAAATATGACGCAAACGGCAACAAGGTATGGACATATACATTCACTGTTGAGCAAACAGGTGAAAACACATATGACATTCTTATGTATGCTAATAACGGCAAGGTCAGTGAAACAATGACAACAGAAACCATAACAGTTACTGAAGAACAAGTAACTGAGGCAACTCTGTTGGAAAAGATTATAGAGTGGGTTAAGAAAGTATTGGCATTCTTCAGGGAGGTGTTAGCATGAAAAAATATATGAAACCAGATATATCTTTTCACGAATTAAGTCTTTCAACTTCAATTTCTGCAGGTTGTGCTATTCAATCCAATAATGCACCGGCAGCATGTCCTGTTGAAATTCCTGGACAGGGTGGACTTACAGTTTTCCCTGAAGGTGTTTGTATGGCATACTTCCCAGGTATTGAAGATAGTCTCTGCTATCACGTTCCGACAGCAGATATGAACGTATTTGAATCATAATTTATGTTAAAGCCGGGACACCTTAATCGGTGACTCGGCTTTACGATTTATTTAAGGAGACATTATGAAAGGATTAAAAAGATTTTTATCAATATTTCTTGCATCAATATTGATTCTTTTTACAGGTTGTGAAAAGAAAACTGATGTTAAGGGTGACGAAGAGTCAGCAAAAAAGACTTTTCATGGTATTGAACTTCCGTTTACAATCAGTAACGACCTGGAAATTATTGACGCGTTTCTTTTTAATGAAGAATTTCCTGAAGACGG
Organism: Candidatus Fimenecus sp.; assembly: GCA_045579305.1. GTDB lineage: Bacteria > Bacillota > Clostridia > Oscillospirales > Acutalibacteraceae > Fimenecus. Next base: position 22,206 of record JAZNLY010000112.1, on the reverse strand, counting down.
AAGTTTTAATACAAAAGATGATGTTTTCGCTTTGAAAGTTACTAACACTTCTGATAAGTACCTACGGCTTGTGAGAATTTATGTTACAACAGAAAAAAATGAATACCTTTTTGAGATAACAACACTGCCTTCAGGTAAAACTGTGACTGTTTGTGAAAAAAATGCACGGACAATTTCACAGGAAGAAAAAATTGTTGGTATAAGAGAAGAAAATAAGGTGTTTTTTGAAAGAGAAGTTTCGCTTAACAGTGATAAATTCAATATAACTCCACTTGATTCTGTGATTAACATTGAAAATATCAGTAAAGATGATATGACTTATGATGTTTATGTTTACTATAAGCAAAAGGATGCTGATGGTACTTATCTTGGTGGAATCACATTTCGTTCAAATGCCGGTAAATTAAAAGCAGGGGAGTTCAAACAACTTTCTGCTACACATTTCAGCAAGGAAAACAGCGAGGTAATGTTTGTAGATTATGGTGTGCAATAAATATCTTTTTTGCGGATGCTCGGTGGAATTAAAAAGTGACGAAGAGATACGGCCTGAATCAGAATTTTCTTCCTTTCTTTCAGAAGGTTCATCACCGGACTATTCTTTGAAAATAATAAGAACTGACAGTCTTCCCGAAAAAAATGGTGACCTTATTTTTGATTCTCCGAGAAGAAAAATCTATTATGACGGAGACACAATGATATATACGTCATATTATAATGCTTCACTAGGTGAATATGTTGAATATGGTTGCAAGGTGAATGATTCGGAGCTGTATATAAACTATCCTGACGCTCTCAGAGAAGTTTCTGTGTTCGAGAGTATAGATTTACCATCAATGCTGTTAAAAAGGGGAATTGGCATAATGCATTGTTCATTTATAGCATATGAAGGTAAAGCTATTCTCTTTGCGGGTGATAAACAGATTGGAAAATCAACTCAGGCAGGACTTTGGGAAAAATATAAGGACGCAGAGATAATAAATGGTGACCGTGCAGCAGTTTATTGTGATGATGAAACAATAGTTGCAGACGGTATTCCTTTCTGTGGAACATCTAAAATATGCAAAAACAAAAAATTCCCTATAAAGGCTATTGTCTGCCTTTCAAAGGGAAATGAAAATAAAATAAAAAAACTATCTGCCATAGACGGCTTTATGAAAATTCTTGGAAAATTTACGTATACCAATACAAAGGAATACGTTGAATTGATTTCGTCTTTGGCAGCTTTAATGGCTGAAAAATTGCCGATTTATGATTATTCTTGTCTTAAGGACGAGAGTGCAGTTGACTTTTTATATAATAAATTGTCAGAATTATGATTGATTGACGAGACAGGTAATATTATGAAAAACGAAGTAAATTTAAAAAATTCATCTGCTGAGCCTATGATATCCTTCTATCTTCATCAGAAAGCAAGGGACAAGGGCATACCTGTTTCAGGTACCTTTGAACTGACTTCAAGATGTAATTTCAACTGTAAAATGTGTTATGTGCATACAGCAGAATGCAACCTGAAAAAAGATGAGGAATTATCTGCTGAATGGTGGATAGAAACTGCAAAGCAAGCAGCCAATGAAGGTATGATATTTTTACTCCTTACAGGTGGTGAACCACTTTTAAGGGAGGATTTTCCATATATATATACCGAACTTAAAAAATTAGGCCTTGTAATCTCAATCAACACAAATGGTTATCTTCTTAAAGGTAAAATTGCAGAGCTTTTCAAAAAATATCCTCCTAACAGACTTAATGTGTCACTTTATGGTTCAAACGATGATACTTACGAGAGGCTGACGGGTGTCCGTGGTTTTTCAACGATAATTAAAAATGTTGAAAATATGATTTCCATGGGTATTGATGTGCGCTTTAACTGTAGCATTACAAAAGAAAATTTTGAAGATATGGAAGGTATATTCAATACTGCAAAGAAAATGAATATACATATTAAAACAACTCCATATATGTATCCGAAAACACGAGCAGAAGGTTTGATAGGTGAAAATGATGGAAGGCTCAGTCCGGCTCAAGCGGCACAGTGCAGAGTAGGGTGGTCACTTTTGAGATATTCGCCTGAAGAATTTATCAGTCGTGCAGAAGGTATGAAAAATGGCATTGATATGTTCGAAAAAGAATGTGTTGATGAGGTTGAGCCTGGCAAAGTCCGTTGCAGAGCAGGAAAAACAAGCATGTGGATTAATAAAAAAGGTGAGATGTCACCCTGTGGCATAATCGACAAATCCTTTGATATTAGGACTTTGGGTTTTTCTGAGGCTTGGAAACAGGTAAAGGAGTATACGGATTCAATAACATTACCGATTAAATGCCAGACTTGTAAATATCGTCATTTCTGTAATGTGTGTGCAGCAGTTTGCTATACAGAAACAGGTAGTTTTTCGGGTGTGCCTGAATATGTCTGCAAATTCAGCGAGGAAACAGCAAAGATTACTCAGAATGAAGCGAAAAAAATAGAGAATAGTTTTCACAATTAAAGGATGAGTACAAAATTTTTTTAATTCCTATTGACTCTCATGTTACGTTATGGACTGTAATTGCTTCGTGTAGTGATAAAAATGAAAATAAGGAGAAAATATTGTGAAGTGTTTTGATAATAGTGAATTTGAAAATTATAAACAAGAAGTGAAAGAAAAATGGGGCAAAACCGATGCATATAAAGAGCATCAGGAAAAGACAAAAAACTATTCTCAGGATAAGTGGAATATTCTTGCAGACGGAATGGATAATATTCTTGCTGAATTTTCCGTATGTATGAGAAATGATGAAGAGCCGGAATCTTACGTTGTACAAAGTCTTGTGAAAATGCTTCAGAATCATATTACCGAAAATTATTACCATTGCACAAACGAGATTTTAGCAGGTCTTGGTCAGATTTATGTGTGCGATGAGCGATTTAAAAACAATATAGATAAGCATGGCAATGGCACTGCTGAGTTTATCTGTGAAGCAATAAGTATTTATTGTGGAAAATAACAGAGCTACAGTAAATGTGAACTGTCACGGATTATACGGACAGCACAAAAAAGCACCATTATTGTGATGAATATAAAATTTTTAAGCAATAAACTGATTTCGTTTTTCATACGGAGTCAGTTTTGTTTTTTTATTGAATTCTCACATTGTTGTAAAAATGAATATACTCACTTGTGAGAATACCGGCATTATCATAAGTATCAGGTTTTACTTTGTTAATGTGTTCGTATTTTCATGGCAAAAAAATTCCTCCTATGGTTTCATTTTACCATAGGAGGCTTCTTCATTGTTCATTTTTCCGGACTTTTGCAGAAAATCTCAATGCAACGTTTTTTTGTGAATTAATAGTATGCTTTGATTGTTTTGATTTCAAAAGGAGGGAATTGAGTTTTTAAAACATTACCGTCAATAATGTTATCAATTTCTTCTTCAAGCATATTTGTTACAGCATATTTAGTTATATTCTCATTAAGTGTTATTAAACAGTTTGTACGAGTACCCTCTGCCTCATAAAGACGGATAATAAATGCCTTATTTTCATCTTCACAAGGTTTAATTGACTCAACAATAATGTTAGGTTTATCCACATTAACAAGTGATTTCACGCCATAAATACCAGTGGACACAATGTGTGGAATATTGAGTTTGTATGCAGGTTGAATTACTGCCTTTGCACCGAAAGCACAGTTGTGTGGCATAAACGAATATACTGCGTGATGTAAGCCTTTGTCACCCTTCACATCAGGATGATTGCCACCTTTGTGGAGAGAGAGACTGATTTGTGAACCATTTACAGAAATTCCGTACTTACAATCATTCATAACCGTTATACCGTAATTGGGCTCTGAAAGGTCAGTGTACTTGTGATTAACAACCTCAAATTTTGCCTGTTCAATAGAGTTGTTTCTCGTTGTTGGTCGTTTGCAATAACCAAATTGAATCTCGTGTCTTGCAAAGTCTTCACGGACATCAGTATCAAATGCAGTCTTTAAGAAGCGGTGGTCATCCTGCCAGTCCATATAAGTATCAAAACGAACTTCAGGAGAATTTGCAAAGAAAATCATATCCTGGATTATATTAGATTTCTCACTGATTTTATATTTGCTACGGACAATGAATGCAACTTCGCCATCTGATACCACATTTCTTTCAATCAGAGTTGCACAAGGCTTGAATTTCATTTCAATATCTGCGTCAATATCCCAGTTGTCCCAACTCATTGGCACATCCTCTGCCATTAAGAATGTATTAAATGGCAATCCGTCAACAAGTTCTCTTTGTGCAACTGTGTCCACAAAGGATGAAATGAAACCATTTTCGTCAAATTCTACCTTTGCAAAAGGAGTAGTAAGTGTGTTTCCATCGCAAATAAATGGTTTGTTATTTGTTTCTTTACTTTCACCAAAATTCAACTGAACAGATGATAATGCAGGTACTTTTACACCATCTAAAAGACGGATATTATTACCACTAATGTCAGTATATGTCTGTTGTATTACATCTGCAACTGTCTTTCCGTTGTCATCTGCAAAAATAACATCGTTTCTTTCGAATGAAAGTGAATTTATTACTGAAATGCAGTTTTCATCACTGTTTGTGATGTTTTCAATCTGTTCTTTTGCATCTTTGATGACTTGTCGCATTTGTGCCTTGCATTCTTCGTGTGCTCTGTTGATACAAGTGCCCGGAAGAATATCATGGAATTGATTCAATAACAGTGTTTCATAGAGTTTATTTGTCTTTTCAGCACTGCAAGGAATGGCCTTTTTGAGACTTTCGCATACTGTTAAGAATTCCAAATCTCTTAATGTCAATTCTGCTTTTCTGTTGTTATACTTGATTTCGTGCTGATTTGTAAGCGTTCCGCGATGAAGTTCAAGATAAAGCTCACCACGATATGTATTTGGATTAACACAGGTTTCCTCAAGGTCGTGCATAAAGTCACTTACAGTTGTGTGGTAAGTTTTTGGAACATCATATAAATCTTCACAACGACGAGCAGTTTCAATCATTTCAAACTGTGGTCCTCCACCACCGTCTCCATAACCGTATGTCATAAGTCGCTTGTTTGTAACAGTTGGTTGGTCTTTTTGATGTTCTTCATTCACAAGACAATCACGGAGTTCTCTTACATCAGGCCATGAATGAGTTGTGTTAAAGTGTGAGAATACCTTTGTTCCGTCAATACCTTGCCAGTAGAATGTGTTATATGGAAAAGCATTTGTGTCATTCCAGTTGATTTTTGTGGTCAGGAAGTAGTCAACTCCACAACCTTTCATAATCTGTGGAATTGATGCTGAATAACCGAATGTATCCGGTAACCAGAATGCATTTGAACGATAGTTAAAGTATTTCTGTGTAAATCGTTGTCCCCAAAGAAACTGACGAATCATAGATTCACCCGATGTGATATTACAGTCACATTCAACCCAGACGGCACCGTTTGGTTCATATCTGCCTTCTGCAACTTTCTCCTGAATACGAGTGAAAAGTTCAGGATAGTATTTTCTCACCATATCGCTGTGACAGGAAGAACTCTGTACGAAACGATGTTCAGGATATTGCTCCATAAGGCTTATCTGATTACTGTATGTTCTTGCACACTTTTTAATTGTTTCGTCAACGTGCCAGAGCCATGCTGTGTCCATATGAGAATGACCAATAAGACCCGCAACAGGGGAGGCATCACCATTTTTAAGTGATAATGCTTTTGTAAGATGTGGTTGTGCGGATTTAATTGCCTCAAAAAATTCGTTTTCAGAAACATCTTCAGGAGAATAATAAAGAATTTTATGAACTTCAGTAAGAGCATTGATAGCATTTGCTTTCATAAAACTACTGTCGGGAAGTTCGGTTGCTAATTGAGTAACAATTTTAAGGTCAAAATAGAATTTGTTGATTTCTTCGTTCTTAATGCAGATATCAAGATTTTCAAAAGTGAAATCATATGTGTTAACCTGTCGCAAATCCCTTGAGAACGGGTCACAACCACGATAATGATGACCTGCATAGTATTCAATGGCAATATCTATCTTCTCATTTGCCTTTGCATTTTTTTTGATAAGTCCACAGTAATGGTTTCCGTGTGAAGTATAGACAATTTTAGTGTTGAATGTGCCGAATGGGACACCGTCAACCCAGAGCATGGCCTCATATCCACCCATTTTAGGCATAATGAAGATATCTTTACCATCCAAGTCTTCAGGCACAGTATATTCTGCCTTTAACCAACAGTATGCACCTTCGTCACCCCATTTCCAACCGGATGAGATTGCCTCAAAATTCTCATTTGCAGGAATTGTGTGAAACTGCTCGTTTGCAACGAAAGCAGTAGCAGGAATTGACTGTATTTTTGTAAATAAATATGGATTAAGTGTTTCTTCAAAACGCTGAAGCTTAGCCACCATTTTTTCATAATGTTGTTTGCAAAGCATAATGCCATCTCCGTTTATCTTTTTTTATTTGTTATTAAAAACTTTCCATGAAACGACTTGAACATCCTTTTCTTTTGCGCGGGTGAGCAAGTCGCCACTTTTTAAGAGTTCATATTCAAATACTCGTTTTTGCCATTCTTTACCCATCTTTTCGTTGGGTAGAGCAGGATGTAAAAATATTTCGGTCACACCGTAAATGCAATTATCGACTGCATTGAAATAATACTCTCGCAAATTGTCATAAGTCTTAATTTTATTCATTGACCAAGGGTTAGACACCAAATCATCAAGCATCTGAACGTTTCTTTTTTTACCGGAGTTTACTATTGCATTTTGTAAAGCAATAATAGGCTTTGGAACTTTTCCGTTTAACTGTCTTTCAAGAAATCCCGCAGTTTTCGGGAAACGGAAAGGCAGGTTATGTTCACTGCAAAAGTCAAACGCGTCAAGGAAAAATCGTCTGCCGTTTATGCCATAAAGCGTACCACAATGGTTATCAGCATGGTCAATAGTACCGCCATTCTTGATGATATATTGGTATTGTGCTTCTAATTCGTTTCGCACATCTTTTCGTTTCGCCTTGATTGGGTTTGCAGGCATTCCGTCAATACCAAGAGACTTTGCATTTGTGATACTGTTCCACTTTTTGTTTTCATCGTCAGAATTGATTGTAAGATGAACACCAACAGATAATTTGTTTTCCTTTGCAAAGCTAATTGCATCATCTCTGTCAGGCGCAACGGACATAAGGGATGTTGATGTGATAAGTCCTTTTTCTAAAAGTTCTTTTATTGCCTCATTCTGCTCGTGATTATAGCCAAAATCATCGGCATTGATTATTAAGAATTTACTCATCCTTTTTGTCCCCTGGGAATTTAAGGAATATTGATACAACTGTTGCTAATATCATTGCTGCAGCAGGGAAAACACAAAGCAACACTCTTGCTGCAAGGGCAGGATTTTCACCCGGATTGTCACCATCTTCAAAGCCGAAGCATCGTGATGTTACAAAGAAAGCAAGTGAAATATAAAGACCATTAAGTCTGTTCATAACACCCATAAGTGAGTTGATAATACCCTCACGCTTAATGCCGTGATTTCTATAGTCGTCATCAACAATTTTTGCACCGATACAGTCCATAGTTGTAAGACAAGCAGCCACACCAAAGCCCATACCTGCTGCAATTATAATTGCGGGTACTAAACTTGATACAAAGAAAAGTGGAATAAAGCCTAAAGCCATTACGATAAATCCAATACGCCATACAGTCATAATAGGAACTTTTTTTGTAAGCCTTGACCAGATTATCATACCGAAAACTGCAACAACAAGTACCACAGCAAGCATTATTGTCGTTGTGCTACCACCAAGTCCTAATGTGTATTTTACATAGAATGGTAATGCTTGTGTGATAAGTGAAAATGCGGCAGAATAAAATGCACCAGCGAGTCCGAAAATCCAGAAACGAGGATTTGTAACGAGCGCTATAATACTTGGTAAAAGCTTTGGTTTTTCTAATTCTTCATAGTTTGTTTCAGTTTCGTGACAACCCCAGAAGCAATACATCATAACTGCAAGAGCCAAAATACCATAAATTATAGCAGTGAGTTGGAATCCGATTGCTTCGGTAACCATTGGAGTTAAGGCAATACTGATTGCCATTGCAAAAAGCTGACAGGTCTGACGGAAACTATTTGTCTTTGCACGGTCCTCATCTTTTTTGAAAAGTTCAACGAAAAGTGAGCCATAGTTTGCATTGACAAGTGAGTCAAGAGTACCTGTGAGTATGTACATAAGAAGCATATAGATAAACAGTTTTTTATCATCTGTCTGAATTACACCTGGTACATTATAGAAAAGAATAAAGAAAAGAACGAGGAGGGGAGTGCCTATAAGCAACCAAGGTCTTCTTCTGCCCCATTTTGTTCTTGTGTTGTCTGATAAAAAGCCATAAACAGGATTGTCGATAGCATCAACAAAAGCGTAAATTAAAGGAATAAGAGCATATCTTTCCATATCAAGTCCCAATGTATCCACATAGAAAATTGCAGCAAAGGATTTGAACATATTAATAGGAAGGGATGTGCCAAACATTGCAAATCCATAACGATATGGAGATGTCTTTTTAACTAATGGACTTTGAGTTTTCATTTTTTATGCCTCCTTAGAAAAAGTAAAGTATATTGGATTTGAAATTGCACATATTCTTTTAAATTTACCAATGCCTTTTGTGACCTTAACATAGGCAAATTTAGTTTTTTCGAGTGTCGTTTTTGCAATGCCATTTGAAATGAAAATTTCTTTTTCACCATTATCTGTCACAAGAATTACTTTTTTAGTATTGCTTGTGATTTCAAGAGGGACTTTACTGTTGAAATCTGCGGTGCCACCTATTACAGTGTCACCATATTTAAGGTTAAGTCTTATTCCGTCAACCTTTTCAGTAACAAATGAATTACCACTTTTAATTGCATTAAGAATATCATCAGCACCACGAGATTCTGAATAAACTGCAGTAACAGGATTTCCCAGCTTTGCAAATTGTTTTGGCTTGTGGTAATCGCTACCACCGACAATGGGAATTTTTCTACCTTTTCTTAAAAGAGATGTCCACCATTCAACTGCTCTTTCGTTTGTAGGTCTCATTGGCCCGTTCCATATTTCCATCATATCAAAGGCGTTTTCGTCTTCCCATTTGTATGGGCAAAATGAACATTTAGGATGGTTGACTGAGATTATTGCACCAAGACCTTTTGCGTGGGAGATAATTTTCTGCATTTCTTCTTTTGTATTTGCTATAAATGAATTCTCAAATGGTGCTTTCACACCAAAAAAATTCATATGTCCGTTATAATGTGTCCACTCAACTGCAGGGATGAATGTCAAATCATCAATATGTGGCAGATGAAGGTTTTCTGCAAAATTATTGTGGTTTGCAAGACCTATGAAATCAAGACCTTTTTCTTTTGCCATAAGTCCCAATTCATATGCGTTAAATTTACCGTCAGAAGCATTTGAGTGGATGTGTAAATCACCAAAAAGCAGAACTTCTTTTTTATATTCAAAATCAATATTATATGTAACATCAACGCCGTTTTCCATAACGTGATAAGCACCAACGATTATTTGCCATTCACCGCTATTTATAGGTTGAGTGAGATATCCGTTTGACGCTTCAAACTCACCGACAAAAATACTCTTGTGAGCACTACCTGACCAACCTAGGAAATTACCTTTTTCATCCATTAAACCAAGGTCAATTGTATTTGATGGTTTAATGTCACCCATCATTCCTTTTGTGGGTTTATAGTAGTCATAGCTGACAGTGATTTTCACAACATTTTCGGGTACAGTGAAGGGCACAGTGTAATACAAACCCTCTTTGTCTTTCGTGATTTTGTGAACGAGCTGCAATTTTTTCCCTCCCACCATTTTTAACAGATTTCAGTATATCATACGGTAAAGTATTTTACAAGGTAGCATATTATTGACAAAGATAAGTACAAACCGATATAATTTGAATATAAAGTTTAATTGTGTAAAAGCAGGGATTGTTATGGCAAAGATTACTACAACTAAAACTCATACAAGTGGTATTGCTTTGGGCGGTATTGGCACGGGAAGTGTTGAACTTTTACCCGATGGTGAATTTCACTATTGGCAGATTGCAAATCCTCCAAGACTTACAACAAGATGTCATGAAAAGAAGGTTGATGACGGAGAGGGTAGTACAGGTGCACTCTCTTTCTGGGTACGTGCAAAAAGTGAAAATTCGAAATCAATCATTCGCAAACTTGGTATGAAAACAGATGCTGACGATTTTACATATAGAATGTTTGCCTGGAATAAGCCGGTTGAAAGAATAGATTTTGATGGGAGATTTCCTGTTTGTGATTTGGATTATGTTGATGAAGATTTGCCTTGTAAAGTTAATTTAAGAGCAGTTTCTCCATTTGTGCCACATTATTCAGATATATCCGCAACACCTGGCTTTTATCTTGATTTTGCAGTTGAAAACCCAACGGATAACGAATTAGAAATCAGCCTTTTAGGTGCGTTAGAGCCTAATTTTATGAACAATAAAGAGAGCAACAAGAATTCTCTTATTGAAATGGAAAATGGTTATGCTGTTCACGTCCAACCTGAAAACAGTTCGAATTCTGCTTCTTGTGGAGATGTTTGTCTTTCAATAAATGGTGATGGTGATAAATCATATATTACTGCAGAAAATTTTCGTTTTCTTAAAGAATATGTGGGTAATTCTGATTTCGGTGTAACTCAGGAATCATTCTTGTTTGATTTCAGAGAAAAAGGTAATTTGCCTGATAGTGAAATCGGAGTAAAACCACCAATAATTCCGATTAATTTGAGTGTGCTTAAAAATGAAAAAATTGACTATTTATGTAATGAATATTCAAAATATCCTTTCGCAATTTCTTTGTTAAAACGAATTGTACATTGTACTCCGAATTTTCCATCAAACAGAGAAGAAAAAATAGAGTTCCTTAAATGTTGTCAAAGACAAATGTGGAGAATGGGAAAAGATTTTGGCTCTTGTGCTCTTTGTAGTAGAATAACACTTGCTCCGAAGGAAAAGAAAAATATCCGATTTGTTCTTTCTTGGTATTTCCCTAATCATTTCAGTACAAGAGGCAAAAGATTAGGTCATTATTATGAGAATTTGTATAAGAATTCTCTTGATGCAAATAGATTTTTGACGGATAATTATGACGATGTTTATAAATCAGCAGTTGATTTTGCAGATTTACTTTATAATACAAGTTTACCATCAGTTTATCCTGATGCCTGGTCATCAAACCTTTCACAGCTTGTTAAAAGTTCGTGTTATCTTAAAAACGGAAAATTTGGATTATGGGAAGGCTTGGGATATTGCGGATTCCATACTACCGACATTACATATCACGCTTCTTTTGGCTTAATCAATTTGTTCCCTGATTTACAGAAAAAACAGATGAAAATGGGAGCAGAATTCCAAAGAAAAGACGGAAGAGTCCATCATCTTTTCAAGCCCGGTTTTATGCAGGTTGACAATAGTTATGACCGTGTTGATATGAATATGCAGTTTGTCCTTATGGTGCTTCGTGATTACCTTTTCACAGGTGACCGCGAGTATCTTGTTTCCCTTTGGGACAATGTGAAACGAGCAATGGATTCAATAGAAAAGCTTGACACCGATGGTGATGGCTTGCCTGACTATGACACAAAGCGTAACACGTATGATTCGTGGAATTTCTCCGGTACACCTGCATATATCTCAATTCTTTGGCTTGCCAGTCTTAAGTCTGCCGTGATTATTGCAGAAAATGTGTACGATAAAACCCGTCAGGATAAATGGAATTCCCTTTTGAAAAAAGGTAAAGTTTCATTGGAAGAAAAACTCTGGAATAGTGAATATTATAACCTTTGGAGAAACGAAACTGAAACTGATGAGTCACTTATGAGTGACCAGCTTGACGGAGAATGGTTTTTGAGAATGATGGGTGTTACGGGTAATCTTTCCGATGAAAGAATCCGTGAAGTTGTGAAATTCATATTCCAAAAGAATTTCGATAGTGAAGCAGGACTTATCAATGCTGCTTGTCACGATAACAGAAAAACAACAATTCATACATACAAAAATTGTCAGGCAGGTGCTGTGTGGACAGGCATCGGTTATGCTTTTTCTGCTCTTGCACTTTCTGTGGGACTCGATGACATCGCAGATACTGAAATCCGGTCCATTCATAATAATCAGATGAGATTAGGCTCATTTTGGGACCATTGGGAATGTGGTCACCACTATACACGACCAATGTCGTCCTGGACAACACTTCACGCTGCGTTGGGACTTTCAGTAGATTATGCGAACAAGAAATTGATTTTAAATCCTATAGACAAGAATATAACACTTCCACTTTGTCTTTCTGAAATTCTTGCAACTGTAAAATTTACAGACGGCAAATATAATATCGAATATCTTAAAGGTAATCTTGATGGTTGGGATATTACAATTAAATAAACAAAAAGTGTTATATTTTATAATCTTATTCTTAAGCAATTCACGGAATTATACATGAGTTTTACCATTATCAGTTATTTTTATAAGGAGTAAATATGATTTACAATTTTTATCACATTACCGATGTGCATTATTATAGTAAGAGGAATTTTTTGTGTGACTGGCGTACTTTTCCACAACCAAGCACACAGATATGCATTTTGAAAAGTGAAGAAGCCTTCAAAAAAGCATTAGAAATAATTGAAGCAGATGAAGACACAAATACCGTTATCATTACTGGTGACCTTACAAATCATGGGGAGTCTTACAGCCACGAAGAAGTAAGAGATTTACTGCAGGAATTCACAGATAATGGTGGAAATCCTTTTGTTTATACAGATAATCACGATTATCCATATTTTCCAATTCATGGTTTTGGTAAGAACGGTGAGCAAATTCCTATGGAACATCTGCCTGAAGAAGTAGTAAAGGAAATGTATAATCCATTCGGCAGGGATAAAGCCTTTGATACCTATGATGATGGTATAACCTATATTGCTGAAATTTTACCGGGACTTTATCATATAGCAATGGGTTATGATTTTCTTGATGAGGAGCACCATGGCTCGCCTGAATTTTCTGATGAGCTTATGGCGTGGGTTAAGTCTCACACAGAAAAAGCAAAAGAAAAAGGTGCAATGGTTATTTGTAGTACCCATCGTCCTATAGTCGCACCTTCTCCGGCTTATGCGATTGTGGGAAAAGGTCACGCTTTCCCAAATGGTGAGACGAGAATTAAAGAACTTGCCGATATGGGTGTAAAACTATTTTTCAGCGGTCATTCACATATTCAATGCATGAAAGAAATAATGAGTGAAAAAGGAAATAAAATTTATAGTGTACAGACATCGTGTCTTGCTGCCTTTCCACCCAAAATGAGAAAGATTACCATTGATACAGAAAAAGGCACAGCAGATATCCGTACAATTGACATAGACCTTCCTGACCTTGGTATGAGTTTTACTGAATATGCAAGAAAAGGATTTATTGGTATAATTGAAGACATCCCATACAACATGGAGCATGATGTTGAAGCATTCGCAAATACTCAAGGCGGTATTTCGTTACCTAAGGATTTGATTATGAAACATCCGAAGATAGTTATGTTCCTTGGTAAAAAACTTAATGGTCTTACATATAGTAAGGTGGCAAAATTCTCAAAGAAATATCACGATTTAAAACCAAGTGATTATGAAGAATGCAAGGATAAAAAGTTTGTAAATCTTATTTTAGAATTAGTTGCTAACCTTTATCGTGGTAATGCTCATTATTCACCTGACACAGTGGAATACAAAATTACAATGGGCAGTTTTAAGAAAATTGAGAAACTTCTTTTAACTTTCAGAGTTGATGTTAAAAAAATGCTTGGCGGATACACATTAACGGAATTTGTTGAACCACTTCTATATAACAGTGGTCTTGATGATGATAATGTTACTGTTCTTATGAAATAACAGTATACAAAATAAAAAACGATAATTAAGAGATAGAACAAAAAGCGTTGCAGAAGGGAGTGCTGATTTCCCGAATGCAACGCTTTTATGTTCTTATTAAGTTTGTCAGAAGATATGTTTACCTGGAGAAAGGGTATAGATTTTACCTTCAATAATGGCAGTAGAATCAACAGGTGTAATAATTTCATAATGCACTTTGCCTTTTTCGTGCCACCAACGTGAAGAAACCCTACCGTAAGCAGTGTCGATTTCTGCCTTGAACCAATCTATTCGGTTATCGTGGATAGGTGCAAAATGAATTTTAGCAAATCCGGGAGCGTCTTCAACTGTATTGATACCTGCCATAACACTATACATCCAGTCGCCGACTGCACCATAGGCATAGTGGTTGTATGAATTCATTGATACCGGCCAGATATCACCATTAGGCTTGATACCATCCCAATGCTCCCATATTGTTGTAGCGCCTTTACTGATAGGATACAACCATGATGGATATTCTTTTCTCAACAGTAATGTATAGGCAAGTTCCGTATAGCCATAACGCGACAATACATGAAGAATATAAGGCGTTCCCACAAAACCGGTCTGTATCATATCTCCTTGTTTGTGAATGAGTGCAGCAAGTGAGTCCGCAACCTCCTGTGGTTTATCCGTAAGTTCAAACTGAAGCGCCATTATGTGTTCAGTCTGAGTTTTGAAGTCGTCGTGGAATTCGGATATAAATGCAGAACGGATATTTTTGTAAAGTGTTTCGTAATAAAAAACATCAAGTCCAAGAATTTTTCCTGCTTTTACAAGTATATTTACCGTGTTAGCATAGTAGGCTGAAGCAACAAGGTCATCACGTGTAGGACCTTTGTAATCTCCATATTTACCACCGAGTTCTAACCAATCAGCATAATGTTTGCCACCAAACCAAAGATTTCGTTTATTAGAAGATTTGGTGATGTAATCTACCCATTTGCGAATGGGCTCGAAGAGATTTTCTAAAATCTCGATATCACCATAGGTGAGATAGCATTGCCATGGACAGATAGCTATGGCATCAGCCCATGCGGTACTTATTCGTGGTTTACGAGGATATATAGAAGGTGCAAAATCAGGAACCGCACCATTTTTGTACTGTTCTCCTTTCAGGTCATTCAACCACTTTTTAAAGAATTTCAGTACATCATAGTTATAACTTGCAGTACGTACAAATACTTGTGCATCTCCTGTCCAACCGAGTCTCTCGTCACGTTGTGGGCAATCGGTAGGAATATCAAGAAAATTACCCTTTTGTCCCCATATAATATTGCTGAACAACTGATTGAGAAGTGGGTCAGAGCTTTCAATATACCCTGTACGTTTCATTTCACTGTGAACAACAACAGCAGTGAAATTATCCGGGTAAATGTCGCAAGGATATGAATCAACACGAACATAACGGAAACCATAGAAGGTGAGATTAGGCTTGTAGGTCTGTCTGCCTTCTTTACAAATATACTTATACAGTGACTTTGCACTACGATAGTTTTCGTTATAGAAATTACCGTTTTTATCGAGAATTTCACCAAAAGAAAAACTAAGCTCGTCGCCTTCATGAGCATCCACGGTAATTTCAAGATAACCTGTCATATTCTGACCAAAATCAAGTACAGTTTCGCCCTTTGGTGTGATAATAACTTCTTTTACACTGAGACGCTCTTGCTCTTTTACGATTTCACCCTCCTGAGGTATTAGTAAATCCTGAGAGTTATCCGATGCTATTTTCGCAAGAGTGTCAAATATAGGTGTATGAGTCGCATCGTATATGATACCGTTGTACAAATGACAAAAGCGCAGATTACTTTCTGCTACAAACCAACTTTCGTCAGTTACTATGTCTTCTTCAGTGCCGTCAGTATAAACAATATGTAGTTGTGCGATAATTGCTTTTGGTTGTGATTTTTTAAGTCTCCAGAACCAACCCTCAGCAAGCTCAAGAATTATAGTGTTTTCTTCTTGTAATAATTCTGTTACATCATAGGACTGCACCTGAAGTCGGTTGTGGTAAGCGGTCCATCCGGGCGCCATAATGAAATCTCCTACACGTTTGTCATTGATAGTTGCTTCGTAAACACCACGTGCAGTTATGTAAAGAATTGCAGAACCCACTTTTTTATCGATATTGAAATCTTTTCTGAAAAGAGGACATACCTTACCCATATTGTATGAAGGGAGTATCCAATTAGCTTTTAACATAGTAATTACCTCGCTTTTATATATCCAGAAAATCTTTTCTGTAATTCATCCCAATCAAGATGGTACATATTAGCGGTGGTCTTTTTCATACTCTTATGACCGGAACTTCCTGTTCAAATTTTTTATTGTTCTATTTAGCTTTTTGTTTTTTTGCTTTTTTAAACACAAGGGAAATACAGCAGACCATAAATGAAACGATAGTGAAAATCAGAATACATATAAATACATCGTTCCAACCATTTGTATCTGCAATTCTGCCGAGTAGTGATGTTGCAAGAGTACTTCCGATATAACAGAAAGTGTTTAGAAGCCCTGCCATAAGACCGGAGTCAATTTTATCCCTTGAATAAAGGGGGACAATACTTGTAATAACATTATTAACAGCCGACATAAGGCAGGCAATTCCACCGAAAAGTGCAAGAGTGAGCGGTACTGATTTAAGCTTCAAGGTAAGAATAATAAGTCCTACCAAAAGTATAGTTGCGAAATAAAAAATTCCGTTAAGTGCATTTTCATCTTTTTGCTTCTTATGTAATAGATTCACAAGTGAAGTGCCAAAAATTGATAGTACGGGAAGCAATAAGGTTACGATGATGGATAAGGACGCAGACACACCGAATTCTTCTTTGAGAATCGAAGGCACCCAGGTAGTTATACCATCTTTTATAAAACCATTGGATATTGCTGAAATCAGTATAACAACAATACCGACGATAAAAACAGGTGTAAAAGATATTTTACCTTTCGTTATACTGTGAGTATTTTCTGTTTCCTTCTTGGTTTTTTGTATGGTATTCATTCCAACAAACCACAATACAGCTACAATTCCCACAATTGCTGATGCAACATAGAAAATCAAAGTCCAGTTTAATCTGAGATATGAGAAAAGTGCCGCAAGACCGTAAGCCATAAATGTACCTGAAGCCACAGTTGTGCTCATAACCATAACTGCTTTTGAAAGTTTATTGTCAGCAAGGTTATCAGACAATGTTTTTATAATTGATGACCACAGAATGGATTGGAAGATACCATTCAAAAGCCACAAATACTTCATCTCGTCTATTCCCTGACAAAAGGTCATTGAAAAGTTGATGATACAAGATGCCAGAAGGGCAACAGTAACCGAATATTTAGTGTTATATTTTTTTGACAGCAAACCGTTTATTAGCTGACCTGTACCATAAGCAAAAAAGAAAAATGAGCTGACAGTACCGGCTGACTCTTTGGTTGTTCCAAGCTGGGACAGAATTTCTACCATTGACGCATTATAATTCAGTCTTGCAACATAAGCAGATGTATAGGCTGCCCAACAAAGAAAAATAAGATAATTAGATTTTTTATTGCTTAATGAATTTACCATTTTGTTATCTCTTTTTATTTGTAAAAGTCCTCGATATATTTTTCTACATCTTCTCTTGTGCCCTTGAAAGCACCAGGAGTTTCCATTTTAAGTGAAACTGTTGCAGTAGCATATAAAAGTGCTGTTGGAATATCATTGTTAAGTCTTTCATTTATGTAAGCTGCAAAGGTAGTATCGCCTCTGCCTGTTCTTCCGCTTAAATTTCTTGATTTTATTGGACAAGTATAAACATTTTCGCCATCATAAGCGAGAACTTCAGTATTGTGGGTAATAAGAATTTCCTTTGCACCCCATGAGTGAAGAATTTTTGCAGCTTTTACTCTATCAGATGTGCCAGTAAGAATTTCTGCTTCAGCAGCATCTGTTTTAAGGAATGTAACGTAAGCAAGCATTTCCTTTTTATCTGCCCAATCTTCAAAATACATTTTACCGTTTTCTTTGTTTACATGACGAAGACAAGTCTGAACATCTACTGCAACCTTACCTTTTTCAGCACATGATTTTATCAATTCATTAGGAAAATCACCGAAAATTAATCCGGCGAAATGATAAATTTCACCTTCCGCATCTGTAGGGATATCTTCAATTTCAAAAGGTGTACCTACTGAAAGACATGTGCAGTCACGACGCTCTTTGTCTGCAGTAAAATACTTGTTTCTTATGGAACAAGAGCTTTCACATTCGATTGCACAAACATCCTCTTCCGGAATAACAAATGCTGAGAGTGTGTGAAGGTCTTCATGGCTTATTTTTGTTACGGCTAAAACCTTATGACCTAAAGCATAAGCAGATGCGCTTGAATAGATTACAGCGCCACCGAAGTTTGCCACTTCGTTATCCAGGTGGTCAATATTAAAGTACTTACTGATATGTCCAATGATTATTGATTCGTATTTTTTCATTTTCCTTCTCCTTTAATTATCATCAAAGTTTCCTATGAAACGATTGTTTTCTTCCAGTAATTCTTTCTTGTCGGGATTTTCGAAAATAATGCCGTAATTTGGTGAATGAGTTTCTTCAGGGGAAACAAAGATATTATTTTTTATTTTCACATTGTATACCATTGGTCTGAAAATTATATAACCTCTGCTTTTACTCCACAATCCCGATGGACCATCAAAAATGTTGTTCTTGATTTCTATATTGTTATGGCCGCAATCTCCATGATGCCCAATAGCAGTGAATCCCGCACATTTGAAGATGTTATCTTTTATTACAATGTTGTGACAAACTGTGTCGTCCTTACAAAAATCAATCAGTGTGCCATCACAATTATAAACAGGACCATAGGAGCCTTCATGAGCAAGGTCTAACTGAATTTCTTCATTAAGCAACCCGTCATGAATACTTGTATAAGTAGGACCATCAAAAACACAGTTCTGAACTGTTGCATTTTCTGTTGAATTAATCTCAATCATGTGCCATTGTGAACAATGAACGAAACGACAATTTTCTATTAAAATATTTTTACAATGAACTGTATTCACAAGAGTTGATTTTTCAGTAAGCTTTGCATTTCCATCAAAAATGCCACCTGAAATTACAACATCGTGTGTACCTTCATAGCCACCCCATTCAGGCTCAGAATAAGAAGCAAGAAGATATCTTGTAAGGGTCTCACTGTTATCACTTCTTAATACTACAGCATTGTCAGAGAATTTAAGTGTCTGATTTGAATAAAAGATAAGTGCCGCCGAAACAAGATATATTCCGTCAGGGAAATAAACAATGCCACCATCTTTTACCTCATCAATACATTCTTGCAAGGCTTTTGTGTCATCATGCACACCATCTGCAAAAACATTTTTATTATCAGTAACTTTTATAAAATTCATAACTTTATCCTTTATATAAGCTCAGATTTGTGATGTTCTTTTGAAATTCTTGGAGCAGCACCTGTCAGATGTGAAATGTCACGATATTTACCTTTATAATCAACAAACAAATCTGTTGGTACCTGTGATGTCCATCCTTTTTCGCTGAATTCAGGAGCCTCTATACCCATAGCATAAAGAATGATGGCTGCAAGGTCACGAATATTCATTTCCTTGATTTCAGTATTACTCACATCTTTGCCAACAGCGGCAAAAGTAACATATTTTTCTTCGTCTGTCCAGCCACCATGAGTTCCACCTTTACCATTTCCGGGATTTGTACCACCATGGTCAGCAATAACCATAAAGAGTGTCTCTTCAAGTATATTGACATTTTTAATTGCAGAGTAAACATCTCCTATAAGCTTATCTACTTCATGTATAGCGTTGATATGTTCAGGTGTACCATAGCCATATTTATGACCGGCACCATCTGTACTATCAAAGTGGATAAAGAGAAAATCAGGCTTTTTATTTCTTATATAATCGCAGATAATCGGAGTTAACTCCTTGTCCCTTGCAGTTGCGTGAGAAACGCTCATAAACTTTTCAACAATTCCCTTTGTAATGGGATTCCAGTCACAGTATGAACCCAATTCAGCCTTCGGATAGGCTTTTCTTATGCGACGAAAAACTGTGGGAATTTTCGACCAGATAGGATAGGGGAGAATGGATACTTTTCGATTTGTAAGTTTGTGAATTTCAGGTCCGACACCAATAAGCATTGACCCCCAGCATTCAGCACTGATAGTGGGTTTAGATGACAGTGCATTGTATGTCACTGCACCTTTTTCAAATATCTTGTCAAAGTTTGGTGTGTCAGCATCTTTAAACCAACTGCCTGCACCATCAACACCTACAACTGTTACATGTGAGTATTTTCTTGACATAATTACTCTCCTACATAATTATCAAAATATTATTTGTGTTAAACAACAAACCCTCCCTGCTTTTGCAAAGAGGGTTTGCTTTATAATTCGGTTTTATTTATTTAGCAGTGCTTTCTATATCAAGATTTTCTTCGTGTCGTTTAGCTCTGATTACCTCGAGTTCACGGTACATCTGCTCTTTCTTTTCGCCCTCAATATCATAAGATGTTTTAAGGATAATAGCTTTGAGAACATTAGCGAGAGTATAGCCGAAGAGAAGGAAAGCAAGAATCTTAAGACAAGTGTCAAGATATGTTGGCTGTGCCTGCATTGTTTTAACAAGGTCACCTTCTGCTGATGACATATAGCCTGCCCATGCGAGCATAAATGGTATTGCAAGGTCTCTGAGATAGACACAAGCGGAGTTTACCCAACCGGGAATGATGCCCTGAACAGCTTCCATTCTTTCACCGGTCTGCCATTCAAGATAATCATAGAACTCAACGTCGAAGTGAGATTTTGAAAGCTCCTGAATACCTATACCAATACCAAAAATGAAATAGAAAATATAGAAGAAAATACTGTTCCAACCACTGAAGAACATTATATCAAACTTCGCTTCAACAAAACAGATTGCAAAAAGAATACCGGCTGCAACAGGTGAATAGATACCACAGAATTTGAGAAGCTTTGTAGGCTCATGTTTCTTTGAAAGCTTTGTTGCAATAATGTTACCTATAACAGTACCGACAGCGGTAGGAAGTGTAAGAAGAAGGTTTTTGGATGAACCTACTGTTATTGCAGCAAGATAGGTTGACATTTTGCCAAGCATTGCAAAAGCATTTACCCATTGCATCAAGTGGAAAGCACGATAGTTTTTATATTTGAAGAGAGTTAACAAAGCTTTTGAAATCTTTACTTTTTCTTTCTGCGGTAATTCTATTCTTTCCTTACAGAAAAGAGCACACATAAGGTTACCGAAAGCGGTAATAGCAGCAGCTACAAGAGCAAGTGTCATATACATCTTGTTTTTGTCATCACTGAAAATACCGTAAACAAAGGTTGCAATATATGCTCCGCCGTAGCCGATATAATATGATAACTGCCATATTGTTGCAACTGTTTTCTTTTCCTTGTGGTTTGGAGAAATAACCTGAATGATATTCTGACCGGCATTGTTAAAGGCATTAAATATTGTCTGACAGCAAGCTATACAATAGCGGAAAAGAGTCATCTGTTCAACAGTCCATCCCTCAGGAACATAGAAATATAAAGCTGTAAGTGCGAATACAGGTATAAGACATATAATATACCAATGACGATATCTGCCCCAACGGGTTTTCCATTTCTGAATAATCAAACCGGAAATAGCACCGATTACGATGCCCAAAATTGTTGTAAGTGTAGTCTGAACTGCAAGAATACTTGCGATTTCATCAGAATTAACACCCACAGGACCGAAATAAAGTTCGTGCAGGAAAGCTGCCGCGAGAGAACCTGTAAGGGTTGTACCGAACATTCCACCAATTCGTGAGAGCATAACACATATATATTCAAATTTTGTTATGTATTTGCCGTCGTTGGTTAAAAGAGCTTCTTGTGGAGTTTCTAATGAGGAAACAGACTTCTTTTTAAACATTCTATCATCTCCAAGGATAAAATTTGTTTAATTTTAACATTTTTTCGCTATTATTTCAAGTGATTTAGTAAAATTGTACAATGCATTTATGATTGTCAATAATATGACGAGATGTTAGATAGTTTTTATTAAATATTAGCGGAATAAGGATAAAAAAGCGTTGTATGGATTCAGTATCCAATAAATGATATTTAATAGAATGAAAAACTTTCTTTTCATTTTGTAATACGTGTAAAACCTTGACAAAGTAGGTGAATGTGATATAATTAAAACAGTAATAATGTATCAAACGGAACCAGCTGACTG
>JAZNLY010000111.1:0-3938 GCA_045579305.1 Candidatus Fimenecus sp. | reverse complement strand
GGGGTTATATAATTCAATAACAAACCCCTCAGTCTCGCTAACGCTCGACAGCTCCCCTTTCAGGGGAGCCGAGAAACACACATCAATTATCCAGATAAACTCCAATTTATCAAAAAAGAGACGGATACAAATATCCGTCCCTCAAAAAATTGTTTTTCTCTTATCAAAGAAGGTCGTTAAAAAGGTAAATATTCTTCTTTTCTGCCTTCAATTCACCATTCTGGATTTTCTTGATAACCTCAACGATTCTGTCATTGATTGGTGTTTTCACATTATATTTCTTACCGAAATCACAAACAACGCCATTGATAGCATCAACTTCGCAAGGCTTTCCTTTTTTCAAATCCTGAAGCATTGATGGCTCAATATCTCTGTGCTTTTTGAGAGCGATAGGGAGAAGGAATTGAGCAAATGCACGTTTGAGAGCACCTTTCCAATAGAAAAGACCGACGATATTTTTACCCTGAACAGGAGCAAATTCTACACCTGAAGCGTGACCGACGTCAATAATTTCCTTCATACAACGGACAGCAACCTTCTGAGCATCCTTGTCTTCTGTAACATCACCGAAAACGCCACCTACAACAGTGCCGAGACCGGAGAAAGTAGAGTTGATTAAAAGCTTTGACCAACGAGCACCCATAAGGTTTTCTTCCTCGTGAACAGGGCACATCATTTCCAGTAAATCCTTAACCTTTTTGAATTGAGCATCAGTAATTCCGTCCATTTTACCCATGTGGAATGAAAGAGAATCCTTGTCGCTTGTAAGCTCACAAACACCGGGCTCAATAAGTGCTGCGCCCCATTCAACCGCACAACCCATTGTATGCTCTGTACCGATAATTTCAGCGATTCCGGGCTCAGGAATACCATTCTGGAGTGTTACAACAACGCCATCATCAGTAAGGAAATCCTTAAGCATTGTCACAACTTCCTTGTTGAACAACTGCTTTGTAAGAAGAACGATAACATCATATTTTCCTTCCATCTGGTCAGGTGTAATTGCCTTTACAGGAACTGACATATCAACTGTACCGATAATTTTAGCACCCTTTGTGTTAAGTGCTTCAACGTGAGCCTTATTACGGTTAATAAGGTCAACCTGACCACCATTCTGTGTAATAAAAGCACCAAGCACAGTGCCGAGTGACCCTGCACCATAAATAGCATATCTCGCCATACAAACAACCTCTTTCGATTTGTTATATTTTTATCAAAGTAATTATATAATCTTTTACAATGAATTTCAATAGGATAAATTATAATTTGTAGGGATGATTTAATTCATCAATTATGGTAGGGCGGTAGCTTGCTGCCGCCGAAAAGCAACAGATAATTCAACAACGGCGGGGTCAAGACCCCGCCCTACAGATAATAAAATCAATTTATTTTGTTGATTTATCTTACTGCTTATCGTATAATTTTTATAGAATAAAGTATTTAAAGGGAGTGAGAATATGAATCCTCTTTTTTTCTTATCAAGAAAAGAAACTGAAACAAAAGTAGCAAATGACCGTTTGCTTTCTTACGGATTAGGTCTCACCGGTCAAAATATGACCTGCAGCTTTGTTGCAAGCAGATTGTTTGTTTATCTCAACACTATTCTCAAAATACCTGCCGAAAAAACCGGTATCATTACAGGTATAAGCACCATGTGGGACGCTATCAATGACCCTATTGTGGGCGGACTTATTGACCGAAGACGACATAAACCCGGTTACAAGCTGCGTCCTTTCCTTTTGTGGACACCGCCAATTATCGCCGTAATTGTATTTTTAATGTTCCTTGATTTCGGTTTATCTGAAGGTCAGACCATTCTTCTGATTCTGTTTTTATTCCTTCTTTACGATACATTTTTTTCACTTCAGGATATCTCAATATGGG
The DNA here is from genome assembly GCA_045579305.1 of Candidatus Fimenecus sp. Lineage (GTDB taxonomy): Bacteria > Bacillota > Clostridia > Oscillospirales > Acutalibacteraceae > Fimenecus. The sequence goes on along the minus strand of JAZNLY010000111.1, from coordinate 2,054 downwards.
GTATGGCAGCTTTATCAAGTCCCGATTCGGCTGAACGAGGACGAGTTATTCAGTGGATTTCAATCCTTGCAGGCACGGGTGCAACAATCAGTGGTCTTTTCCCTACCTTCAAGGATATGGTTGTAAAAAACGAAGTAATGAGTGAAAAAACTTCTTACGCCTGGGGTGCATTTATATTTGGCGTTGGCGGTATGCTGATAGCAATGCTTGCCTACCGTATGAAGGAAAAGGTTGAACCTGTTATAGATGAAAAAAAGACAAGCATATTAAAGGACCTTGCAGAACTGAGACATAACAAAACACTCATTATTGTGTGCCTGGCAAGAATCGTACAAAGTATCTCTCTTTCTCTTCCTTGGGAATACTTTTTTGAATCTCAGGGTGTTGCCTACAATGTGTTTGGCAAAGAAATTTCAGGTGGTACTGCACAGGTTGTGTATGGCTTTGTCATGGGAATTCCCGGTGCAATTGCGGTGTTTTTTACAACCAAGATTATCAGCCGTATCGGTGGTAATAAAAAATTGCTGGTTTTCTCCGAAGTAATTACTATTGTCGCACGTATAATTGCTTTCTATGTAGGTGCAAATGACCGTTTCCTTAATGTGGGTTCCCTTGCAGTGGTAATAGTTCTTCTCAGTATAACTCAGATATTTACAAATATGAAGGACATCGCACATCGTGCTCTCCTGTCAAACTCCATAGATGAAACTGAACTGGAAACCGGTAAGCGTACAGAGGGCATTGTTTTCTCAATGCAGAACCTCGTTTCAAAACTTATAAGTGCTGTTCCTAAGGTCATTCAGGGATATGTACTTAAGTTCCTTGGCTTCGATCAGAACATAAAGCACGCAGCAAATCAGACTGTTATCAATGCACAGGTTGCTCCTCGTTTCCTCAAATACCGTTGGCATCTGTTTATTCTCGGTCCGGCAATCGGTTCAATACTTTATCTTATAGTTATTCTTTTCCTTAAGGATGATAAAGAACACGTGGCAGAAGTTGAAAGACAACTTAAAGAAAAAAGAGCTTCCACACAGAGTGAAAATGTAACCGTATAAATAAAAAACTACATTATCACGTTCTCCAAAAACAGGCATAAAAATACCTCTCTCAGATGAACTAAGTGTTCAAATGAGAGAGGTTTTCTCTTGTATGATATTAATGTGGGAAAGCCGTATACAGTATCATTTTTGTATCACGGGGCTTTCTGAAAGTCCTGAAACCCTTGATATATAAGGCTTTGTGGACTTTTCGTTTCTTATTCCCACTCAATTGTTCCGATTGGCTTTGGAGTAAGGTCGTAGAGTACACGGTTGATACCATCAACTTCGTGTGTGATTCTGTAAGTAATCTTATGAAGTACCGCATAAGGAATTTCTTCAATTGTAGCACTCATAGCGTCTGTTGTGTTAACAGCACGGATGATTGCAGGCCAGCCTTCATAACGGCTTTCATCCTTAACACCAACGCTCTTAACATCAGGAACAGCGATAAAGTACTGCCAAACTTTTTCAGCAAGTCCACAGTTATCAAATTCTTCACGAAGAATTGCATCTGCTTCACGAAGTGCGTGGAGTCTGTCGCGAGTGATTGCACCAAGGCAACGAACACCAAGACCGGGTCCAGGGAATGGCTGACGATAAACCATAGCGTGTGGAAGACCAAGTGCTTCACCAACTACACGAACTTCGTCTTTAAAGAGAAGCTTGATAGGTTCAACAAGTGAGAAGTTAAGGTCTTCAGGAAGTCCGCCAACATTGTGATGTGACTTAACAGCCTTTTTGCCTTCTGCCTGTTTAAAGCTTTCAAGAATGTCAGGATAAATTGTACCCTGTGCAAGGAATTCAATTCCTTCAAGTTTTCTTGCTTCATCAGCAAAAACATTGATAAATTCAGCACCGATAATCTTTCTTTTGCTTTCAGGGTCACTTACACCTGCAAGAAGGTCAAGGAAACGGTCAGTAGCATCAACATAAACAAGGTTTGCATCAAGCTCTTTGCCGAAAACTTCAATAACATTTTCACTTTCGTTCTTTCTCATAAGACCGTGATTA
>JAZNLY010000110.1:0-2358 GCA_045579305.1 Candidatus Fimenecus sp. | reverse complement strand
GGAAGAACTCGTGTGCCGAGTCCTGCTGCAGGGATAATCGCTTTTGTGATTTTCATAACATTAATCTCCCGAATGTAATAATTATTTTATAAATGTCATCAGCATTTCTGCTGCCATAACAACCATATTGTTTGCCAGAACTGCAAGAAAAAAGCTGCCTGCAGATGTACCACCTTGTCGAAGAAAAAGAATAGTCCGGTTTTGTTTGTCTTTTTCTTCAGTATTTATTTTCTTGATGGTTTTAAGGGTGTGCTCATAATACCACTTATTAGCCATAATTCCGATTAACACGTTGAGAGCAAGGGTAAGCGCCGTCTGAGTAAAAACCAATATCACTCCAGTTTTGTTTTTACTCATAAAGGCAATTCTCTCGTCATTTGCTTTCAGAATCTCTGCTTCAGATAACTCGTTTATGTCCTCAACACTGTATTTTTCTGCCCATTCTGACATATCGGTATAAAGCTTCTGAACAGAAGGAACCATGCTGAATCCTATTGATATTAAAAGAGTGAGAGCAAGGAAGATTGTGCCTAATTTATGCATCTTGCGATAGAAAAACCAATATGGTGCAAAGAAAAACGCTGCCCAGTTCCACGCTATCTTTCCGTTCTTTATTTTATGGAATTTAGGAATATATTTTCTGGTTTCCTGTCGTACGAACAGTACTGCATCGCTCAGACTTACTTCTTCGTTAAAGTCTGTATATTGTCCATTAAAAAGAGCAGGGTCGTTATCTATTGCAATAGGAAAAAACGGCAACTGTTCAGGACTTGGATTGAATGGTTTTTCAATCTCAATTTTAGGCAAATCTATTGTGTCCTGGTTGAGGATATCGGCCTCCCAACGGAAAGCTTCACTATGTTTTTCATGATTTGCACATTTTGTATTTTCTTTAAAACATTTACGATGGTGAGGTGTTCCGCATTCGGGACACACCGCAATATCGTCATCTTCTTTAAAAGTAGTGTTACAAACGGGACAAACCTCGTTTGTAAATCTGAATTTATTAGCCATTTTTACACGTTCCAACTGTTAATATATTTTTCCTGCTCATCAGACAACTTGTCAATCTCTGTTCCCCAGCTATTAAGCTTTCTGAGAGCTACTTTTTTGTCGATTTCTTCAGGTACGTCAACAACACCTACAGATAAGTTTCCGTTATTTTTTACGATGTATTCAGCACAAAGAGCCTGAATTGAGAAACTCATATCCATGATTTCGGCAGGATGTCCGTCACCGGCAGCAAGGTTTACAAGTCTGCCTTCTGCGATAATGCTGATTGTTCTGCCGTCAGGAAGAACATAACCCATAATATTATTTCTTTGTGGTTTAATTTCTGTCGCCATTTTCTCGAGGTCAGGAAGATTGATTTCCACATTGAAGTGACCTGCATTACAACAGATTGCGCCATCTTTCATATTTTTAAAGGTTTTTTCTGTGATGACGTCTTTACATCCTGTAACAGTAACGAAGAAGTCACCTTCTTTAGCAGCTTCTGTCATTTCCATTACAGAAAATCCGTCCATTCGAGCTTCCATAGCCTTAATCGGGTCGATTTCCGTAACAATTACCTGTGCGCCCAGTGCGTTTGCACGCATTGCAACGCCTTTACCACACCAGCCATAACCTGCGACAACAACTTTTTTACCTGCAACAATAAGGTTTGTTGTACGGTTGATTCCGTCCCATACAGACTGCCCTGTACCGTAACGATTATCAAAGAGATACTTGCATTTTGCATTGTTTACTGCAATCATAGGGAACTTAAGCTGACCATCTCTGTGCATTGAAACAAGACGGATAATACCGGTTGTAGTTTCTTCACAACCACCTAAAACATTAGGAAGAAGCTCAGGATATTCGTTGTGAATAAGATTAACAAGGTCACCACCATCGTCTATGATAATATCAGGACCAGCACTGATTACGTGACGGAGGTGGTTCATATATTCTTCGCTTGTTGCATTGTACCAGGCAAATACATTAAGACCGTTATGAGCCAATGCTGCAGCAACATCGTCCTGTGTTGAAAGGGGATTTGAGCCTGTAACATACATTTCTGCTCCACCTGCTGCAAGTACAGTACAAAGATATGCAGTTTTTGCTTCCAAATGAATTGAAAGAGCAACTTTTTTACCTGCAAAAGGCTTTGTTTCGCTGAAATCCTTTTCAATACTGCGAAGCACAGGCATATGAGCCTTAACCCAATCAATTTTCTGTTGACCTGATTCATAAAGTTCAATATTTCTTACGATACTCATTTTTTTCTCCAATGAATTAATTATATAATAAAATATATTAACACAAATGATGGTAAAAAGCAATAATAGAAAAGCAGCTGCCCGAAAGCAACTGCTT
>JAZNLY010000109.1:0-26014 GCA_045579305.1 Candidatus Fimenecus sp. | reverse complement strand
AAATACCGTGTATATAAAGAGTATCTTAATCACGCAGAAGAAATAGTAAGTACTTTGCCTTCAATTAATGATACAAAAGAATTAATGCTGATGAGTTTGGCATTTGATACAGAAAATTATAATTCAACGCATAGAAATGCTATTGAAGAATTGTTGTTTATATTGCAGGATACATTATTTGGGTATAGCTATAATTATAAACCTGAAAAGAGACTTGAGATTTTTAAGCATATACAAGGATTAATTAATTTAATATTTGATGATGGAAACTATGGTAAAAATTGCGTTAACAGACTTTATAATTACGGACATATAGGCCACTTGTATCATCAGATAGGTGATGATGAAAGTTCTTTAAAATATCTTAAAATAGCAGCTGAATATGCAAAAGAGCTTGATGATAATCCCAATATTTCAGAAAAAGTAATGAGACATTATAATTTTGGACCTGTATATAGAGAAACTAATTTATCTCAGTTTATGAAAATTGTTATGACCGAACATTATCCGTTATCCGATGAATTCAAATCAAAACCCGAATTTAAAGAGATAATTAAAGTATTAGAATGAAGTAGGGGACGGTGCACGCATCTTCCCCATATAAAAAAGAGGCTTGATAGCCTCTTTTTCTATGTTTATTCACTTTTTCGCAGTTTTCAAATGCAATTCTTTAAGTCCGTCAACCTCGTCGCATATTTCTTTGAGATTACATGTTGAACAGTCAAACATAACATTGTCAAAAATATGATTTAATGCCGATGTTGTCTGACTTATTTTTTTAGCAATTGAGCTTAACTTTTCAAATTTATTAAAATCAGTTATGAAATATATTTCAGCACTTTTAACATAAGGAAAATTTAGATATTCCTTTAAGAGTGCATTACCGTAGTCAGCAAATGTTACACCGGATTTAATTGTTTTTTTGCTAACTCTGATTTGTTCTCGCATATTAAGTGCAGAAGCTCTTGTCATAAAGCCATCAACATTTAAATGATATCTCAAAGCTTCTAATTCTTTGATTTTGTTAAATGTATCCTGTTCATTTTCAAAGTCTTCAATTTGTATGAAAACAAATTTACCAAAAGGGGAGTCACTTTTAATTTCATTAAGGTTTTTCCCTAGTAAAAACACAGAATTTGAAAATGCCATGTCACTTGAAACAGCAAGACTACTTACACAAGGTTTTTGATTTCCCCCAAGTTCAAAGGCTGTATCTGATAAAAAAATCACAGAATTTTTTTTGCTTGTATTTAATGAAATATTACTTTTTATTTGCTTTATACCACTAAAACTGCTTTTAATGTCATTGATAAGGTTATTATATAATCTCATTATAATTTCTTATCTCTTTTCATTGTGTCGTAGTGTTTCTGCAACCAATCATACACAACTCTTACGAGTTTCATGTCAAGGTTAAACCAATAAATTGCAAAAGTGATTACAAAAAGTGCAAGAATAACACCAAGAATTATAAACAATATTTCCATATTAGTTCTCCTTTGCAAGACCTTTTTGACGAGCATATTCAGCAGCACCTAAAGCACCCATAAGCTGTGGGTCAGTTTTAAGTTCAACTACATTGATTTTAAGCACTTTTTCAATAGCCTTTTTAAGGCCATCGTTTTTAGCACAACCTCCGGTAAGAGTGATGCTGTCCACAGCACCTGCTTTTTTAGCCATAACGAAACAACGCTTTGCAACAGCTAACTGAATACCTGCTGCGATTTCATCCATAGGCTTACCCTCACCAACAAGTGAAATTACTTCACTTTCAGCAAAAACAGTACACTGTGCAGTAATTGGAATAGTGTTTTTTGCATTAAGTGAAAGCTTCGAAAATTCAGGTAATGTCATTTCAAAAGCATTTGCCATAGCCTCATAGAATCGGCCTGTACCTGCAGCACATTTGTCGTTCATAGCAAAGTTTTTAACTGTACCGTCTGTATCAATTGAAATACCTTTAACGTCCTGACCACCTATGTCAATAATTGCTTTAACTTCAGGGTTTGTAACATGAACACCCATAGCATGACAGCTGATTTCAGAAATGTTTTCATCAGCAAATGGAACTTTATTTCTACCATAACCCGTACCGATAAGATATGTAAGCTCTTTTGCAGAGTTAAGTCCATTAACTTGTGCAACTGCATCATCAAGAGCAATTTCAGCACTCTGAACAGGGTTGATTTTACTTCTGTTTGTAACGTTAGCAACCATATTGCCGTTTTCATCAAGAATAACACATTTTGTGTAGGTAGAACCTACGTCACATCCACCAAAATATTTCATAGTATTATCTCCTTTATATTACCAAGCTAAATCGTCTTCAAAATCTACAAGTGAAGGGTCTAATGGCTCTTCTTGTAAAACTGTTTGCATGTATTTGTTAACCTGGTCACGCATTTCTCTGCGAGAAATTGTACGTGGGTCCATAAGGTCTTGCTTAACCCAGATAAAGTTTACGTTTCTTTCTCTTGCCTGGTCATCAAAAATGCCTGTAAGACCATCCATACCTTTGCATGAAATCTGGTCATACATGATAACTGTATCAGCATTGTATTCGTCAACAATTCTCCAAAGTTCGTCAACAACATTCTGATATCCACCTTTAGTGTGTTTTCTCATTATTGAACGCTGATAAGTTTTAGCAAGGTCTTTTAATGCTTGTTCTTTATCTTCTGTGTCAATGTGTAAATATGAAATCATGGTTTCCATATCCATAACAACATTTATACCCCAACAGTTTTCCATCCAGTTAGCAAAACTTGTGTAGTAGTTAGCAGGGCAGGACCATACAACAGCTCTGTGTCGCATTTCCTTTGAAACAGGAGTCTTTTTCTCATAGGCTTTCATCATGATTTTGTTTACTTTCTTGTCAACCTTTAAGAATCTTTCATTTGTACCACCTGAAAGGTTAAAATAGAAAATTCTGTAAAGCCAGAAACAAGCACCTGTCATCTGTGGATATTCTGTTCTGTTAATATCCCACTTCTGTAATTCATATTCAAGCTGTTCATTGTACTGTTTCATTCTCTTGAAGAATGCATCCCAGTCAAATTTTTCACCTGTGTGTTTTTCAATAAATTCAATAAGTGCCTTGATTTCATCAACACCATATTCCTGAACATCTTCACCATTATATCGAAGTGGAATACCAAAGAAGTGAGTTGGTAACTGTAATCTTCTGTCAAGGAATGATGAATTCATAATTGAACCGTCACAAGGCATATTTGTACCTATCATACAACAACCAATTTTAGGATAGTCGTCTTCAATAGCAACACCTGCCTCAGCACTCGGAAGAGGACAAACATCAGCAGGAACACCAAAACTTTCTGTAACCTCAAGGTAAGGTGGCGTAATTTGCTGGTCGACCATAGAAGATAAGAAAATTGGTAAAGTTTGTAATGGCACAGGAATAAGATTAGGGAAACCGGTAAAAACTTCGTTTGGAACAATTTCATCCATCAAAACAATCTTCTTTGAAAGCTTGTTGTTAGGATTTATTTTCTCATCAGCCTTTAATGATAAGTTAATCAAATCAGTTGTATGCTTAACAATCATATTATAATGAAGATGAGCCATACGAAGTTGTGGTCCACGAAGTCCTGCAACATGTCTGTCTATAAATGATGGAGCAGAGAGATATGATGCCATCCAACGATATTTCCAGATACCCTTTACAGTTGAAACAGGAGCTTTAAGAGCCATTTTAATAATATCTTTCCATGTAACAAGCCAACGATAGTAGTCGTACATAGTATCCTTAAAACCACGCCATTCTCTGTGCTTTAATATGGCAGTATGTTCTTTGTAAAGTTTACCGTAATTATCCATTTTCTCTCATCTCCTTTGCTTTCTGAATTTTCTTGATTTCAAGACTTTCAACAAAAGCCTGAACTCGAGTTCTGAGCTGTCCGGATGCAGATGCTGTGTACTGTCTGTCAACCGCAGCAGTAGGTACACCATAATCACCGCTCATAACATATGAAGCAAGTGCTCGTTCATAACCCCAATACTCACAGAACTTAAGTTGCTCATACATAACACCGTCAGCATTGTAAGTGTCAACTAATTTCTTGACATAGTCACGTCTTTCCTGAACCTTTTCGTGACTCATATATCTTGGACACTGACTTGTTTTCATATAATGAAGTGCAATCTGTGTAAGAACATCATCTTCATCATTTAAAATAATTTCTTCACGACCTGGAAGTGAGCCAAAACAGAAACGGTCAGCAACAACTAAAGCACCACTGTCCTCAATGAGTTTTGTAAAGTCAGGGTCGTCCATTTCTGAACCAACGACTACGATTTTTGCTCTGTAATTCTTCTTTGAATCAGGTTCACGAGTCTTTAATTCCTCTACAGTATCACGAAGTTTGTCAAGAATTAAGTACTTAGGACAACAGTATGTAACAAGGCAAAGAACGTGGAATTCATAACCTGTGATTCTTGGATTTTCTTCTTTTCTGTATTCACCTATTTCGGTGATAAGACGACAGATTTCGTTATGTTCTTCAATTGCTTTTCTTAATGCTTCGTCACTTGTATCAATGCCATATACTTCGTTGAGTCTGTCAAGGACTTTAAGTCTTAATTGTTTTGCGTAATGTTTTACTGTATGCTGTTCAATTTTGAATGGTGAGTCGACAAAAGTTACAAAGAATTTGTCGTTCGGAACAAGTTTAAGCAACTCGAAATGCTCATATGTACGATTCATTTCTGAACATGTCTCTGCACCAATAAGAGCTGAAAGGAAATTGTAGCCACCTTCAATACCTCTTTCAAGCAAGGCCTTTGAATAACCGCAAAGGAAAGAACTCATATAATAAGTTGCAATATCCATTGAGCCTGTTCTTGGTGCACGAAGTCTTACTGAAAAGCATTTGTCAAGATTCAGTAAAACTTCAGGGATATGATAGCAAGTATATGCAATAGCAAGTTTGCCATCATCCGTTGCTTGTTTTACAAGGTCATTATTTGCCTCTTGTAACAAGTTTTCAAAATAGATTAAATGTTTTAAATCTTTCATTTATATAACCCCAATCTCATTAAGAGCCTTTCTTACCCCATTTACAACATTTGATTCGTCAGGAAGATTAAAAATATTCTCACCTTTGATATCAAATACAGATAAGTTTTTATCATCTTCAATATAACTTAAAACAGGAATGCCGTTTGTATCAATGTAATCTTTAAGACTTTCATCAGCCATACGATTAACAATAACACCAATTTTCTCATACATAACAAGCTCGTCTGCAACAGATTTAATTGTATTTATAACCTGACAACCTTTTTTACTTGGGTCAGTAATGAGGAGCAGGTGAGTAACTTTTTCCATTACACGACGGTTAATCTGTTCTATTCCTGCTTCTCCATCAATAACAACATAATCAAACTCATTAGACAAAATTGCTATTACCTCTTTTAAGTACGAGTTGATTTTACAGTAACAACCCGCTGTTTCCGGTCGACCAACCGCAATAAATGAATATCCGTCAGTTTCTATAAGTGCATCAAAAATCCTGTACTTTGCTTCACCTAAAAGCTCAATAGCAGTTCTTGTGTCACCCTCATCAACAGATGCAATAATCTCTTTTCTGATGTCGTCGATTGTGAGTTTAACATCAATTCCTAATGCAGTTGAAAGACCAACAGCAGGGTCAGCATCAATAGCTAAAATTTTCTTGTCAGAATATTTTTCAACAAGACATCTGACAATAGTTGCAGAAAGTGATGTTTTACCAACTCCACCTTTACCTGCAACTGCGATAATAGTTGCATTTCTTTCCATATAATTTCCATAGCCTTTCTAGCTACAAGTTTATCTAGAACATTGATGTCACTCCTTGTTGTAGCTAGACAAGGTGTGATGGAAATTTCGTCTATCTCAAAATTTGTATAAAGCAAATTTTGAGAGACATACAATTTGATAGCGTGATAATTCACGCTATCACCCTATTTAATTGCTATAGGCATATTCCACTTAAATGTCATAGCAAGGATTCTTAAAATAAATGTAACGGCTACTCCGATAACGATTGCTAATTCTTCACTGATATGAATTGCACCACCATACATATGAAGAATATAGTAAGTAGATGCACCGGATAATGCAGCGATGGCATAAATTCTCTTGATAAGAACAAATGGAGTGTAGTTTGTAAGTACATCACGAAGCATACCACCACAAATGCCGGTCAAAAGACCACAAGTAATACAGATAAGAGCATCACCTGAATGACCTTTTTCGAGTGCTACTGTAACACCAATAACTGCAAAAACACCGAGTCCGAGTGCGTCAAATACATCGTTTATATGTTCAATTCTCAACTCGTTTTCAAGATATGTATGGCTGAATTTTCTTGCAAAAAGAAAAACAATAACAGCAACAATAACACAAACGAGAATATATGATTTGCTTCCGAAAATAGCAGGAGGTGAGAAACTGAAAATAACATCTCGTGTAAGTCCACCACCATGTGCAGTAATGATTGCAAGAAGTATAACACCAAAAAGGTCAGTTTTTCTCCTGATTGCAACCATAGCTCCTGAAATTGAAAAAGCAATAACCCCAAGTATTTCAATAAAAGTTGAAAATATTTCCATAACAAAACACCAATTTTGAACATGATAGAAAGTTTTACAAAAATCCACAATAATTTTAACACAAAACAAAAAAATAGTAAAGTGTTTAATAAATAATAAAAATAATGATTACTGTAAATAATTAAATAAAAACTCCCCTAAAAAGGGGAGCAGATTAATTGAGCGTTAAGTAGGTTTGATATGTTTTTATCCGATAAAAACATCACACAACAGCATCATAATAACACCTGAAATTCCACCTATTGATGAAACTCCAACAGTCCACCCGTTAATAGGCAGATGGATTGATATATATTGTCCTAACAAATTTACTGCAAATAACGCACAAATTCCTTGAAGCATATTTAAAAATAATACCCTAAAAAATCGTTTGCTTTTAATCATTGTGATGAAAACGGCCAGAAAGCATATTGAAAAAATTATCCCTAGAAATATTTTCGCAGATTGCATTTTATAACCTCCTTATTCTATTTAATTTTTATTGATTTTTAGTTTAAAATATTCCTTATATGAATATAATTCTATTGAATAAATCTTTTGGAGGGATAATATGTGCGAAACAAAAACTACATTTGAACAATATTGTACATTTTTAGATAGAAATATTGTAATGGAAGAAATAATCACTGATGACGGAAAGAAAAAAATAATTTGTACCAATACCAAGTGTATGAATAGTGATGCTGGCTGTAAAAACAAATTAAGACTATTGACCGATTGAGGAAAAATATGTATAATGTATTCGTTGAAATTTAAATTTATCAAAATTTTTATATATATCAGCGGTGGATTTATGCAGAAAATTGTTAATTCGGTTTATGATATTATCGCATTCTCAAATGGTATCATTTTTACTAAAAAAACAGTCCTAGATAACGGAGCTGTTAAGGTTAATTTTTATGGATACGATATAAAAAGAATGCAGAATAGCCCAGTTACAAAAAGTGTTTATCTTTTGAATAAATTTGGGCCGGAATACAAAAAAATAGCAGAACAATTAGGCGACTATGTTTCTTGTGATGCAGATATTATGCCATCAAAACATACTGTTGTTGTTTATGACAGTGGTGAAACAGGTATTTTTTCTCCTGAAGGTGAGATGATATGGTCAAGTGACCTGACATATCAAGGAAGTGAGATTAAAGGTGTTGTTGTAGATGGTGCACAGATTTGGAGTGTTGTTCCTGACAAGAACTGTGTTGTAAGTTACTCTGTTGCTCACAAGAAATTCAGTATGCGTATCGGTTCATTGGATTCATTATCTTTCCAGCAACCGGTTTCAATTTCTAAATATGATGAGGATTTGTTTGTTTGTAATATAGGTTCACGAAAGGTGAGAAAAATTAGCCTTAGAGATTATTCTGTAAGTGATTTCAGGATTTTTGATGAACCGGTATATAAATATCTTCGTTCATGTGGCAGAGAAATTGTTGTTTTAGAATCCGGTGTATATGTTTTATAATTGATTAAGCCGTACTTTTTGTACGGCATTTTCAATATTTTACAGTTGACTGTAGGCTTTAATTGCGATACAATACAAGTAGAAAAAACAAAGGAGTATTAAAAATGAGTGAAGAATTTAACCCTGACCTTGTGTCTGTAATTGATGAAAATGGTGATGAACATATTTTTGAGGAACTTGATAGAATAGAAAATGATTCAGCAAAATATGTAGCCCTTCTTCCTGTTTATGATGAAGCAGAAGAAATAATTGACGATGATGGTGAATTGATTATCCTCAAGGTTTGCGAAGAAGACGGAGAAACATATCTTGAGCCTATTGAAGATGATAATGAATTCAATGAAATCGGAAAGATTTTTGAAGAAAGATTGTCAGATTTATTTTCATTTGATGAGGAATAATTCTTTATACCAAACATAGAATAATATCACCCTGCGAAGCCCGATAACTAAAGCCAATATTAACCCAACACTCAATAAAAGGGAGCTTGTACTCGTTCTATGGGGAGCAGACCTCCCGTCAATGACGGACGAAGGGAGCACAGAAGTAGACGGAGAGCACCCACCTGCTAATATGCAGGTTATTATTCGCTTTAGACCGACTTTGTGGGGAACTGTATTTTTATACTGCAAAATTAATTTTGGTAAATCGTAAACGCTTTAGCTCGACTTTGTTGGGCACTTATACTTTTAAAGTTCAGAACACGCTTTTGCGTGTTTTTTTGTTTATATATAAAAAAATCAGCCAACACTCTTGTCAAGGAGTGATACAAATGAAAAGAACAACAAAGATAGAGTTGTCGATTATTATAGGTTTAGTTTTGAGCTTCCTATTTAATATAGGTGTTTTTTCTTCAGAATGTGAAGGTATACGCAACAAAGTTCTTCGCATGCATGTGATTGCTAATTCGGATTCAGCTGAAGACCAGGAATTGAAACTTAAAGTCCGTGATGCTGTGCTTTCTAAAGGTAAGGAGCTTTTTGATGGCTCAATAACTTCAGATGAGGCAGAAGAAAAAATTCTTCCTTATATTGACGATTTAGAAAAAGCAGCGTTATCTGTTGTGATAAAAGAAGGTTATGATTATAATGTTAATGTTACTGTGCAGGAAGATTATTTTAAAACAAGGATTTATGAAAATTCCATAACTCTTCCTGCGGGATATTATACGGCGGTGAAAGTAATAATAGGCGAGGGTAAAGGGAAGAATTGGTGGTGTGTTATGTTTCCGCCCATGTGCTTGCCTGTAGCCGATTCTGAATGTGAAATTAAAGATGTACTCAGTTCTCAGGAAAATGATATTGTGAAAAATGGAACAAGATATAAATTCAAATTTAAATTGGTAGAAATTTACGAAGACTTAATAAAAAAATACAAATAAATCTTTACAAACAATAATCCTCTTTGGTAAAATATTACTTGTAGAAATTTGACTTTTTCATATTTACCAAGGAGGTATTTATATGCCACTCGTTTTAGCCCATAGAGGTGCCAATAAAGTTGCGCCACAGAACACTCTTCCTGCTTTCCGGAAAGCTATCGATTTCAATGCGGATGGGTTGGAGACTGATGTACACTTGTCGTCAGATGGACATATAGTTATCTGTCATAATTATACTATTGATGAAACATCAGATGGTATGGGCAGAATTGATGAATTGACACTTGCTCAACTAAAAGGCTATGATTTTGGTTCATATTTCAGTGATGAGTTTAAGGGTGTTTCATTGCCGACACTTACTGAATTACTTGATTTGACTAAAACTATGAAATTAATCAATATTGAAATCAAGCCACCACAGAAAGATTGCGACCTTGTCAAAAAAGTTGTGGAAACAATCCATGAATATGGCATTGTTGAAAATTCAATTGTTTCATGTTTTGACCCTGAATGTATCAGACTTGTTAAACAAATTGATAAAAATGTTAAAACCGGACTTTTGTATGAGGATGATGAATTTGGTCGTGAAATTATGTCATTTGGTGTTGCAAAATATTGTAAACAGTTAAATGCTGACGCGGCACATCCACACAGAAAGTTAATAACACAACAAGAAGTTATTGACCTTCACCAATTAGGTATAGCTGTAAACCCCTGGACAGTAAATAAGGAAGAAGAAATAATAAGATTTGTTAATTGGGGATGCGATGCCTTAATATCTGATGTACCCGACTATTGTTTAAAAGTTTTGGAGGAAATGAAATGAGTGCACTCAAATATAGTATTATTCCGAAACCCCAGAGATATGATGTTCTTGATGGCACATGTACAGTTACATCTGAAACTGAGGTTTTATGTGTTCCTGAATTTATGAAAGCGGGGAAATATATTTCTAATTTCCTTAAAACTAAAAAGGATGCAAAAAATGGTTCTATTATATTCAATAAGGATTCTTCAATCAAGCCCGAGGGCTATAAATTGAATATTAAACCTGATGGTATCACAATTTCTGCTTCAGATGAAAACGGTGCTTTCTATGGTGCTGTCACTCTTAAAATAATGATAATGCAAGCAAAAACAACAAGTGGTGTTGCTGTTCTAAATTGTGCATATATCAATGATTATCCTAAGTTTTCATATCGTGGTGAAATGATGGATGAAGTTCGTCACTTCTTTGGTATTGATGCGGTTAAACGTGCATTGGATGAAATGGCGATGCTGAAACTCAATATTTTTCATTGGCATTTAAGTGATGACCAGGGTTACAGAATAGAAAGCGAAGTTTTTCCATTACTCAACGAAATCAGTAGTAAGCGTAAATATGAATATCTTGGAGGAGATGGTCCTATGGCCAAAACTCCGGGAATAAAAATGGGCGGGGATGAATATTTCCATTATTATAAAAAGAGTGAAATAAGAGAAATTGTAGAATATGCAAAAAATCTATGCATTGATATTATTCCTGAAATCGATTTACCCGGACATACAGTTGCGATGCTTGCTGCATATCCTGAGCTTTCATGCATGAAAGAAACTTATGAGGTTTATTGTAAGAATGGTATTACAAAGGATGTGCTTTGCGCAGGACAGGAACAAACTTATGATTTTGTTGAAAAACTCCTGACAGAAGTTGCAGAATTATTCCCATATAAGTACTTCCATATGGGTGGTGACGAAGCAGCAAAGGGTCATAAGCTGTGGGAAAAAGAATGCCCTGTATGTAAGAAAAAAATGGATGAGCTTGGCTTCAAAAAAGGCTCTGAATTACAAGGGTATTTTAATAATCGTGTTAATGAAATGCTCAAAAAGCTCGGCAAAACATCCATTGAGTGGAATGACGGAATAGGGGAGAATACTGATAACAGTATTGTTGGTCAGTATTGGATTTATCGTACTCCTGCCTGGGTAAAACGTGAAAATGCTAAGAGAAAATACATAGTATCACCATGTCCAACACTATATTTTGATATGTCACATGCGACAGCACCGCTAAAAAAGGTTTACAAATACAATATTGTAAAATCCGGATTTATAAATGAGGAGAATGTCCTTGGTGTTGAATTTGAAACATGGGCAGAGTGGATTGTTAATGAAAGTGCTTGGCAATTTACCGTTTATCCAAGAATTTTTGCTTTTGCTGAAATGGCTTGGACTGAAGATGAAAAGAAAAACTATAAAGATTTTTACAAACGACTTAATTTCTTTAAGTCATATATGCGTTCAAAGAATATCAATTATTCAAGAATAGAAAAGAAAAAGTTTGGTATAAGAAATCATTCGATTTATCACCTTGGAACCATGGGTGTTGAATATAAGAAGAATGAAGAAATAAAAATGACAGAACAGGGAAAATAGCGATATGGATATAATGCGTATACTTGCTTTCTGTACAGGCATAGGATTGTTCCTTTATGGCATTGATGCTATGGGACAAGGTCTTGGAATATACCGCTGGTTCTAAAATGAAAAAAATCCTTGGTGCTCTTACTAAAAACAGATTTTTAGCTGTTATTATGGGTGCACTCGTAACTGCGCTTATTCAGAGTTCGTCAGCAACTACTGTTATGGTAGTTGGTTTCGTTAATGCAGGACTTATGAGCCTTGCGCAGGCTATTGGTGTTATTATGGGTGCCAACATTGGTACAACTGTAACCAGCGTACTTATTGCAATGGATTTAGGCATTATTGCTCCTGTTGCGTTACTTCTTGGTGTTTTTGCAATGCTTTTTGTAAAAAAAGACATTATAAAGCATGTCGGACAAACAATTGCAGGCTTTGGTATGTTTTTTGTCGGTATGGAATTAATGGTATATGGTATGGAACCATTGGGTGAATTGGAAGTTTTCAAATATTTTATGACAAACTTCAGCAATCCTTTCGTTGGTGTTCTTATCGGTCTTGTTCTTACTGCAATTATTCAGAGCTCATCAGCAAGTATCGGTATTTTACAGGCACTTGCAGTTCAGGGACTTGTTCCTATTGAATTTGCTGTATATATTCTTTTGGGACAGAATATTGGTACTTGTGTTACTGCTCTACTTTCATGTGCCGGTACAAAAACAAACTCAAAGAGAACAGCAGTAATGCATCTTTCTTTTAATGTTATCGGTACAATTATTTTCTTATTTATTACTGTATTCACACCTTATACAACACTTCTTGAAAGTATAAGCGATAATGTTTCAGTACAGATTTCAGCAGCACATATTATATTTAATGTTGTTAATACTATTGTTCTTTTCCCATTTGCAAATGGTCTTATCAAGCTTTCTTGTCTTCTTGTCCGTGATAAAGAGCCTGAGGATTCAAAGCTCGAATTCAAATTCTATGACGAAAAGCTTCTTGCTACTCCACCTGTTGCAGTTGAACAGATTGGTAAAGAGGTTGTGAGAATGGCACATCTCGCAAAGGATAACTTTGATAGAGCAGCTAAGGCATTGATTGAAAATGATGCCTCCAAGGTTGAAAAGACTGAATCGGTTGAAGAGGTAATTAACTTCCTTAACCACGGAATTACAAGACATCTTGTTAAAATCAATGCCCTTGATTTAGACTATTCTGATGCAAAGTACATCGGTCGTCTTTTCCATGTTGTAAATGACATTGAACGCATAGGTGACCATGCTGTAAACCTTAGTGAAGCAATGGTTGTTCGTAATAACGAAAAACTTGCTATATCCGATGAAGCTGTTGCAGAACTTGAAACAATGAGAAAGTGTGTCATTGAGCTTCTTGATTCCTCTATTGAATCATTTGAAAAGCAAGAACTTACTTTTGACGAAGCAAAACATATTGAAACACTGGAAACTGTTTCAGATAATCTTAAAGAGAAATATCAGAATGCACATCTTCGCAGACTTAATGAAGAACACTGTGAAACTCGTGCAGGAATGATGTTTGTCAATACTCTTATTGATTTTGAGCGTGTTGGCGACCATGCAAAGAATATTGCTTTCTCAGTTAGCAAGAAACCGGAGAACAGAGCTGGTGTTGATGAAACACTTTTGAAGTCATACTCAAGAGGTGAATAAAACATGATTAAGAGCATTGTTTCGATTTTTATGACTGTCATCACTTTAATGACATCATTATTCTATACTGGATTGAATAACGAATCTGTTGAAAAAGAATTCAGTATTATTTCTCAAGGTGAAATAGTAGGAAACTTGAAAGGAAATACAGATTCAGACAACAATTATTTTGATATTGTCTTTGATGATTATGTTCAATTTGACACAGTTGTTTTGAAAGAGAAGAATAATAATATTACAAGTTTTTCTATTTCAATCAAGGATAAAAACGGTCAGTTTCAAAAGATTTATGAGCAGGAAAGAATAGGGGAATATCGTTATTGTGCCTTGGATGAAACAATAACTGATACAGTGAGGATAACTATTCATTCTTCTATAGATAACAAATATAAGATTAAGAATGTAGATATTCTCAATGTTAGTGAGAATAAAAAGGAAGATTTCCGTGTAACATCATATCTTGTGTGTCAATGGTTTTATGGTAATAATTTTGAAATCTCGAAAATAAACATAATAACTGATATTATTCTGTTTGGTGTTGCTAGATTTGACGAAAATGGTAATGTATATCTTCAAGACCTGAATATCAACGGTGTGGAAGTAAGTGGTGACAAGGTTTTCAGAGATATTATTGAAGACATCAGAAAAGCAAATCCTGATATTAAAATTCATTGTAATGTATTAGGTCCTGATGGTGCTAATTCTGATGATAAGGAAAAACTTCACAGTCAGGCATTTACTGATAATGGTGATATACTTATTGAAAATTTTCTCAATCTGTTAGAAACCTATGATTTCGATGGCTTATTCTTTGACTATGAATATCCTCATAAGCTGAAAAGCATAAATGATTATTCAAACTTTCTTGTGGAACTTGATAAATATATGGACGATTATATCCTTGGTGCAGCCTTTTCCCATTGGAGTTCCAATATATCATGGGCTGCCATTCAGGTTTTGGATAGAGTTGAGATAATGTCATATGATAACATGACAGAAATTAACAGACACGCAGAATTCGCTACTGTTGGTGGCGCAATCGCAATCGAGGATTTTGAAAAAAGAGGATACGATTTGTCAAAATGTGATTTAGGTCTGCCTTTTTATGGCAGAACTCATGGTGGTGAAGAAGCCTGGCCATCATATGCTCAGATAGCGCCTGACATTACAAGTCCATTTGAAAATTTCGTGAATAAATCATACCTTAATGGTGGAACTTATGGTGACGAGCTTTTGACAAGCTTCAATGGTGTCCAGATGATTAAGGATAAAACAGCCTTTGCCAATGACTATGGTCTTGGTGGTGTAATGGTATGGCACTACACTTGTGATGTACATTATGAAAGTGATTTATCTCTTTTTAAAGCAATCCAGTCTTCTCTAGGTTCAAGAAACTAAATAATACATACAAAATAAAAAGCCACTCATTTGAGTGGCTTAATTTTTTGGTAATTATAAATTAAAGAGCGTTTACAATATCTCTTGTATCTCTTGCAATTGCAAGTTCTTCGTTAGTAGGAAGAACGTAAACTTTTACTTTTGAGTTTTCTGTTGAAAGTTCGCCTTCTTTACCCTTAACAAGAGTCTTTCCTATTTCGTTATTGATTTCAATTCCAAGGAATGAAAGTTCGTTACAAACCTTATCACGGATATCGTCAGCATTTTCACCGATACCACCTGTAAATACGATAGCATCAATACCATTCATAGCGGCAGCGAAAGCACCGATGTATTTCTTAATCTGGTATGCAAGAATGTTTCTTGCGATAAGGCATTGTTCATTTCCTTCAGCTGCAGCAGCTTTAAGGTCTCTGTCGTCAGAAGAAAGACCTGAAACACCAAGAAGACCAGATTTTTTGTTAAGAAGTGTATCCATTTCTTTTATTGAAAGATTTTCTTTTTCCATAATAAAAAGAACAACAGAAGGGTCGATAGCACCACAACGTGTACCCATTGCAAGACCATCAAGTGGAGTAAGTCCCATTGTTGTATCAACAACCTTACCGCCGTTAACTGCAGTGATTGATGAGCCATTACCAAGATGACAAGTAACAATCTTAAGGTCTTTTATATCTTTACCCATAACTTCAGCACATCTTGCGCTAACGAATTTATGTGATGTACCGTGGAAACCATAACGACGGATTGAGTGTTTCTTTGTGAGTTCGTTTGGAATAGCAAATGTGTATGCTTCAGCAGGCATTGTGCTGTGGAATGCATTGTCAAAAACAGCTACCTGAGGAACATTTTTGCCGAAGAGTTCAATACTTGCATTGATGCCCATAATGTTTGCTGGATTGTGAAGTGGTGCAAGGTCGTTAAGACTTTCAATACCTGCGATTACTTCATCATTGATAAGAACACTCTTATTGAAAAGTGAACCACCCTGAACAACTCGGTGACCAACTGCTGTAATTTCACTGATGTTGTCAAGAACCTTGTATTCACCTTCAGTAAGTGCATGTTTAACAGCAGCAAATGCTTCAGTATGATTGCTCATTGGAGCATTGTATTCGATTTTTTGTCCGTCAGGCGTTTTAAAGCTGATACAAGCCTCTGGTGTGCCAACTCTTTCGCAAATACCTTTTGCGATTACACTTTCGTCAGCCATATCAATAAGCTGATATTTAAGTGATGAACTACCTGCGTTAATAACAAGAACTTTCATTTTTAACATCTCCATTTATAAATTTTTCTTGAAGTAATTTTAATCCTGTATTATTATATACTTATATTTGCATAATTTCAAGATTTCTTTTACCAATATTTTTTAAAAGGTGTTTTTTATGTCAGTTATCGGAATAGTTTGTGAGTTTAATCCATTTCATAATGGCCATAAGTTTTTGATTGACTCTGTAAAAAATCAGGGTGATGTAGTTGTGTGCGTTATGAGTGGAAATTTTGTTCAAAGGGGAGAACCTGCTGTATTTCCTAAAGAGGAAAGGGTTAAAGCAGCTCTCTTAAATGGTGCTGATATTGTTCTTGAATTACCTTTTTTATATGCTACATCATCGGCAGAATGTTTCGCATATAACGCAGTTAAAATTTTGGATTCCTTTGGTTGTGATAAAATAGCCTTTGGTACAGAGAATTTATCTGTTAATGAGATAAATGATATTGTATCAGCCTTAAATGATAAAAAATTTGATGATAAAGTAAAGGAATATCTTGATAAAGGTCAGAGTTATCCTTCTGCACGTCAGTCAGCATTGTGCGATTATAATGAAAAACTTAACATTTCCTTGCCCAACAATATTCTTGCTGTAGAATACATTAAAGCATTAAGAAAACTGAATTCAAATATTTCCCCAGTTTGTGTTAATCGAATTGGTGCTGGTTATAATGATGATTTTGCAGTTGAAAACTTTGCATCAGCAACGCATATACGAAAGCTAATCAATGAATCTCTTTCATTTGATAACTATATTCCGGATAATGTTCAAAATTTATATAGTGATTGCATTTCAAATGGAAAATTTATATCAAATGTAAAATACAATACAGTTGCTTTGACGATGTTACGCTCAAATTTATATAAAAAGCCTGAAAACATTGCAAATATGGCAGAAGGCCTTGAAAACAGAATTGACGATGCTATAAAGGAAAGTAATTTTCTTTGTGATATATATGATAAATCAAAAACCAAAAGATATACACATTCAAGGATAAGACGTGCAGTACTTTGTAGACAATTTGATATCACAATCGGAGATGTAGAAATCGATGTACCGTATTGCAGACTTTTAGGTTTCAAAAAAAATTGTGCAGATGTAATGGGAGATTTAGTGAAAAAATGCTCATTACCATTTATTGTGAGATATTCTGAAATTGAAAAAGCAGATGAGAAAACTAAATATGTGTTCAGTTTTGAAGAAAAATCAACAGATATTTATAATCTTTCACTTGATAAATCCCGAATTTGTTCAGTGGAAAGAACATTTTCTCCTATAAAAATGTAAATTGCAAGAAATCCTGCAAAAATCATTGCTTTTTTGCTACAGAATAGTGT
This sequence comes from Candidatus Fimenecus sp., assembly GCA_045579305.1. Classification (GTDB taxonomy): domain Bacteria; phylum Bacillota; class Clostridia; order Oscillospirales; family Acutalibacteraceae; genus Fimenecus. The sequence goes on along the minus strand of JAZNLY010000109.1, from coordinate 8,456 downwards.
ATAATATCCGAAGAATTATTTGTTAAGATTGAGGTATTTATTGATGAAGTCCGTTCTTTTGTCTAAAACTGAACTGAATAATAAAAAAATGTCAAAGGGCCATAAAAAACTTGCACAGTATATTTCAGCGAATTACGATAAAGCTGCTTTTATGACAGCATCAAAATTGGGTGAAAAAGTTGGTGTAAGTGAATCCACAGTTGTTCGTTTTGCGACAGAAATGGGGTTTAAGGGTTATCCGGAATTGCAGAAAGAACTTCAGCAGATGATTAAGTCAAAGCTCACTGCTGTTCAAAGAATGGAAGTTTCAAGTAATTTAATCGGTGAAGATGATGCAATAAAAAAAGTTCTTAATGGCGATATGGATTTGATTCGTGATACTCTTGAATCTGTAAGTGAATCCGAATTTAGGAAAGCTGTTGAACTCATCAATAAAGCAAAGAAAATATATATACTTGGTGTGAGAAGCTCAGCAGCATTGGCAAGTTTCCTGTATTTTTATCTTAATCCTGTTTTTGATAATGTAATACTTGTGGATACTTCAAGCGGAAGTGAAATGTTTGAGCAAATGTTCAGAATTAATAAGGGTGACGTTTGTGTTGCAATCAGTTTTCCACGGTATTCAAAACAGACAATAAATGCCCTCAGATTTATAAATGACAGGGGAGCAAACATTATTTCAATCACTGATTCGGCAGTTTCTCCTATTGCAGAATTTTCTGACACATTACTTGTGGCAAAAAGCGATATAGTTTCTGTTGTTGATTCTTTAGTAGCTCCGTTGAGCCTTATTAACGCTCTGATTGTTGCTCTTACATTCAGCCGTCGTGAAGAGGTGTATAATAACTTCAATAAACTTGAAAGAATATGGGATGAATATCAGGTTTATGATAAGTCCGATGGTGGCGAAAATGAGTAATAAAGTTATAGTAGTAGGAGCAGGTGCAGCTGGTACAATGGCTGCGGGTACTGCTGCAGAAAATGGTGCGGATGTTTTACTTTTAGAGCGAAACGACAAAATTGCACGAAAGGTTATGATTACCGGTAAGGGTAGATGTAATGTTACCAATGATATCGGTGATGATGTTCAGAAATTTATTTCAAATATTCCCGGTAATGGACGATTTTTATATGGTGCGTATTCTTCTTTCAATTCTCAGGATGTTATGTACTTTTTTGAAGATTATGGAGTTGAACTAAAAGTCGAAAGAGGAAATCGTGTTTTTCCGGTGAGTGATAAGGCTATTGACATTGTTGATGCCTTGAATAGATATATATCTGATTCAGGAGTTAAGAGAAAAACAGAGAGAGTAGTGAGTCTTCTGTTTGAAAATAATGTCGTTAAGGGTGTGTTAACGGAGTCAGGTAATGAATATTTTGCAGATTCTGTTATAGTTGCAACAGGCGGTATGTCTTATCCAAAAACAGGCTCGACAGGTGACGGCTACAAATTCGCAGAGAGTGTAGGTCATACAGTTACTGATATAAGACCATCTTTGTCTGCTCTTATGTGTCGTGAAGGAATCTGCAGTGAATGCATGGGATTATCACTTAAAAATGTCGGTATCAAGGTGTTTGATACCAAAAAGAAAAAAGAAATATATGATGATTTTGGTGAAATGCTGTTTACACATTTTGGTGTTTCAGGTCCTATGATTCTTTCAGCAAGTGCCCATTTGCGTGAAATGGAAAAAGAAAGATATGAAATATTTATTGACTTGAAACCTGCATTATCACAGGAAAAACTTGATGCAAGAATTCTTCGTTATTTTGCAGATAACAGTAATAAATCGATTTCGAATGTTCTTGCATTATTGTTGCCAAAATCTTTGATTTCACCGGTTTTGAGATTATCTCATATAAAACCATCAGAAAAAGTAAATCAGATAACAAAAGAAATGCGAAAAAATATTATTGATACCATTAAGGGGTTAAAACTGACTGTTATGGATTTCAATGACATATCCGAAGCAATCGTTACATCGGGTGGTATCAGAATAAATGAAATAAATCCAAAAACAATGGAAAGCAAAATCTGTAAAGGATTATATTTTGCAGGTGAGGTAATTGACTGTGATGGATATACAGGTGGATTTAATCTTCAAATTGCTTTTTCAACAGGACATTTAGCAGGTTTATCTGCAAGTAATATAGAGTGAGGGTAAATAAATGATTAATGTAGCAATCGACGGACCTGCAGGTGCAGGGAAAAGTACTGTTGCACGTGCGGCAGCCAAGGAACTTGGTTTTATATATGTGGATACAGGTGCTCTTTACAGAGCAGTTGGTGTATACTGTCTTCGTAAGGAATTAGTAACAACAGATGCAAATTATGTTGGTTCAGTTCTTTCTGAAATTAAGGTTGAGCTTAAATTTATCGATGGTATTCAGCACGTATATCTTAATGGTGATGATGTTTCAACGGAAATAAGACTTCCCGAAGCTTCAATGGCAGCGTCAAATGTATCTGCAATCCCATCTGTAAGAGCTTTCCTTTTTGATTTACAAAGAGATATTGCAGCAAATAATAACTGCATTATGGATGGAAGAGATATCGGTACTGTTGTTCTTCCAAATGCTCAGGTTAAAATTTTCCTGACTGCTGACCCGGAAGAAAGAGCGATGAGAAGATTTAAGGAACTTCAGGAAAAGGGAAGTACTGTTACTTTCGAAGAAGTACTTGAGGACTTGAAAATAAGAGATTACAATGATTCCCATCGTGAAATTGCACCATTGAAACCTGCAGAGGATTCTGTTATTATTAATACAACAGGATTTACTCTTGAAGAATCTATTAATAAAATTGTCGAAACAATTAAGGAGAAAATGTAATGGCAGATAAGAAATATTTTGATTTTAGTGATTATACAACACGTAAAGGATTTAATGTTTACAGACCATGGTGTAATTTCTGTTGCAAGACTCGTGTAAAATTAGAAGTTGAAGGTCTTGAGAATATTGACCGCGAGGATGGTTTTATTATAGCAGCTAACCATTCTATCATTTATGACCCTATTTTTATTGCAACAGCATCAAAGAAGAGACTTCTTCATTTTGTTGCTAAATATGAAGCATTTAAGAACCCTATTGCGAGAGCAGTTTTAAAAAGTTGCAATGCATTCCCCATTGTACGTGGAAAAGGCGATATGGAAGCAGTAAACTATGCAAGTGAACTCGTAAAAAAAGGTAAAGTTCTCTGTATTTTCCCAGAAGGAACCCGTTCAAGGGATGGTTATCCAAAGAAAGCAAAATCAGGTGTTGGTTTTATAGCAAGAAATGCACAATGCGATGTTGTTCCTGCTGCAATCTGTGTTGAAGAAAGAGGAAAATTCGGTTCAAGAGTTTTCGTTAAATTTGGTGAAGCTATCAAGTATGAAGAAATGAGTTTTACAGAAGATGGTGGCTCAAAAGAAAACAAAGAAGTAGCAAATATGGTTATGGATAAAATCGTTCTTCTCTGGAGGGAGCTTAGAAAGAAATGCAAGTCCAGATAACTCTTGCAAAAACCGCGGGATTTTGTTTTGGTGTGAATCGTGCAGTAAATATGCTCTATGACCTTGTTGGCAGGGGAGAAGATATCTGTACATTAGGTCCTATCATACATAATCCGCAGGTTGTTGAAGAATTTTCTAATAAAGGTGTAAACATAATTGATGATATCACTGATGCAAAAAGTGATAAAAAAGTTGTAATCCGTACACATGGTGTAGAAAATAATACTTTGAAATATTGTCGTGATAACAATATTGACCATATTGATGCAACTTGTCCTTTTGTAAAAAAAATACATAAAATAATTGAAAAGAATACAAGTGATTCAATACCTGCGCTTATCGCAGGGGATAAAAATCATCCCGAAGTAGTTGGAATAAAAAGCTATTGTAATGGTGATTGCTTTATTTTCAACTCTGTTGAAGAACTCGAAAATATATTTAAAAATCATTCTTTTGATGCAGAAAAACCCTTTATCGTGGTTTCTCAGACAACTTTTAGCATAAAAGAATGGAAAAAATGTATAAAAAAAATAAAATTATACTATACAAACGCAATTATTTTTGATACAATATGTAGTGCGACCGAAGAAAGACAGGCAGAAGCCTTATTATTATCAAAGAAAAATGATGTAATGATAATAATAGGTGGCAGAACAAGTTCAAACACTGCTAAGCTTAAAGCAGTCTGCGAACCAAACTGCCCGACTTATTTGATTGAAACGGCAGAAGAGCTTTTGGACATAGCCTTTTGTGATGTTCATTCAATAGGCGTTACTGCGGGTGCATCAACGCCCGATAGTATAATTAAGGAGGTACTAAAAACTATGTCCGAGAATTTTGAAAACGTAAACACAATTAATATGGAGGAGACAGCAGGCTTTGAACAGATGCTCGAAGAATCACTCAGCACAATGAGTTCTGATCAGAACGTTATTGGTACTGTTGTAGGATTCACTGCAACTGAAATTCAGGTTGAAATTGCAGGCAGAAAGCATACAGGCTATGTGTCTTTTGATGAATATAGTGATGATCCATCAGCTGACCCAAAAGCAGAGCTTAAGGTTGGCGACGAAATCAAGCTTCGTATCATGAAGACAAATGATGTGGAAGGCACAATCAAACTTTCAAAGCGTCTTTTTGACCGTGGAGCTATCTGGGAAAATCTTGAAGCAGACGATTCTGTTCATACAGGCCGTGTTACAGGTATTGTTGGTGACAACAAGGGTGTATTTGTTCAGGATGGTGCAATCAAAGTATTTGTTCCTGCTTCTCTTGCAAAGATGAGAAGAAACGATTCTCTTGAAGAACTTGTTAACACAACAGTTGAATACAAAATCATCGAAGTTAACAAGATGAGAAGAAAAGTAGTTGGTTCAATCCGTGAAGTTGCTGCTGCTAAGAAAAAGGAAGTTGAAGATGCATTCTGGGCTAATGTAGCTGAAGGTGCAGTTTATACAGGCACTGTAAGAAGTCTTACAAGCTATGGCGCATTCGTTGACCTTGGTGGTGTGGACGGTATGGTACATATCTCTGAACTTTCATGGCAGAGAATTAAGCATCCATCAGAAATCGTTAAAGTTGGCGATACTGTAGAAGTTTTTGTTAAGGAACTTGACAGAGAAAATAAGAAGATTTCTCTTGGTTACAAGAAGATTGAAGACAATCCTTGGGAAATCCTTAAGCGTGATTATCCTGTTGACAGTGAAGTTGAGTGTAAGATTGTTAGCCTTACATCATTCGGTGCATTTGCACAGATTATTCCTGGTGTAGATGGTCTTATTCACATTTCACAGATTGCTTACAAGCATATCGGTACTCCTGCAGAAGTACTTAAGGTTGGCGAAGTTGTTAAAGCTAAGATTATGGAAATCGACTTTGATAAGAAGAGAGTCAGCCTTTCAATCAAAGCTCTCCTTGAGCCACCGGTAGTTGAAGAAGCTCCCGTTGAAGAAACAGCTGAAGTAGAAGCTCCTGCTGAAGAAGTTGTAGACGCTCCTGCTGAAGAAGTTGTGGAAGCTCCTGTTGAGGAATAATATATTCGGCATTTAGGCCGTAACATTTAATATTACAGGTCAGATGATGCAAAATACCATCTGACCTGTTTTGTATTGTGAGGTTTTATCATGAAAAAAGGTTTTGCTGTTTTATCAGGAATTGCAGCTGCCGGTACAGCTGTCGGAAGTAGTCTTCTTTATTTCAAAAAAAAGGATATCTGTCCTAAATGTGAAGTGAAAAAAGCGCTTGAAAAAATTAAAATTCATTATTCAAAAGATGAAATGTATAATAATGGAGCTGCTCTTACTCCACCAATGGGATGGTCAAGCTGGAATATTTTCCGACATAATATAAATGAAAATGTTATTCTCCAGATTGCAAAAGCAGTGAAAGAATCGGGTCTTGCTGATGCAGGATATATTTATATTAATCTTGATGACTGCTGGCAATCTTCCATGCGTGATGAAAATGGCAAAATGCAGGGTGACTTTTCTACATTCCCTCACGGTATCAAATGGCTTGTTGAACAAATAAATGAATTAGGTCTTAAAGCAGGCATTTATTCTTCAAATGGTACTCTTACATGTGAAGACTTACCTGCATCTCTTTATAATGAACAGATTGATGCAGAAACTTTTGCGGAATGGGGAATTGAATATTTTAAATATGACTATTGTCACCATGTACTTATTCCTACAGATGCTCCTTATATTGATAGTATTTCAATTATAGGTAACAAAATTAAGAATGAATTGGTTTTTAAAGCAAAAGATGCTGTTTTGAAGGGTGATGCAAAAGTTGTTGAAGAAGATGATGGTAATACTTATGTAAAGGGCCTTTGTAGTGGTCTTGGCACTATCGAATTCAACGATATTGATGTGCCCGAAGAAGGTGAATATATATTCACTCTTATAATGCGTAAAAATACTTGTAAGGGACAATTCTGCGTTGTTACAGTAAACGGAACAGACAATTATGATTTCCTTATAGCTGAACAGAAAGCATTCTCAAGAGAAGGCAGACGTCAGATTAAGATTCAGCTTAAAGCAGGTAAAAATACAATTTCAATTACTAATCCTGTTGCTTCTCCTATGGATAGTGCTGCCATGCAGTATGAAAAGATGGGCAGAGAGCTTGTGAAAGCAACTAAAAAGTATGCAGAAGAAAATAATTGTGAAGAAAAGAAAATACTTTATTCACTTTGTGAATGGGGTACCAACCAACCTTGGAAATGGGGAGGAAAAGCAGGTAATATCTGGAGAACAACAGGTGATATTCAACCACATTGGGCATCTGTTATTGGTATTTATGAGTTTAATGTTCGACTTGACAAATATGCTCGTCCAGGTGCTTTTAACGACCCTGATATGCTTGAGGTTGGTAATGGAAATCTTAATTACGAAGAAAATAAATCTCATTTCACATTGTGGTCAATGATGGCTGCACCACTTATTCTTGGTAATGACATCCGTGATTTCATTAAACCTGATGGTACAGTTGATGTCGATAATAAAGTATTACAGATTCTCACAAATAAAGATGTAATTGCTGTTAATCAGGATAAACTCGGAATCCAGTGCAAACGAATCAAAGCAGGTCTGAAGGATATACTTGTTAAACCATTGGATAACAATGAAGTTGCTGTTTGTTTCTTTAATAAGACAAATTCAGAAACAGAAATGAGTTGCAAGATGAGTGATATTCATAATGTAGTCAGTGTTTCTTTACCACAGTCCAATGAATATCGTTGTGTTGAATTGTGGGATAAAACTAATGCTATTATTTCAGATAAGCTTTCTGCAACAGTCAAACCACATGGGGTAAAGATTTTTAAGATTTCTGCAAAGTAATTATTTTTTGCAAGGTTACAAATAAGGAAAGCATTATAAAAGATATTGCAAACCAACACAAGGAAAAACGAAGAGAAATAACGCCAAGAATATTGTCGGGTGAATTGGTATAATCCCAGACACCAAATGAAAACAGCTTGTTTACAATTAAACCTACTGTAAATTCCAGTGTTGTTATTACTGAGCATCCGATTAATGATTTTATAATTATGGATTGGTCCGGGAATGCTTGATATATAAGATACAGAGAAATTAATGCCGAGCCACCGGTTATAATCATTGACCAGTGCGTAAATCCTCGGAAAACTATTTCTAATAGACCATAACCAAATCCACCTACAATAAAAATCAATGCATATTTTTCTATGTTTTTCATAAAATCACCCTGATACAGTATACCCTTAAACTATTAAGATATTTCATCAAAAAATAACAATAAACAAATAAAATTAAGGTGAAACAGATGACCGATTTTGAACAAAAAAAGATAAGAGCAGAACAACTCCGAAAAGAGTTGAACTATCATATATATCGATATTATGTTGAAAATGAAAATGATATTGAAGATTATGAATATGATATGTTAATGAGAGAGCTCGACTCAATAGAAAAAGAATATCCGGAACTTCTGACCCCTGATTCTCCAACACATAGAGTAGGTGGTCAGGCTGATGGTCTATTTGAAACAGTTGTCCATACTGTAAAAATGGAAAGCCTTCAGGATGCTTTTTCCCATGATGAAGTCCGTGATTTTGATAAAAGGGTCAAGGATTATTTTGCAGATGCTCAGTATGTTGTTGAACCTAAAATAGATGGTCTTTCTGTTTCACTTGAATACACAGATGGTGTTTTCACTCGTGGCTCCACTCGCGGTGATGGCGTTCAGGGTGAAGATATCACTGCAAATCTCAGAACTATAAAAACTATACCCTTACGACTAAAAAAGGAAATTCCTTTTATCGAAGTCCGTGGTGAGGTATATATGCCTCGTGATGTCTTTTTGAATATAGTTGAGAAACAGGAATTGAATGGAGAAAAACCATTTAAAAATCCTCGTAATGCTGCAGCAGGTAGTATAAGACAGAAAAATCCTAAAATTACTGCAGAACGAAACCTT
>JAZNLY010000108.1:0-2449 GCA_045579305.1 Candidatus Fimenecus sp. | reverse complement strand
AAAAGGTGACAAGTGGTGAATGTGAAAAAGCAATTCTCTGTTGTGGTACAGGTATCGGCATTTCAATGGCAGCAAATAAGGTAAAGGGTATCCGTGCAGCTTGCTGTTCAGATTATTTCAGTGCAAAACTTACAAGAATGCATAACGATGCAAATGCTCTTTGTATGGGTGGTCGTGTTGTTGGTGTAGGTCTTGCTCTTGAATTAGTTGACGTTTTCCTTGAGACTGAATTTGAGGGTGGTCGTCATCAGAGAAGAATTGACCAGATTATGGAGATAGAAAATTCATAAAATATCTTGTAAATTCCAAAAATAGGGTATATAATATTTTTGAAAATAACCAATGAAATTTTGGGGGAATTAAAAATGGCAAATATTATTATTACTAACCATCCGCTTATTCAGCATAAGCTCACTCTTTTAAGAGATAAAAATACAGGCTCAAAGGAATTCAGAGCACTTGTTTCTGAAATAGCAACTCTTATGTGCTATGAAGCAACTCGTGACCTTCCTCTTGTAGAAGTTGAAGTTGAAACACCTGTTGCTATTGCAAAGACAAAGGTTATTTCCGGTAAAACACTTGCATTTGTTCCAATTCTTCGTGCAGGTACCGGCATGCTTGAAGGTGTTCTTTCACTTGTACCATCTGCAAAGGTTGGCCATATCGGTATGTACAGAGATGAAGAAACAGCACTTCCTGTTCCTTATTACTGCAAGCTTCCATCAGACATTGAAGAACGTGAAGTAATCGTTCTTGACCCAATGCTCGCAACTGGCGGCTCTGCAATTGATGCAATTAACCAGATTAAGACATTCAAACCAAAGTCAATCAAGTTTATGGGCATTATTGCTGCTCCGGAAGGAATGCAGGCTCTTGCTGATGCGCATCCTGATGTTGACATTTATTGTGCAGCACTCGATGAAAAACTCAACGAGCATAAATACATTGTTCCCGGTCTTGGCGACGCAGGCGACAGAATCTTCGGCACAAAATAATAGTTAAAAAACACAAAATGTAGGGGACGCTGACCACGGCGTCCCGTTTATGTTTGAAGGAGGAATTATGAAAAAAATACTTTCATTAATACTTGCAATACTAATAATTGTATCTGTATTTACAAGTTGCAATGCAAAAGAAAATACGAATATAATTATTACAACAAACGATATAATTACAAATATTTATCCTGCTGATTGTGAAGTATCTGTACATACTGAAAAACAGGCGAAATATCTTGCAAAGAATTATGATTCTTTACCACTTGGTGTCAAGGGTGAAAAGGAACTGAGCAGACCTGAGGCTATTGAGTTTCAATGGGAATATAATGGTGAAAAATCAGATAATACAGAGTATATTCTGAACATAAGTGAAAATGAGGATCTGTCAAATCCAATATCATATACCACAAAAGAAGAAAAAATTGCTGTTTATAATCTTAAAATTGCCACAAATTATTATTGGACAATCACCGTAAATGGTGAAACAAGTAAAATTTATAATTTTGATACAGAAGGCACAGCACCTCGTAACCTTTATGTTGACGGAATAACAAATGTCCGTGATATAGGTGGTTGGGGAACAGAAAATAATACAAGAACAAAACAAGGCTTTCTTTATCGTTGTAGCAGACTCAATAACAGTAAGGATAATGGTTGTGGAGTTATTATAACTGAAGACGGTAAAAAAGTAATGCTTAATGATTTGAGTATTAAAACGGAAATTGATTTGCGACAGATTGAAAACGGTGAAACGGGTGGAGTCACATCAAGTCCTCTCGGTGATATAGTAAACTACATAAGCTGTCCTATGGACCATTCAGGTGATGTTCTTAGTGATAATAAGGAACAGATTTTAAAGATTTTTGAAATTCTTGCAGATGAGGATAATTACCCTATGATTATCCATTGTAGTATCGGAACAGATAGAACAGGTATGCTTTCATTTTTAATAAATGCGTTGTTAGGCGTTCCGACAGAAGATTTATATCGTGATTATCTTTTCTCAAATTTTGCTGAAATAGGCAGTAAAAGAACAATCACAAATATGTTTGACAGTGAGTATTATAAAAAGGTTATGGATGCCGAGGGCTCATCATTAAGCGAAAAGACATATAATTGTCTTGTTGAATTTGGCGTTCCCGCAGAACATCTTGACTCGTTAATTTCAATTCTTTCTGAATAAATCACATTTATTGATTAATATGCAAAAAAATATAAGTCATTCTGAACGCAGTGAAGAATCTCAAAATAAAAAGCAGAACTGATTTTTGTCAGCTCTGCTTTCTTTGTTTTATGTTATTTTATAATATTACTTCCTGTGGCATACCGCCGTTTTCCCTAGATTTATCAGCAAGGTAAACGCATAAATGACCTGCAACTGAATCGAAAATCGAAGTACAAGCAAGACTTGGTTTTTCGCCTCGTACAAAAGATACAAAGTCAGCGGAAAG
>JAZNLY010000107.1:0-4130 GCA_045579305.1 Candidatus Fimenecus sp. | reverse complement strand
AAAGGTTCATATATCGAATGGGAAAGAAGTAATACGAATTTTATCACAGGTGATGAAGGTGACGGAGTATATTTAATTATGGCTGACGATAAAGGCTATACAACATTTACAGCAATTCTTTATGATGCTGACGGAAATGAATTAGCTCGGGATAGCGTTAAAATGTACTCGAAATCGGGCTTCTTCGATAAAATCGGTGGTTTCTTCCGTAGGTTGTTCGGAAACATAACAATCCACGAAAATTAAAATCATTCTGAGCATAGCGAAGAATCGCTGAAAAATAATGCAGAGGAGAGTGAAATCTCCTCTGCTTTTATTTTTGTTCTGAAATATTATTCCACAGTGACGCTTTTTGCAAGGTTTCTTGGCTTATCAACATCAAGCCCTTTTCTGACAGTTGTGTGGTAGGCAAGTAATTGCAAAGGGATGACGGTGAGTGATGGTGTGAGATACCGTGATGCTTTTGGAATATAAATCACTTGGTCGGCAATTTTTTCTGCATCCACAGTGCCTTCCTTTACTATGGCAATCACGTGCGCACCTCTTGCGTGGACTTCTTTGATGTTGGAAACCATTTTGGAATAGAGTGAATCGTCGGTGGCGACTGCTGCCACAATTGTACCGGGTTCGATGAGTGAAATTGTGCCGTGTTTCAATTCACCGGCGCCATACCCCTCGCAGTGTATATATGAAATCTCTTTGAGCTTAAGAGAGCCTTCAAGGCAAAGCGGATAGTCGATTCCACGACCGATAAAAAACATATTTGCTTTTGTCGCAACCCTTTGTGCAAGTGTGTCGGCAATTTTATCGCATTCGAGAGCTGTTTTTATTTTGTCGGGAAGCGATAGGATTTCGTCGGTGAAATTTTGGATTTTCGTATCATCCATAAGTCCTTTTTCAAGGCTGAGAAATGCAGAAAAGGCATAGACAACACTCAATTGTGCAGAAAAAGCCTTCGTGGTTGCAACTGCAATCTCTGCTCCCGCATTTGTATAAATAACCCCGTCACTTTCTCGTGCAATTGTGCTGAAAGGCACATTGACAATTGACATTGTGAAAGCACCACGTTTTTTTGCTTCACGTAGGGACGCAAGGGTGTCAGCAGTTTCACCTGATTGGCTTATAAAAATGCAAAGGTTCCCTTTTTCGATAATGGGATTACGATACCTGAATTCACTTGCGATATCAACAGTTACAGGAATTCTTGCCATATCCTCGATAATGTATTTTGCCGTCATTCCAACGTGAAAAGCACTACCACAAGCAACAATATAAATCTGATTTAGATTTTTAATGAAACCTTCAGGGAAGGGGAATGGGAGTGATACTTTTCCATCTCTGATTAAGGGAGTAATCGTGTCTCTGACGGCTTTTGATTGCTCGTAAATCTCCTTTTGCATAAAGTAGTCATATCCGCCCTTTTCAGCTGTATCAACGCTTAAATCCAATGTCTTGAACTCGGCATTTTTTTGATTTTTATATTCATCAAAAACCTTGATACAGTTTTTTGAAATCTCGATAAATTCTCCGTCGTTTACAATATAACAATCCTTTGTATAAGGCAGGATTGCAGGGATATCCGATGCAAGAAAGCTTTCGTTTTGAGAACATCCCACAACTAATGGGCTGTCCTTTTTCATAGCAAAAACTTTATTATCAAATCCCTTGACCAGCATAGCAACAGCATATGAGCCCTTCAATTTTTCACTGGTTTTTATCATTGTACCGATGACATCACCATCAAAAAGATACTCGAAAAGTTGTGCAATTACCTCCGTGTCCGTCTGGGATTTAAATTCATATCCCTTTTCAATCAATTCATTTTTTAATTCGATATAGTTTTCGATTATACCATTGTGGACAAGTGTGACAATTTCATTTTGTGACTTGTGAGGATGGGCATTAACTGAGTCAGGTACACCGTGAGTTGCCCATCGCGTGTGACCGATTCCGATTGTGCCACGAATATGGCTGTTTTCTACACTTTGCTGAAGATTGTCAATTCTTCCTTTTTCCTTTATTACAGTTATGTTGTCACCACCAACGGCAATACCCGATGAATCATAGCCTCTGTATTCAAGTCTGCGTAATCCATCAATAAGGATTGGAGCAGCCTCGTTTTCTCCTGCAAAACCAACTATTCCGCACATAAATATTCTCCTTTAAAAGTATTAAAAAGTGTTTTTATGTCAACAATAATTCAAAAGGGAGGAATAAAAATGAAAATTTCAGATATAAAACTGGGAGCAAAGAAAAGCATGGTAGATAATTATTTCAAATGCTTTGTTGTGGGAATTCTGCCCTTTGTGACATTTTCTTTGTTGACTCTTTTAAATTATTGTCTGCTGATTGTTTTAAAAAAGACGGATTTCAGCTTTAACGGATATATTACACCTTATGCCGGATATATCCGTCCTATACTGATGAGTACAGGGATTATTATTTCATTCATTATTTTCTGTTATATCCGTTTGTTTACTGATGGATATTTTTTCCTGAAATCCTTTAACAAAAAAATTACCTTCAAAAAGGTACGTAAGTTTATTTCATTGAGACAATGTGTTACTTACTCTGTTACCGTGGTTTTAAAGTTTTTATTGTCAATCAGTTGGGCAACGCTCTATTTTTCACCATGTTGTTTTATGTTCGGACTTCTTGTTTACAGTTATCGCAATTGGAATTACGGATTTAATATAAATCTTACTCTTTTTGTGTCTTCGGTAATGCTTTTTATGATTGGATTATTATTCTTTTTTATCACATTAAAAAGATATGCCCTTTGTTCCTATTTAATATTAAAGAAAAAGATGAAAAATCCATTTAAGCTTATTGAAAACAGCATAAGTCATATGGAAAGGCATTCCATCCGTTATTCACTGTGTTGCTTTTCATTTTCAGGATGGATTTTATCCTGTGTGACCATTGTGCCTGTAACGTATGTATTACCATATATAATTCTCAGCAAATGGCATTATTTTAACTCAATGCATCAGTCAGAAAATGTAATAAGGGAAGATGAAAAACCGATTATATTCTATATTCAGAAAAGGTTGGAAAATTAAGACAAAAAATGGTGGCTGAAAAATTCAACCACCATTTTTTCTATGTACTTTTAATAAGAATTAAAGAATAACACCCATTGTACCCGGTTTGCAAAGTGCAGCGTTTGACTCGTCTGTGTCAATGTGCATTGCAAGAGCAAAATTAGGATGAACACGAACAACAACATCACCGAATGTGAGTGTTCTGTCGTCAGAAGCAACCTTAACTTCAACAACCTGTTTGTCCTGGAGACCATACTTTTCAGCATCGTCCGGAGTCATGTGAATATGTCTTTTTGCAACGATAACGCCGTTTTCGATTTCGATTTCACCCTTAGGGCCAACAATTTTACAACCAGGAGTGTTTGCTATGTCACCTGATTCTCTTACAACTGCCTGAACGCCGATTGAACGAGCATCAGAAGCAGAAATTTCAACTTGAGTAGCAGGTCTTACAGGACCAAGGATTGAAACACCGGGGAACTGACCTTTAGGTCCGATAACTGCAATTCTTTCTTCACAAGCATACTGACCAGGCTGAGAAAGGTCTTTTTTCTTTGTGAGTTCATAGCCTTCACCGAAAAGGATTTCAAGATGTTCTTGAGAAATGTGAGCATGACGAGCACTTGTTTCAACTAAAACTGTCTTTTCCATAATCATTCTTCTTTCTTTATATAATGTGAATTTTTTAACCAAACAATATAATATAACTTTTTTATTATTTTGTAAAGAGATTATAATAATTCTTTAAAGGATTTTATGTAGTAATCTGCGGTGCTTCTTATGATTTCTTCGTCACGGGCAGAGCTTTTGTCATAAACACCACAGGTAATAAAGTTTCCTCTTTTAGCACTTGAAATACCTTCAATAATATCTTCAAAAACAATGCACTCTGAAGCCGATAATCCCAATCTTTCTGCTGCGAGAAGATAAATGTCTGGCTCGGTTTTGCCAATATTTATTTCACTTACATAGGCATAAGTTGAAAATAATTCAAAAATCTTGTGCTTTTTAAGAGTTTCTTCACAAACAACTTTTTCACTTGCGGTCGCAAATGCCATTTTAATTCCGTTTTGATGAAGTAACTGC
>JAZNLY010000106.1:0-54954 GCA_045579305.1 Candidatus Fimenecus sp. | reverse complement strand
TGGTGAAAGCAAAATTGACGAGGTTGCAGCAGAACTCGGTGTTCCTGTTCTTGCAAAGCTTCCTATCAATCCTGCAAATGCATCACTTGTAGACAGAGGATGCATTGAACTTAGTGAAGAAAAGCAGTTTATTGACGTAATCAAAAAGATGGCTGAATAAAAGAACTAAGGCAAGGTCAGTTAAGACCTTGCCTTTTAAGTTATCTCAATGAATTTAGATATGTTAATAAGATTTTTAGTGCGGTTTCTTGCTCTGCGGGAGTACAATTATTAAACTTTTCTATAATTTCATCGTACTCAAGGGATGAGCCTGAGTCATCTTTTGTAAAAATTTCGTTTGGTGTAATCCTCAGTGCTTGACAAATATTAAGAAGAGTTTCTGTTCGCATATTAGTGCATCCTCTTTCGATATCAGCATAAGTTCTGTCAGAAAGTCCCGCTTTTTCGGCGACTTGTGCTTGAGTAAGACCTAATTGTTTTCGAATATTTAATAAATTATTTCCTATTTTTTGCATATCAAAAATGAGCATTTATCTTCCACCTTTTTATTATATAAAGGAATTATAATTCCTAAATCACTTGACAAAAAGGAAGAAAGATAGCATAATATTAAGAAGAATAGTTCCTGTCAGAATTATTTTGTAACTTATTTTGATTTTAATTAAAGAAAAAGGGGAAAAAGAAATGTCGTACTGTTCAAATTGTGGAGCAAAGTTAACTGAAGGAGCTACATTTTGCCATTCTTGTGGAACAAATATAAAGAAAGATACAGGGGCAGTAGAAAATGCTGGCAACCAAAAACCGCCTGAGAAAAAATCAGGTATTGTGGTTGCAGTAGTTGCGGGAATTTTTGTTTTAATTATTGTTGTAGTTGGAATTCTTTTTGCTACAGGAGTTTTTGATAAAGAATCAAAAGAAACGAACAAAGAAACTACTGAAATGCAAAATAGTGAGACTATTGACAATGAAGAAAATGAAACTATTGGAACTAATGAAATACAAAATAGTGGGACTATTGGCCAAGAAGGAACTAAGGAAAATATTAAAACAAAAGTGGACTATATAACTGTTGAATTGAATGAAGAATTATATGATATTAATGATAACAGTATCGGTGTAAAAAAATATACTCTTCAAATGCCAAAGGATAAAGTTCATGATAAGTATTTACCAAATGTGATAACTAATTACAAGAGTCGTAAGGTGCAATGTGAAGTAAGTGGAAATAAGTATCTTTTTGTATTCAATTACAAAATAGATGAAGAAAATACTGTAGAATTTCATGCTGTCTATTCTTGTGATACTTTTACCATAGAAAATTATTTGGGAGGAACTTATCAACATTTAATACAAATTAATAAGGGAAATATGCGTGGTTCTGGTCCATTAAGTTTAACGTGTTTTGGAATGAAAGGAGAAATTCTTACATGTATGCAGGATTGGGGTAAGGAAAGTATGACTATTTATTTAACTCCCGGACACACGTATTCCTTCTCTAATCAGAATTTCTATGATGAAAAAGGAAATATAGTTCCAATGGAAAATGTTGAAAAAGAATATTATGAACAATTATCTTATTACAACAATTTGTCTGCTGAATTTAGAAATTAGTTTTGTTTTACATATTTAATAAATATCATTTCCATATAGGGTAATATAAAAAAGGACTACCGAAATGGTAGTCCTTTTGTTGTGTTATTTTATCAATATAATGTCTTTGAAAGTACAAAACAAGTCCAGAGTGCAATTACAAACAAACCTTCTGCAGGAATTGCAAGCTTTGTGTATGGACATTTCCAACCTTTGTCAACAAAAAGGAAAATTGTTCTTGTTACAAAAACTGTTGTTGCAAAGAAAAGACCACCAATCATTGAATAGTATGGTGTTTTAAGTGTCAACATAAGGAAAAGCAAAAAGCCACCTAATGCCCCTGAAATACCACCATAGTAAACTCGGATTTCTGTTTTACCTGCGTTATCAACTGGCTTAATTGAAAAACTTTCAGCATTTTTTAATGGACTGATAATAAAAACAATTGCCATGCCAAAAAAGTATAACACAAGACCGATTGTGGCAACTGAAGCAGGAATGTTTGACATCAAAATTTCTTTCATAATAATTCTCCTTTATGCTTTAATCGTTATTTTTTCTTCTTTCTTATCAAAGAAGGAAGTAAAATTGATTACAAATAACAGTGCATAAGCAACCCACATAGGGAGATTTTCAATAAATGCACTCTTTCCGACAGTTACTAAAAGAATAAGCATTAGTGCAAGCATTGCGATGAAAACAATAGTCGCAATTATGTATTTTTTATCTTTCTGCTTACATTTGTGGAATAAGAAGATAATCACACCGGCAGCACCTAAGAAAGCAAATATAAGTGCTGTTGCCCAATGACCTAAACAACGAGGAGTCATAACAAGGTCAAGACCTGCTGATGGGACATTTACTGTTACAAAAATTGATGCACAGCCAAGAGAGGTGACAATAACACCAGCTTTGCCCTGATAGTTATTTTTTCTATACATATAAAGTGTGTTTGTGAAAATAGAAAGTGATGCTAAAACTCCCCATGCTTTGAATGGCCAAGGATAACGAAGTCCAAGCATACTTGCTGTAACATCAGTTAAAATATTACCGAACTGATGTGGAAAATCTAAAAATCCGTACCAAGTAATGAATATAAAACCGGCTATCAGATTTGCAATACAGAAAATAGTTGTAGTTTTACTTATTTCTTTTGCAAAGAGAATCTTTCTTATAAATAAGCCATACAAGAAAAGTAAAACAGTTGAGGCGATTACCCAAAGCCAATACACAGTGGCGTTTTCATATAATGGTTCATAAAGCATACCATCAAATTTTGCAATAAACTGGTCAGCAGGTAAAAGCATATCTGCATCTGTTGGAATTATGTAAGGATACTGGTCCCAACTCATAAAAATGGACATCCACAAGCCGTAAACAATAGCGATAATGCTCCACATAACACTATAAATATTCATTATTCTCTTGTTTTCTGTCATATAAATCCCTCCCACAAAATCATTGTATCACTAATTCTTTATAAAAGCAATAAAAAAGGACTACCGATTTGGTAGTCCTATATTTTGTAGAATATGAAATTATTCTTCGTCTTCGCAGCAATCACATTCGCATTCACAATCGAATTCGAGATTTTCACCACAAGCTGGACATTCAGCCTCACCATCGAGAATGATTTCTTCATCAAAGTAAATCACTTCACCACAGTTAGGGCATTCAACTTCATACATATCTTCGTCGCAATCGCAACAATCATCACAATCGCAATCACAATCGTCACATTCATCATAGAAGATATCTTCAAGCTCTGCAAGGTCTTCGTCAACCTCGTCAAGCTGTTCTGTAACGAGAGCCATTTCGTCGTCAAGGTCGCTTACTGCAAGAGCAAGGTCTTCGAGAACATCAAGAACTGCGTTAATAACTTTTGTTTCTTTTTCATCCTTGTCAAAGTCAAGACCTTCAACAAGACCTTTAAGATATGCTACTTTTTCTGTTACTGTCATCATTAATATTCCTCCGTTCAGAAAAAATCAAAGCAAAGATAGTATTACCTTATGCTCTTGACATATACTCGCCTGTACGAGTATCAACGTTAATCATTTCGCCTTCCTCAATAAAGAGAGGAACTTTGATTTCTGCACCTGTTTCAAGAGTAGCAGGTTTTGTAGCGTTAGTTGCTGTGTTGCCTGCAAAACCAGGGTCAGTCTGTGTTACTTGAAGTACAACAAAGTTTGGTGGTTCAACACCGAAAACATTACCCTTATATGAAAGGATTTTACAAATCATATTTTCTTTAACAAACTTAAAGTTGTCGCCAAGGTCTGAAGCATTTACAGGAACCATATCGTATGTTTCCTGGTCCATAAAGTAGTAAAGACCACCATCATTGTAAGAATATTCCATATCTTTTCTTTCAATGACAGCTGTTGGATACTTTTCAGTTGGGTTGAATGTTCTTTCAACAACACCACCTGAAATAACGTTCTTAATTTTTGCTCTTACGAAAGCAGCGCCTTTACCTGGTTTAACATGCTGGAATTCAACGATTTGATAAACGTTGCCATCCATTTCAAAAGTTACGCCGTTTCTGAAATCACCTGCTGATACCATAGGTAATATACCTCCAATTTGTTTTTATTCACTATAAGATAATACAATAAATTTTATTGTATTTCAAGTCTTTTTGTAAAATCAAGGAATAATTATATAGCTTTCTGCACTACTGGACGCCAGATTTTTATAAAAATCCACATTTTCAATAGGATTTTTAATGGTAGGAATTACCTTAACAGTAGAAAAATTATTTTTAGCTTTGTCATTAAAAGCTATATAGTTACTCTCAATGTACTTAATATAGTCACCGTTTTCAGGTGCTTCGAGTAATGGTGAACTGATATGGGCAGCTGTATCGAAAAGAGTTCCACCCCATTTTTCCATATCGCCACCTTCAATTCCTTCAAAAGGTGCACCAAGGATAACCGGTCTGCCATTAGCTGCTTCTACCGCATCTTCAACAAATTGCATAAGTACAAGATTTCTGTTAAGAGTTGTATCGTCATCGGTATAAACCGGAGCAACACTATCCTTGGAAACAGGGAACTGAACAGAATCCAGATATATACAATCAGCACCCAATGCAGAAACTTCACCTACAACACCTTTAAGGTAGGTTGTTGATTTTGCATTTGTAGGGTCCAACCATACTCTCCCTCCCAATACAGCAGGACTGTCAAACCATATCTGAGTTTTTTCTGCATCTGAATATACATAGGCAGGAAGTCTTTGCGGGGCTATTGTATCTTCAAAACAGTAAATTCTTCCGATAATCAAGAACCCTTCTTGTTTAATTTTTTCAATTAAACTCTTATCTATTTGATTATACTCTTTTTGTCCGGTGTAATTGATAAGGTCCGAATCGTAAGTCAGAATTCCTTCTTTTGTTTTGAAGTCAAGCATAATTGCATTGAAGTTGTTTCTTTTTGCTTGTGAAAGTGTATCAGAAAGTCGTCTGATATCATCAATAATGGCATTATCAATATAAGTTGCACGGACCGTTCCCATATTATCCATTGTAATCATCTGGGATTCTTGAGAAATATTGCCAAGTGGTCGGGTTGAAAGGTTATAACAGAACTTGCTGAAAATGAAGACACCTACAAAAAGGCAACATAAAAAGACGCAAAACAGAAGTTTCTTGATGCGTTCTCTTTTTTTTGCTTTGCGTGTTTCATGAATAGGGCGTTCACCACGACGGGACGGGTACTTTTTCTGAAACCCATAATACCCTTTAAGTCTGCGTTGAGAATTTTCGTTCTTTGCCATAGATTAAGTTCCTTTTTAAATAAATACGGATGTTCCTGAAATTCCTGTAAATGCCATGGATAACAATGCTGTGTAGATGAAAATTGCAGGAGTTCCTTTAAAAATTTTTGGAATTGATGTCATAGTGTCAAGCTTTTTAAGACCGGTGTTGATAAAAAGAACAGCAATAACATATGCAAGCCCGGCACCAAGTCCGGCACCAATGGATTCTATTACGGTAAATGCAGAGCGATAGTTAATTAACGGAATCGCAAGAACAAGAGTGTTGAATGCTGCAATACCAATACGTCGTTTTGTTGCAGGGCGGATTTTTTTGAATATGCTGGCAATTATAATTGCAACCAAGTAAATTACAAGAAGAATACCGACATATATAAGTGCGTGAAAGATTTCACTGAGATTATTTATTTGTGGGAAAAAGTCAACAAGTTTACAAAGTGTAGATGTCAGTGTTGAAAAAAGAGTAATAAACACTGTCATCGGAAATAACTGACGAGGTTTTGTACTCATTCGTATAGCTTCACTAAGACCATAACCACCATTAAATATAAGATTCTGGAAAAGCATTACATAGAGTGCAGCTAAGATAAGGTTTAAAAATATACTCAATTTTCATCACCTCCGCCATAAGGGTTGAAATCATCTCGCATAAGCTCGAGAAATGTTCCGCGTGTTGAGTGTCTGATTTCAGATGTGTCAAAGGCTTTATCAGGGTCAGTTTCAGGATATCTCGCACCAATGAACGACTTTAGTCCTGCTGCAAGAAAGCCCATAAGCAATAAACCACCGAAAGGCATAAGAAAAGCGGGAAGTTGAACAGGAGTATTAAGATTTATATCCCATATAGTGCCTTCTGCAAAAATTTCCCTTAAAAGACCAACAAGAATAGCAACTATACCATAGCCTAGTGCGGCAGAGATTGCATCCACAATACTTGTTTTAAAATCGGAAATTACGGCAACACGTTCACAATGGAGAGCAATCAGGGAATTGACAGCCATAAGGGGAAGGTAAACTCCGAAATTTGCAGTGGTGTTGGGGAAAAATTTGTCAGTAAAATACATCATAGGAAAAATAATTCCAACACCGAAAACAACATAGAGAGCAACTCTCCAATGTCTGTGGACCTTTTTAAGCAATAAATTTGTTAATATTTCGCAGACAATCAGTTCTATTGCTGTTACTGATGCCAGAAAAACGGCAAGTTTAAGTGATTGGGAAATGGCAACAACAGGACAAAGCCCGATTGCTTCAAAAAGAAGAGGGTTTTTTATTAGAGCGCTGTTACGAATGGTTTTTGATGTTGAATTTTTGTTATTCATCAATGCCACCTCCCGTAACAAAAGGTGTGTTCTGCTTTGTGGCTGAATTTTCAGTTTCAGTATATGGCTCAAGGGATTTGATTCGTTTTCTTTCTTTTGTTGTAAGAGGAAGATTATCAAAGAAGCCTGAAATAGCACAGGAAATCACAAATCCAAAACAGTCACCTTCTTCAAATGGTGTCACATAACGGATAACCATACATATTACACCACTAACAAAGCCCCAAAGTAATTTAGAGGTTAAACGTACAGGTGCGAATGTGGGTGAAGAAATAAAGAAAACTGCACCAAATAGAATCATTCCGGAGCAAAGTTCCATTATTACGGACATTAATTTGCCCGTAGATACACGAGGGAAAAGAATTGCCATAATACCAACAGCTGATAAAAATGTGAATACGGCAAGGAAATCCTTTGGTCTGCGAATTAAAAGGAACAAAAGTGCTCCCATAAGGGCAATAATACAACCGGTTCCTAATGCAGACGGAACAGTGCCTATAAGAACTTCCATGATTGAAACTGTATTTCTGCTTACAGAGTTACCTAAAGACAACATTTTGCTAAGGGAATCACCGGTAGGGGAATAATTATAAATAATTTCCGGCCAACAAAGTGTGGAAAAGCAAAGGGCAGCCGCAGACGGGATAAAGGGTGTGTTATCAGGATTGCCAAAAGGCAATACACACGCATTCATTGCAAAACCTGCAGTAAGAACAATTACCCACCAGGGAGCAGACACAGGCAAAAGTAAAGCAACACAAACTCCGGTTACAAAGATATGTTGAGCTTTTGGCGGAAAAGAAGATTTGAGGAAGAGTTTGCCCAACCATGAAGAAAACAGACAGGTAACCAGTGAAAGTGCAACATTTATAATTGCCTGAAGTCCCTGTGAAAAAATTGCCACAATAAGGGGGGCACACAACATAAGGACATAATCTCCCGTTGCTGTGCGCTTGGAATCTTTTATTGAATTCTGAGGTATATTTGTATCAGTCAAAATATGTTCCTCACTTTTTCCAATATTTATTTATTGCACAATACCTGTCCCTGTAATATTATGAAATAAGAGTATTTACAGTGAACCAGGGGGTAAATATGATTTTCGAAACACTTAATGATAATGTGGTGCTTGTAGAATTGTCAGGAGAAGAAATGGAGAAATTTCACATTACATACGACCTGCTTGATAATAAGAATGAAAAAATGGAAATTGCCATAAAAAGTTTAATTCATGAAATAGATGTGGAAAAGCGACTTTCAAAAGGCGAAAAGGTTATTGTTGAAGCAATGCCGACAGAAGAAGGCGGATGTTTTTTTATTTTCACCTTTACTCGTACAACAAAAAAGAAATACAAACTGAAAAGAAAGGAAAGTTTCCTGATTTTTCAGGTTAATAATGTTGACGACTTACTGGATTTTATTTCTGCTATCACAAAAGCAAATCGAAATGATTGTAAATGTGAAATTTTCAATATGGAAAACGAATATTTTATGGTTATTTCTGATTACGATGAAAAAATCAAAGCAGTAGTATGTGAATATGGTGATATTTATACTAATATCAACTATGCAAGGCTAAAAGAATATGGAAAGTCCGTGGGCAATGTTTACTTGCAATAGTTTTCTTCTGCGATTCTCTTGAATTTTTCAATTGTGCCTTTACGGTCAGCACTTGAGAAAATTGCGCTTCCTGAAACGAAAACATCTGCACCGGCTTTTGCTGCGATAGCAATTGTTTTTTCGTTGATGCCGCCGTCAACCTGGATTTCGCAGTCAAGGCCTCGTTTTTCAATTTCCTGTCTCAAAGCAGAAACCTTCGGCATCATGTCTTCCATAAAGCTCTGCCCACCAAATCCGGGCTCAACAGTCATAACAAGCACCATTGAGAGCTTGTCCAGATATGGGTAAATATCTTCAACAGGAGTTTTTGGTTTGACTGAAAGAGATGCTTTTACACCATTTGCGAGAATTTTTTCAATAGTTTCATCGACGGGTGAATTACATTCTGTATGGAAAGTGATTATATCAGCACCTGCTTTGCAAAAATCGTCGATATATCTGAGAGGCTCACTAATCATAAGGTGAACATCAAAGGGTACATCAGTAGCTTTTTTGATGCATTTTACGAGAGGAGCACCCAAAGTGATATTTGGAACAAAGTGACCGTCCATAACGTCAATGTGCATATAGTCAGCACCACAAAGCTCCATATCCTTTAACTCTTCTGCCATTCTTCCGTAGTCACAAGAAAGAATAGATGGTGAAATTTTCATCATAATAACTCCTCCAAAAATTTAAATTTTATCAATATATTTTAACACATTTACACCGGAAATACAATATTATATGTACAAATCAAAATAGAGTCGATAGATATTCTTCTATCGACTCTTTGGTTGGTTATACTGCGCCTAAATATTCTTCAAGGCAAAGATTTTTTTCTTTCATTTCCGTTGCTGCAGTAACGCCCACATATCTCCAGTGCCATGGTTGATAAATTGTTCCTGTAATTTCGGTTTTGTCTTCAGGATAACGAAGAATAAAACCGTATTTATGAGCATTGGCAACAAGCCATTTATATTCGTTTGTAGTTGCAAAACCTGCACTTGCGCTTATTACGTCCACTGAAAGACCTGCACCTTTTTCACTACATCCGGGTGCACCCACACGCTTTTCTGCATTCTGGATTGCTTCTTCTTCGCTCTGACCCTGAGTTTTAAAGGCGTTGACCTTATCGTCAAAAATATTTTTCTGACGTTGATAATTGTGATATCCTGAATATGGTGTTAAGATAATATCTTCTTTGAGTGCTGCATTGTACATTTTTTTGTAGTTTTCTGCAACACGAGTATCAGCAGTAACCATACTTCCATCAATGATGGCTGCTGTATTTGGAGTGAAGTATTTATCAAGAGGATAATTTTTGTTGATAAGTGTCAATTCCCATTTATCGCCCGCTAATTCTTTAGCCGGGTTGTAGTTGTCCCAGGAAATTGGTTTGTTTGTTCCGTTCTCTTCTGCGTTTTCTCCTGAAACATTCGGGTCGTCCGTAGCGCCCGGGTCAGCGGGAGCCTCTCCATTTGGAGTATTAACGGGAGTTGTGTCAACCTCAATCGGAACAGAATTAAAACTTCCGTCACGACAGAATATCAAGTATAATACTGAAAGAATACCCAGAATAGAAACGAGTGAAATGAGAAGGATTCCACGGATTTTTAACTGTCTTTTTTTCATATGTTTTTCCTATCAGTTTTATTTTTATATATAGTTTATTCTTTTTTCTTTTCAATGTCAATATTTACAAAAATTTTCAAAACAATAGTGACTTTACAGAAAAGTTGTGATACAATAACATAGAATATATTTAATTTCTGGAGGGTTGTGCTTTGAAAGCATATGAAAGCCACGCTCATTACTCTTCAAAGGTTCGTGAGTGTACAAATTTTGCTATAAGAGAAATAAGAAAAGTCTGTAAAGAAATCGGACCTCGTCCTGCCGGATATGAAGGTGAAACAAAGGGTCAGGATTATGTTGAAAAACTTATGACCCCTATTGCTGATGAAGTGAGAAGAGAAAAGTTTACATTGAGCCCTAAAGCATTTATGAGTTGGGTTATGATAGATGGTATTCTGGCACTTGTTGCTGCGATTCTCGGAATTCTTTGCTTTGCTTTGAGAATGCCTGACGCAGTTGAAATGACAATGAAAATAGTTTCAATTGTGTTGGTTGTTCTTGCAGTATTTTTCTTGGTCGGCGAATTTCTTTTCTACAAAAAAGTGCTTGACCCATTCTTCAAAAAAGAAGAATCAAGTAATGTTGTTTGTGTGAGAAAGGCATCTGGTGAAACAAAAAGAAGAATCATTATCGGTGGTCATATGGATACAGCGTATGAATGGAGATACACATATCTTGGTGGTCCTAAATTGGTGACAACCGTTGTGGTTTCAGCAGTATTAAGCCTTCTTATAACATTAGGTCTTTCAGTAGCAGGATTTTTTGTTACAGACCATACAGCAGAGATTGTTATGCTTGTTGTTCAGGCGGTTACAATTCCTTCACTTATTTCAGTAATGTTCTTTGTAAACTGGAAATTACCTGTTGATGGTGCTGCAGATGACCTTACAGGTGTATTTACATCAATGGCAACACTCCTTTATTTCAAACATAATGACATTCGTCTTGAGAATACCGAAATTGTTGCGGTGTCAGTAGGTGCTGAAGAAGAAGGTCTTCGTGGTTCAAAGGCATTTGCAAAAGCTCACAGCGCTGAGTATAAAAACGACGGTGTTGAAACAATATTTATTGCTCTTGATACACTTCGTGATTATGACTTTATGGGTATTGTCACAAAGGATATGACAGCAACGGTCGGTCTTGATAAACAGGCTTGTGCTCTTATGAAAAAAGCTTCTGAAAATGCAGGTGTTCCTGTTAATTTCACAACAACACCTCTGGGTTCAACAGATGCTGCCGCAATGCAACAGGGTGGAATTAAATCAGTTGCATTTACTAGTATGGACCCTGCTCCTGCAAGATATTATCATACAAGAGATGATAATGTGAATGTGCTTGAGATGAAAACCCTTGAAGATTCTCTCAAGGTTGTTCTTGAAACAGTTTTCTTGTTCGATGAGCAAGGACTTAAAGATAGCTATTAATTTCACCGAAAGGGGAAAAAGTAAAATGAAAAAGAAATTTATAAGATTTTTTGCTGTGGTATTGGCATTCACAATGCTTGCAGCATCACTTGCAGGTTGCAGTACAACAGAGGTAAACAGACCCGTTGCAGTTGAAACAAAAACTGATTTGGGAGATGTTTATTTTGAATTCACATACGGAGATTTAAAAAATGTTCTTCCTGGTGACAAACTTGCAACACTTTATGAAAACTTCAACAAGAAGACAGATGACAGAGTTGTTAAGCTTTCATATTACGAACTTGTCTCAAAATATGGTTCAGAAGAATATTTCAATGATATTCTCGCTCTTATTTCTGACAAAGAATGGGCACAGTTTACAGGAAATCAGCAGGCTATTCTTGATTATTTCAATAGTATGATTAACGATATCAAGACAAATGGTACAGCAAGAGTTTCTTACAACGAGAATTTCTGGATTAATCATGGTGATGGCGTAGTATTTAAGTCAGTTGATGGTAAGGAATTAGAAAATCAGGATAAATTCCGAGCAGCATTCCGTATTTATGCTGATATGTCACTAAAAAATATTGGTTCATTCCTTATGAATCTTAGTCAGGAAGAAGCAACAGAATTTAAAGCAGACCTTACTGACGTAATTTATCCTCTTGGTGAAAAAACTGCTAGTACATTGACACTTGCAGACCTTTATACAGACAAAGAAACTAATACATTCCCAGTGTATACATCAATTGTACCTACATTTGTTCACGACCTTGATGAAAAGGGGAATAACGCAGAGGATCCAGATGGCGAATATATCTTTGTTCCATCAGAGCTTTACAGAACAATTAATATAACTGTAAAACCAGATGAAGCAAGCGTTAAAAAGGCATTTACAATCCGTGAAAAAGATGGAATTATGGAACAGTTCAAGGTTGCAGAATCATATATGAAGCTCAACTCATTTGAAATCGCTTTTACTCCTTGTAAAATTACAGCAGGTATAAATGCAGTTAATGATGAAATGGTTTATACAACATATGAAAAGAATATGATTATAACTGCAAATATCACTTTCACAGGTGCTTTGGCAGATTATGGTACAGTTGTAGTTGAATTTCCTTGCACATCTTCTCTTACTTACAACTTCGGTTGGCAGGTAGCAGAATAAGCAAAATGAAAAGTTTAACGGCATCCGTAACGGGTGCCGTTTTTCTGTTGACAAGATGATAAATAAATAATAAAATAAACTTATAATATTTCTGCTTGAAATGGGGTAAAGAAATGAAAAAGATTTTAGCAGTAGTTATCGCAATAATTATACTGTTGTCATCACTATCTCTTTTTGCATTTGCAAAAGAGGAAGAAGTTGTTCCCGTTGTTGTTCTTCAGGGATATTCAGGACCAACTCTTGTATATGCTGATGAAAACGGAGACCCGATTATTGACCCTGAAACAGGTGATGTTGTGAAAGCATGGCCTGTTGATTTCGGAAAAATCGGAGCACAGGTGGTTGAAGCATTACCGGGGATGATTACAGGTAAGATTATGGGAGAGGATGCTATTGTTGAGGCTCTTGTTCCTATTGTTAAAGAAACGCTTATGCCACTTGTAATTCTTGAGGATGGTACCTCCTGGCAGAATCTTACTTATTATCCAAAGGGTGCAGCTGCAACTCAGGTTTCTGCACTTATTGAAAATAATATGGAACAATATATTCCTGAAAGCATTTTTGTTGAAGAGGCTGTAAAACGTGTCGGCGCAGAAAATGTTTTTGGTTTTACATTTGACTGGAGAAGAAGTCAGATTGATTACGCAAAAGCAGTTGATGAATATATTCAGGAAGTCAAGAAAATCACAGGTAGTGACAAGGTTGACATTATGGGACTCAGTCACGGTGGTCAGTATGGTACAACATATCTTTACTATTATGGTCATAAAAATGACGTAAGAAATGCGATTCTCGCAAACCCTGCCACAGGCGGAACAACTTTCGTCAGCACAATTATGATGGAAGAATATGTTGACCTTGATTTGAAGAATATTATGAAGTTCGTTCAACACATTTTTGATATTGAGGAGGACTTTGAGTGGATATTTGACCTTCTTTCTATGGAGAATATCATCGGTGGCATAAACAGAGTTTTACAGGAAGACAGAATTAATTACAGACTTTCCCAGTTGCCATCACTTCTTGATTTTGTTCCTATGGACAGATTTGATGAGGTTATTGATAAAACAGGCCTTAATCCGGAGGATAATGAAAAGCTCTATTATGATACAGTCAAATATCATAAGGATGTTCATTCAGGAACTAATCTTGCAGATAAATTTGCACAGTTACAGAAAAATGGTACAAAAATCGGATATATTGTTGGTAGCGGATATACTGCATTAAGTAGTGTAGGCACAAATTCAGACTTCCTTATCGATACATATCTCGGTTCAGGAGGAGCTACTTGTGCTCCTTTCGGTGAAACATTTGAAGCCGGATATGTACAGAAGGGTACAGTATGTAGTAATCCGAAGCATTATCATATTTCACCTGAGTTCAGTATTGATGCATCAACTGGTGCTTTACCTGATAATACTTGGTATGTAGAAGGACAAGGACATGGTCAGTATTTCAATGACCCTTATACAAGACAGATTGTGTGTAATTTCCTCTGGGATGATTTGAAAACAGTTTATGATGATGACAGATTCCCACAATTCAACTTTGCTCAGAAACATGCAGATAATATATATGTACGTTTTAACAACACTGACGCGGGATATCATTCATCAAGGGATACTCAACTGATTATTAAAAATCTTTCAAACACTTCAAAAATACATATATGGAGCGTTGATATTGAAGGTGCAGATGCTGATTATGCTTTTGAATTGAACACTGTACTTAAAGTTGGTGACGAGCATAGAATAGAATTGAGTAACGTTTCTCCTGAAACAGCGGATAAACCATTCAAGGTAATTGTTAAATATTCTATTGACAATACTCAGCATACTTTTGTTGAAAGGACATTTAGTTTTACTGCAATAAGTGACGAGGATTTGAAAATTTTCTCTCACCTTGCAAGTAATCTGGTTGACGAAGAGGTTCAGCCATCTCCTGAAGAATCCACAACACAACAGGATGAAACTGCAACTGAAAAGGATGAGCCTACAACGGATGCTCCAAAACAGGAGCCTGGGACAGATGAGCCAACAACGGAAAATGGTGAGTTAGCAACAAATCCGGATATTCCGAACACGGATAGCAAGTTGTCAGGGGTGACATTATTTGCTATAGTAGTTTGCAGTATTTCACTTGTTATGATTGGAACAATTCTCAAAAAGAGAAGAATAAAAGAATAAACAAGACAAAGGACTGTTATAGATATTATATAACAGTCCTTATTTTTCTTTTCTATTGCATTATATCCGTTGATTTGGTAAAATATATTATTATCAATTTCTGGCGGTGTCGTAATGGGATTTATACCCTACAATTCAAGAGATTTGTTTTTTAAAGATAAATTTGGAAGCGTTTCATCAGGTGAAGAAATACATCTTCGCCTTTGTATGCCACGCTCTTTTTGTTGTAATAAGGCGTTGCTCGTAATCCGTCGTGATGATGATGTTTACGAAGAAAGAGAAATGTTCTGGGCAGGTATGTGTGGTGATGATGCAGAAATCTGGGATATTCACACCTGTATAGAAAAAGAAGGCCTTTATTGGTATCATTTTGATTATTGTTCATCCTATGGAAGAAGTTCAGTTCTTCAGACGGAAAACGGAATTGGTGGCTTTGCAGGGTCACAATTTGCACATAAGGATTGGCAGTTGACTATTACTGAAAAAGATTTTACAACACCTGATTGGCTTAAAGGTGGGATTATATATCAGATTTTCCCTGACAGATTTTATAATTCCGGTGAAGAAAAGAAAAATGTACCAAATGACCGTGTAATGCGGGATGATTGGGGAAATGAACCTGAATGGCGGCCAACCTATGACGGAAAAGTCCTTAATAACGATTTCTTTGGTGGAGATTTAAAGGGCATTCAGGAAAAACTACCTTATTTAAAGTCTTTGGGAGTAAATTGTATTTATCTTAATCCTATTTTTGAGGCTCATTCAAATCATAGATATGATACAGCCGATTACGGAAAAATTGACCCTGTTTTAGGTACAGAAAAAGACTTTAAACTTCTTTGCAAAGAGGCAAAAAAACAGGGGATTCACATAATTCTTGATGGCGTTTTTTCTCATACAGGTGACGATAGTATTTATTTCAACAGAAAAGGCAGATACGACACATTAGGAGCATACAATTCTCCTGAAAGCCCATATTATAAATGGTACAAGTTTACTCAGTATCCTGATAAATATCAGAGTTGGTGGGGATTTGTAACACTTCCTGAGGTTATTGAGGAAGGTGAAGAATATCGTAATTTCATCAATGGTAAAGGTGGAATTGTGGAAAAATGGCTTAAAGCAGGCGCTGACGGATTCCGTCTTGACGTTGCCGATGAATTGCCCGATATTTTTATTGATGAATTACGAGATAGATTAAAATCAACTAAGTCAGATGCACTTTTAATGGGTGAGGTCTGGGAAGATGCCACAACTAAACATAGTTATGGCAGCAGACGTCGTTATCTTTTGGGCAGTCAGTTTGATTCGGTAATGAACTATCCGTTTGCCGATGCAATTCTTGATTTTTGTCGTAATGGAAAAGCAGAAAGTTTTATGGAAACAGTAATACAGATTGTAGAAAACTATCCGAAACAGTGCCTTGATGTTATGATGAATCATATAGGCACTCACGATACTGAAAGGGCAATCACAAAAATTTGTGGTGAATCCTGTGAATATCGTGACAGAAATTGGCAGTCAAGCCATTTCCTTGATACTGAAAAATATGCAAAAGGTGTTAAACTTCTTAAATGTGCCGTTGCATTACAGTACACTCTTCCGGGTGTACCATCTGTGTATTATGGTGATGAGGCAGGCATGCAAGGGTATAAAGACCCGTTTAATCGTGGGTGTTATCCTTGGGGAAATGAAAATAAAGAGCTTCTTGATTTTTATAAATTAATGGGAAAAATCCGCACAGAAAATAAGGTTTTCTCGCAAGGTTATTTTTCATCTGTTTCCTCAATGCTTGGTTGTGTAGCGTATCGTCGTTATGACGAGAATGGTGATATTATGGTTATTGTTAATCGTAATGAGCATTCCATAACATATCATCTACCTGAATTTTACCATAACGCAAAAAATCTTTATGGTCAGTCCGTCAATGACGGTGAGGTGTATATTGAGGGATGTGATTTTGTAATCCTTTCCTTGTAAAAAAGAGTGTAATGTGATATTATTTATATATCAAATAATTGGTGGTTAAAAAATGACTAAAACTTTTGGACATTTATCAAAAGAACAAAGAATACTCTGGATTGTGCTTCGTGTAATTATTTTATGCTGGGGCATTTTCGGCTTGTTTCATGGGTCTGTAGTAGAGTTTTTAGAGGCTATTTTTGCAATCATTTTTACTCACCTCTGGGACTTTTTCCAGATATTTGGCAAAAAGTCGTTTATAATTGAAATCGAAGCATCAACACAGACGATGTTGTCACTTTTTATCTTTATAGGTGTTTGTGTAGGTTCAACAATCAATAACCGAACAACATTTGAACATTTTGACCTTATTACACACTTTGCATCAGGTGTAATTTCTGCCTGGTTCGGATATGATTTTGCAAATATCATTTATCGTAAGCGTGGAGATTTAGGTCCTGCCATGTCTTCGTTATTTTCAATAACCTTTGCATTGGGTATTGCTGTCGGATGGGAAGTATATGAGTTTACGATGGATAGCCTTTATGGCATGACACTCCAGAAGGGCAATACGGATACGATGGTGGATTTTATTTGCTGCTCAATCGGTGCAGTAATCACAATGTTGTTGGTTGCCTTTTTGCGTAACGGAATTATCGGAAAAAATAAAGAAGCAGTTAAGGAAGAACGACGTCTTATAAAAGAGGAGAGACTTTTAAAGGAAAAACTCTACAAAGAGTATCTCGAGTCAAGGGGGGACGCGTAATGAAAAAGATAGTTACACTGATTATGGTCGTGACTATTTGCTTATTAACTTTTTCCTCCTGCTCAGCTCCGGCAAAAGTCAAGGTAAACGGAACAAAAATAGATAATGAGGTTTATGCGTATTTTGACGATTTACATACGGGAAATAAAGAAGAAATAGAAAAATCGATTTCCAGATATGTGACAATAAATTCAGAATTTCATAACAGAAATCTCACACTTACTTCTTCACAGAAAGCAAAACTTTCAAAAGAAGTTGATGATTTGTGGCACTTATATGGTCTTCATTATAAGGATGCAGGTGTATCAAAACAAACTGTTTATAAAATTGAATTGTCGGATGAGTATGAGGATATTCTTTTGGAATATTATTATGGTCAGGATGGACCAAAGCCTGTAAGTGAGGAACTTTTGAAGAAGTATTTCAAGCAGAATTATATAGCTATTTCATATGCAACGGAATATCTGTTCAATATTGATGAAACCGGTGCAATGATACCTATGACAGATACAGAAGAAGCAGGAATTATCGAAGAATTTACAAAGTCAGCGGAACTCATAAATGAAGGTAGTGAAATTGAAGAGACTACCAATAAAACAGTGAACGAGACTATTATTAACTCTTTTTATGACGGCAGTTTCCCAAGTGGATTTTATAAGGAAGTTGCCAATATCAAAGTCGGTTCAGCATCCGTGGTTGTGCTGGGTGACTATGTGTTCCTTGTTAAAAGAATTGATGTTTTTGATGAAACATACAATTATTATGAAAAACACAGGACCGAGTGTTTAAGGACGGTAAAGGGAAAATCTTTTGAACAGATGATTAATTACTGGTCACAGTTTTATAAAGTAAAATAAGACCAAAAATTTTGTTGCTTTACAAAAAAGGCAGAAAACTCTGCCTTGTATATGCCTCCTTAGTTAAATGGATATAATAAATCCCTCCTAAGGGGGTGTTTTAACAAACACCTTTGCAAAAAGGCAAATGGTAATTTGTTTGAATTATATCGTATATGCGCTTGTACCTCAGCAGGATAGAGGGTCCGCCTCCTAAGCGGAACGCCCCCGGTTCGAATCCGGGCAAGCGCGCCAAAAAGTACCGAGAAATCAAGGTTTCTCGGTACTTTTACTTTTCTTCGCTCA
This sequence comes from Candidatus Fimenecus sp., assembly GCA_045579305.1. Lineage (GTDB taxonomy): Bacteria > Bacillota > Clostridia > Oscillospirales > Acutalibacteraceae > Fimenecus. The sequence goes on along the minus strand of JAZNLY010000106.1, from coordinate 36,395 downwards.
CTCATCTTTTTGAGTGGGTTTTCTTATTTAAGGAGAGCAGAATAAACTCAAACTTTTAACATATCCCGATTAGCTGGAAATTAGCAGAAAATCGGCGTTTTGCTAATCGCCTGCTAATCAGATTTTTTGCAAAATCCTGCTAATTTGCGCAGGCGTATGTTCCATCCATAGACTTTTTACCATTTGGAGACAAACTTCATTTATTCATCGAGAACAGTTAAAGTTATTATCTTACAAAATAAAGCCCGCCGTAAATCAAGAAATTTACGACGGGTGGCAACTTGCCTTGCGGTCTATATATATCAGAGCATAAGAAAATTTTTCTCTAACTACAAATAACAAACTTTATGTTGACCATTACACAATTGCCGATACCTCTGAGATTCCGACATCCCAAGTAAGAGTTTTCTTATAATACTTGAGTTCGTAACACTTCCCAGGCTGAAGCACGTAGTGAATTGTATTTGAAGACATTAGCATAGTGAATCTCACTGTAAATGTAATTTCGGTCGGCTTCGTGATGTTGATAGAACGAGCAGTTTCTCTATCAATCCTTGCTAACTCTCTGCCAGTTTTTGCATCGCATACAATAGCAAACTTGGCGCTTCTGTCTTTTGATGTGAATTTAAGCATCGTCGGTGATGTTGAGGTATTTGTGCCACCTCCTCTAATTGGATATCCACAGTTAGGACACGCCCCTGCTTGATTTGAAACTTGTTTTCCACATTCCGGACATTTAATTAAAGCCATTATTTTTCCTCCTTTCGTTGTTAAATATTATCGCATTGTTCTGCGCATAAGTTCATCTTTCATTTTGCGGTGTGCTTTTTCCAATTTTTCGAACATAGAATCAATCGTGTTTATATCTATCATATCAAACTGGCAATTATTGTTGTTATAGCACTGAGCCATTTTTTCAATTGCATATACCGCACGATATAAAGCTAAGTCCGTATCATATGTTTCAAGACAAGATGTATTTAGACTCACTTCTCGTTCAACCGAATATACAAATTTATCAACATAGGTATGTACATCTGATTCTGTCATAATTTCTTGCCAGAGCATTTTTGTTTTTTCACGATCTTTTTTCCATTGTTTTTGGATGTCGCCATCATACCTATTTAACTTACCGGGAACATCGTGTTCTTTACAAAACTCATTTAGCTTGTTTTTAATATATTTGCTTACATCATCCATTCCTATATCCTCCGCATAAAAAAGTGCGTGACCGAAGCCACGCACCGAAAAACGCAACCCCGATTGTCGCCAAACAAAGCTCAAACAGAAAAGGAAACCCTTGTTACCATCCGAGTGGAGTTGCGTTTTTACCGAACTCATATCAGATGATAACCAAAAAAGGGCATAATATCCCCGTAATATAAAGTTGACCTTTTCCTTATTCTGCTTTGTTTGGCTCAAATATTATACCACAATTCTTTATAAAAATAAAGTGTTTTTATAAAACAAAATAACAGTACGAGTGAAAAGCGATAACTTGAAAGTATTATATAAGAATATAACCTCTACCCTAAAATCATCGTTCTTGCTAATTGCTTGCTAATCAAACGAGCTAAAACATCATAAAATCAACAGTAATGGCGTAACACAAGATAACATCTTAACCTTAAAAATCCCCTGACAGCAGGGGATTTTTAGGTATTATAAGTGATGCCGCTTGTATTTCCCTCGGTATCTCCTAAGGATTAGTTGTGGGTTCGATTCCCGCAGGGGGTGCCAAAAAAGCCGTTCTGATGAACGGCTTTTTTGAATTGTATTTGACAAAGTAAAAAAAGCAAGTCACCTTTTTGTGACTTGCTTTTCCTTTAATAAAATTTTAGTTTTATTCATTTTCGAGCATAGCAACAATACTGTCTGCACTTCTCCATACATCAAGAGGAACCTGAGTAGGCTGAACTTCGATATTCAATCTATCGTCGATTTCGTTAATGAGTTCAATAAATGCAAGGGAATCAAGTATACCATCGTCGATTAAATCTGCATTTTCATCGATTTCGTTTAAACCTGTAATATCTTTGATTATTTCCAAAACCGCATCCTTCATCACACATATTCCTCCATTAGCTTCTTTTCATCTACCTTTCCGTTTACAGTCAACGGAATCATATCAACAATTCTGATTATAGGCATCATATATTCAGGTAATATCTGTTTTATTTTTTCTTCGATATATTTCGAATCATTTGTACAATCCCGTCTTAGTTGTATAAAAGCAAAGATTTTACGAACAGAACCTGATTGATTTTTCAGTGGACAGACCGTGCAGTTTTCACACTCGTCAAGTCGTTCAACTGCATTTTCAATTTCTTGTAATTCGATACGATAACCCTTGTACTTTATCTGCTTATCTTTTCTGCCAAGACAATAATAACAACCATCTTTACAATAACCCATATCGCCTGTTGCATATGCCGGTTGACTTTTGAACCGGAAAAATCGATTAGCGTTAAGCTCAGGTTTAACATATCCTTCACCAACACTGGCACCTGCGATTATTATTTCACCTGTTTCGCCTTCGGGTACTTCGTTCAGGTTATCGTCGACAATGTATAAGGCAGTATCTTTTTTTGGATATCCTATGGGAACAAGATTTGTTTCTTCGGGAGTAATATCTGCGGCAGTAACGGCGAAGGTACATTCTGTAGGACCATAACAATTAATAATCCTGAGTTCAGGAAATCTTTTGTAAAGCTTTTTAACAGTTCTGCTACCGAGGGATTCACCACAGAAAACAACCGTTCTGAAATTCGGCAACAACTCCGAATTGAATGATTTATCCAAAAGTAAAAGTTCTGCAAAAGAAGGGGTTATTACTGCTGTATCTGCATTTGATTGTGACAGTCTTTTGAAAAGTAATGGATAATCATTCTGTACATATTTCGGAAGAACAAAATGTGTGCATTTTTCAACCAAAGACATATACACGTCCGCAACGGACAAATCAAAAGAAAAATTAGCCTGGTTAATAATAACGCTTTTTTCGTTCCCACAAAGGTCTTCCAACCATTTTACACAACTTTTAAGGTTGCGGTATAATATTTTTACACCCTTAGGTTCACCTGTGCTTCCGGAAGTAAAGATAATATAATAAATATCGGAATCCTTCATATAGATATTATCAATATCGTCAGTATTTCCACTTGTCATAACAGTTTGAATATTCTTGTCAATCACAACTGCCGGGGAAACCTGATTCAATATTGTTTCAATTCGTCCCTCAGGTAAGGATTCATCCAGAGGAATATATGCCATCCCTGCAAAGGAACAAGCAAGGAAAGATGCTATCATGAAAACATCTTTATGCCCGATAACCGCAACAGGTTTCTTTTCAGGGTTAGCATTAAGGAGATATTTGTAAATATTACTTACATATCCGTATAACTCGGTGTTTGTGTAACTGTTTTCACCATCACTGTAGCATATGTATTGATTATTGCTCTTTAAATTCTCAAGTATTTTTTCAAGCATTATTCTTACCTAATTTCGTCCTCAGGTATAAGTGAATAATCATAAAGTACCTTTGAGTGGTTTTTGAGAATAAGTTCACGATTAACCTCTTCACCCGTTTTACGGCTTGTTGTAACACGATAGATACGACTGTTACGATAAAAAAGACCGTCAGTATCACGTGAATAGTGATTATCCTCTTCGAAAATTCTGTATTTAACATCTAAAGGCTTGCAAGCGCGTAATTCACCGCAGAGCATATTGTCGTCAACCCATATTCTGAGCTGAACAGGTGTGTCTGTAGTATTTTTGAAACGGTAGTCCACAGCCTTATAGCAAACAGATGTACCTGTACCAAAAGGAACACGTCTTTTTGAGTCAGGGAAAAGAGCATCTGAATGGTGGTGAAGTTCGCTTACCTGTAATGGAGAGTGAAGAACAAGCCAGTGTATCATATTGGCCATCTGACAAACGCCACCGCCAACACCTTTTTGTAATTTGCCGTTGTTGATAACGAGGCCTTCAAGGTAACCTTTCTTTGCTGAAGTTTCTCCAACAAGGTTCCAGAATGAGAATTCCTGACCAGGTTCGATAACTATACCGTCAAGTTTTTCGGCTGCAAGAATCAGGTTCGTTTTTTTATTAACCTGGAGCTGCATATCAACACCATGAAGCTCTCTGAGAATAATTCTTGCATCACCTTTCCAAATATGTTCGAAACTGTTTTTATCAATTTTTGTTGCAAACTTTCTGCCCTGAAAAAAATCTTTTGTATCCTTTTTGAAGGCTTCCTTCTTTTTGGAGATTTTATAGCAGACAGGGCCATATTCGCAAAATAGTTTTCTCGCCATATTAAATACCCCACATATTTCAACATTGTAGAAAATTTTAACATATCAGTTGTTTAAATGCAATAGTTAAATTGTTTGTATGTAAAATATGGTACACTCTTTTCATTTTCAATTAGTTATGGTATAATACATATACTATGTAAATGAATAGTATTCTACAACGGGAGTATGATATGAAAGTTGTATTGTTAACCGCATTCGGTGTTGGTGGGGCATCAGTCATCGGTGCACTTTTCGGCTTTGTTTTCAAAAAGATATCACATAAATTCAGTGATATTGTGTTGTCGTTTGCAGGAGGTGTTATGCTTGCTGCTTCGGTAATCGGGTTGATTCTGCCATCGCTTGAATATGGCGGAAAAATGTCGTTGCTTGTAACAATTGTGGGTGTTTTCTGTGGTGCATTATGTGTAAATCTTATTGATAAAATTGTGCCTCATCTTCATAAACTTACAGGCATTGATTCGGAAATTCATCCTGACGCACAGAAACAGCTTGATAAAGTTCTGCTTTTTGTAATTGCAATTGCAATTCACAATCTGCCTGAGGGTATTGCAGCAGGTGTCGGATTCGGTACAGGAAATATGACGGATGCTATTGTTATTGCAGGTGGTATTGCTTTGCAGAATATTCCTGAGGGTATGGTGATTATTGCGCCTATGCTTGCTGCAGGAATAAGTCATCGAAGGACATTTCAAATTGCGATTGTTACAGGAATCGTTGAGGTAGTTGGTACTTTGCTTGGGTATTTTGCAGTATCAGTTTCAACGGCAATTTTACCATTTGCCTTGGCTTTTGCGGGTGGTACAATGCTCTATGTAATCAGTGATGAGATGATACCAGAGACTCATGCACACGGAAGCGAAAGAGGAGCAACATATTCGTTGTTAGCAGGATTTTGTTTGATGCTTGCGTTTGACGTATTATTAGGATAGGAGATTTTTAAGATATGGAAAATTCAAAAATTAAGTATATTGGTGTAAATGACCATAATATTGACTTGTTTGAGGGACAGTACATAGTCCCAAATGGTATGGCGTATAACTCATATATAATTGATGATGAGAAAATCGCAATTATGGATACTGTTGATGCAAAATTTAAAGATGAATGGTTTGAGAATATTAAAAGAGAAATTGGTGAAAAATCACCGAATTATCTTATCGTTCAACATATGGAGCCTGACCATTCTGCAAACATTGATGAATTTGCAAAAACATATCCGGATGCTACTATTGTAGCAACTGACAGAGCTTTCGTTATGATGAATAAATTTTTCGGCACAGATTATGCTGACAGAAGGCTTGTAGTAGGTGAGGGTGACACATTAAACCTTGGTGAGCATACACTGACATTTATTTTAGCACCAATGGTTCATTGGCCTGAAGTTATGATGACTTATGATAGCACAGAAAAAGCACTTTTCTCTGCTGATGGTTTTGGTAAATTCGGGGCTCTTGATATACAAGAAGATTGGGCTTGTGAAGCAAGAAGATATTACTTCGGTATTGTGGGTAAATATGGTGTTCAGGTACAGGCTCTACTTAAAAAAGCAGCTCAACTTGATATTCAGACAATCTATCCTTTACACGGACCAATTCTTAACGAGAATCTCGGATATTATCTTGATTTGTATAACACCTGGTCATCTTATGGTGTTGAAAGTGAAGGTACACTGATTTGTTATACATCAATTTATGGTAACACTAAAAAGGCAGTTGAGCTTTTGGCAGAAGAGCTTAAAAATGCAGGTTGTCCTAAAGTTGTCGTAAATGACTTGGCTCGTTGTGATATGGCAGAGGCTGTCGAGGATGCTTTCAGATATGGCAAGATTATTCTTGCTACAACAACCTACAACGGTGATTTATTCCCATTTATGAGAGAGTTTGTGAATGAACTTACCGAGCGTGGATACAGAAATCGTAAAATCGGTATTGTGGAAAATGGTTCATGGGCACCTGTTGCAAAGAATAAAATTGTAAAGGCATTTGAACTTTGCAAGAATTTAGAATTTGCCGAAACAGTAGTTACAATTCATTCAGCAGTAAAAGATGATAATATTGTGCAGATTAAGAAATTAGCAGAAGAAATGAAATAAAAAATCGGAGTGTCTTGTGACACTCCTTTTTTATTTACCATTTGAAATTTTTATCTAAAACTTTTTCACCATTGTTGTCGTAGGCTTCAAGTGTGAATCCTTCAGGTGAAAGTGTCATTTTTGATGCTACAAAACCACCATTCATTTTTCCACCATCAATATATCCAATGATATTCGGATGTGCAGAAAGCATTGACAATTCGTCTTCCGCTTTTGTACTGCCTAAAAGTCTGCACTGGTGATAATGCCCTGAAAGAATAAGCCTTGCACCAATTCTGTCAAGTTCGTTCCAACCAGTTGCTGAGAGGCTTTCTTCCACATCACAGAGAGTCCAGGAATGTGATATTGCAATGACCTTTTTGTTTTCGAAATTAACAGTTTTCATCCATTCCATCATATCAGCACGATATTGTCCGTAATTGTTCATTCCGCCATATTCCGGATGTGAATCATCTTTGTCTTCACCACTGTCAAGGACAATAAAGGAGTATGGACCAGCATCAGTTGTGTAGTAGAACTCTTCAAGACCTAACGAATCTAAAATTTTTCCTGCATATTCTCCTCTTGTTTCGTGGTTGCCACGAGCATAGATAATTGGCTTTGTTCCCTTTGAAACCTCACCGGAAAATTCTATGATATTTCTTACAACTTCTTCTTCAAAATCAACACCCGGAGTGGAGTCACCAAGTAAAATCACAGAATCATATTCACCCACATAACTGATAGCTTTGTATGCATCCTTTAACTCTGTATGCCAGTCAGAAACAACAAGGAAGGTCTGGTTTTCAGTATCATTGTATTTAAAAGAGTATTTTTCTGAATTTACAGTTTTTCCGCGATGGCTACCGTAACTGTATTGTTCAAACACTTCAGTTGAGCCGACAGAATATGTGTTATTTCTCAAATGCTCATATGGTATGTTAATACTATGGATTTTAGAATCAGAATTAAGTCTTCCGCCGGATTCGTCAAAAATCTTATAGTCTTTTCCATTATAATTGTACTCAACATAACCTGTTCCATATTTATTAGTTGAAAAAACAATGCTATATTCATTGCCGTTATCAATAACAGATGGTGCAGATGTGATTTTGTATGGGACAACAGGAAAAATATTAAATATTCCCACCAGAAGAGTGAGTGTAAGAATAACAGCAGTTATAGCTTTTCTGGTTTTGTCCTTGAAATCAGGTAAAAACAAGATGGAAAAAGGAACAAAAATAAGAAGTGCTGCAACAGGTAATGAGTTTTTCAGATAAATAAAAAACGCTTGTGTCATTTCGCCTGTAAGAGCAATATTTACATATACAATTGCAAAAATAACAACAAAAAGAGTTACTATAGAAGAAAAAGCCAATAGGGGGATATACCATTTTTTGTCGTAGGTATTTTTCTTTTTTTGTAAAAGGGTCAATATACAGAGCAAAACTGTATTTGCAACAAGGATTGGGAAAAGTGTGTGTAAAAAGCCTTCTTTTCCAAGTGTGAGCTCAATGAAAATCCAGTGCATTCTTCCTGCGTAAAAAATGATTAATCCTACTACGGAAAGAGCAAGTAACAAAGCAGGATATGTTGATGATTTAAGGAAGCTTTTAATTTTTGACATAAAACCAATCCTTCATTTTTAGAATAAATTAAGTATATCATTGAGAAAAAACACTGTCAACAAGGGTGATTGTAATTGTTACAGAACAGTTAAAAAATAATTACATTACTTTAACTCCGGTTGACATTATACCATAAAAAGGATATTCTATAGTGTATAATAGTGATAATATATGCAAAGGAGGGACGAAATTGGAAAGTATAGAGTATATTCTGCGATATATACTTTGCTTTTTTGCTATCGCTGTAATACTTAACTGTGTATGGTCGCTTATCCGTTTGCGTCCTGACAAAAAGGTGTATGCGGTGCTTGTGGATATGTCGAACAACAAACAATATCCGATAACTTATTATGAAACTTCTGTAGGAAGAAGTAAGTTTTGTGACATCGTGTTCTCAAATTCTACAGTTTCTCGTTCCCATGCAGTTATAGCCTTACGAAAAGATGGTTTCTACGTTTTTGACACTGAATCAAAAACCGGAGTATATGTAAATGAGGACAAAATCGAAAAGTCAGAAAAGCTTTCGGATGGAGATATAGTTGCTTTCGGTACAGCAATTATGAAGTTCTATATAGGTAGCGATGGCAACAATGACTATTCTCATAAGAAAGAGAAAAAACAGATTACATATCGACTTACAAACATTGTTGACGGAAGTGAATTCATCCTCAGTGGTGATTATATTACCATAGGAAGACAAAGAGGATGCAATATTGAATTACCGGCACAGTATGTGTCCCGTAATCAGGCGGAAATATTCAGGGATGGCGACAGCTGGTATATTGAACATCTGGGAACAATTACAAAAACAACTATTAATGGTGTGGCGGTAACCCGAATTACTCAGTTGTTAGATGGGGATGTTATAAAAATCGGTGATTTTGCATTCTTGTACGAGGAAAGATAAGACTTTAAATATCAAATAAAGGGCAGGTGATAAAATATGAATTTAGCAAGAGGTAAAAATGTAAATCCTTATATTATGCTCGCAATTATAACAGGATTTCAGCTCATATGTTTTCTGACACTTATAACTTCTGTTGCTGAAGAGTACAAAACAGGTGTTATGATTACTTTCGGCGGATATCTTTTAGTGGAATATTTGTATTTTATCGGAACAGGCCTGATTCTCAGACGTAGAGGATTTGAGGTAGAGTTGATTGCTTTTCTTCTTACATCTATAGGTCTTTCTATAACTGCAAGCGTATATCCTGATGGAGTTCTTAAACAGTTTATTGCGGTGCTCGTAGGTATAGTCGGGTTTGTTTTGTTGCAAGTATTTATGAGAGATTTGAAGCTGTGTATAGCAGTGCGTGTCCCTGTTGCCGCCATCGCAGTGGGACTTCTTGCTTTTACCCTTGTATTTGCAAGTTTTACAAATGGTGCAAAAAACTGGATATATATAGGCGGATTATCAATTCAACCGTCTGAAATTGTAAAGGTTGCCTTTATTTTTGTTGGTGCAGCAACACTTGAAAAACTACAGTCTAACAGAAGCCTGACAAAGTTTATTATATTTGCTCTTGGTTGTGTTGGTTTGCTTTTTCTTATGTACGACTTTGGTACTGCTTTGATATTCTTCTTCACATTTATCGTTATTTCATTTATGCGTTCAGGTGATGTGAGAACAATTGCACTTATTTGTACAGTCGCGCTTATGGGTGGTTTATTAGTGCTTGTATTCCGCCCTTATGTTGCAAGCCGTTTTGAAGCATATGGTCACGTCTGGGAATATTTTGATACATCCGGATATCAACAGACAAGAACAATGATATACTCTGCAAGTGGCGGCCTTTTCGGAGTCGGACTTGGTAACGGAAAGCTGAGGGATGTTTTTGCTGCAACAGAGGATTTGATTTTTGGCGTTGTCTGCGAAGAATTCGGAATGATTATGGCAGGTGCAATTTTGCTTTCGTATGTTGCATTACTTGTTTACTCAATCCGTCACTCAAAATATGCACGTTCAACATTTTATGCTATATGTGCTTGTGCGGCATCATCACTTATGTTGTTCCAGGCTGCATTAAATGTTTTTGGTGTAAATGATATTTTGCCTTTGACAGGTGTCACACTTCCTTTTGTCAGCCGTGGTGGTTCAAGTATTATCAGTTGTTGGATGCTTCTTGCATTCATCAAGGCGGTTGACCGTAGCACATACAGATATGGAGGTGTTCGTATATGAGGTCTATCTCACGAAGAGGACTGTATCTTTACGCTATAATTCTCCTTTTTCTGGCAGGTTGTGGTTTATTGTTCTATAACCTTGTGACAAACTCTTCTGATTGGGCTATGAATAAGGTGAACAAACATCTTTATGCATCGGGGTCTCTGGCTACTGCAGGTGATATCAGGGACATAAACGGAAACATCCTTGTAACAACAAAAGACGGTGTGAGGGTTTATAATAAAAACAAAAATATCCGGACGGGAACACTTCACACTGTCGGGGATAGTTCAGGTTATATATCGAATGGTATTCAGACGGCATTCAAGGATGAGCTGACAGGCTACACTCTTGTTGATGGTGTATATAATCTGAAAAGATATGGAAAAGGCAACGACATTACGCTCACTCTGAATTCTAAAGTGTGTGAAGAAGCATATAAGGCACTGGGCGGTAAAAACGGAACTGTTGCGGTTATGAACTATAAAACCGGGGAACTGGTTTGTGTTGTATCTGCCCCTACCTTTGACGTGCTTAATAAACCTTCTGATATTTCCACCGACACAACAGGCAAATACGAAGGAATATATCTGAACAGATTTTTCTCGGGACTTTACACTCCGGGCTCTACTTTTAAAATTATTACTGCTGCATGTGCAATTGAAAATATACCTGACATTTACAGTCGCACCTTTAACTGTGAAGGAAAAGTGCAGATAGGTGAAGGGTATGTTATCTGTAATGGCACTCACGGAAGAATAAATTTTAAAACAGCAATGAATAAATCCTGTAACTGTGCTTTTGCCGAAATAGCAGATGTGTTGGGAGCGGAACGACTCACAGCAACGGCAGAAAGGCTAGGGTTTAATACGGAAAGCATCGTTGTCAGTGACAAAATAAATTGCAAAAAGAGTAAAATCAGCTTGATGGAATCTTCAAAACTTGATATAGGGTGGGCAGGAATCGGTCAGTACACAACTCTCATTAATCCATGTCAGATGCTTACCATAGTGTCTGCAATAGCTAATAACGGAACGCCTGTTTCACCTTATATTGTGAGTGAGATAAAGAATCCGAAAGGTGAAGTAGTCTTTTTTGAAAAGACAAAAACCATGGACTCCTATTTTGATGTTTCTGTAGCACAGAAACTTAATAACATCCTGCGTTCAAATGTCAGCAATCAGTATGGTGATTCTGCTTTTCCTGGAATGAAGATGTGTGGAAAGACGGGAACAGCTGAAGTAAGCGATGATAAGAATGCAAATCCTAACGCTCTTTTTGTAGGTTATTCTCAACTTGCAAATTTCCCATATTCTATTATTGTTGTTGTGGAGGATACAACAACGGCAACAACAAGTGCTGTTCCTATTGCATCAAAAGTAATGAATGCAGTCAAAGCAGAATATACAAAATAAATAAAAGCAAAAAAATAAAGCCAACACAAATTCTGTGTTGGCTTTATGCATATATTTTTTACTGTGGTAAAATTTCTGGGTCATAGAAAAAGCTACGGAAGAAAACAATAATCTTATCAATGAAACCTGCTTTTGATGTCATTTCAACTGAATCGGCATCGAGAACAGTATTAGTTTTACTGTAAAGAGTAGCAGAAATTCTTGTTGTACCCTTTGCGTCTGAAATGATTGTGAAACTCTTTCCATCAGCAGAAACTGTTGTTTTGAAGTTTTCGTTATTTGAGCTCCACACGATTTTTGAACCTGCAGGAAGAGGTTTTTCAATGGTAGCGTGAAGAACGATACCATCTTTATAACGGATTGTTGTTGCAGATGGTTCCTGAATGCAGATGTAGCTTACTTCATTGAAAGAAATATTCTTGAATGATGCTGCAGCAACAGATGCGAGGACATTTGTGTAATCATCGCCACCTGTAGATGTGTAAGCTTCAGTAACTCTTGCAGTGAGTTTGCCGGTTGAGCCCTTTGCTTTAAACTGAACAGTCAACAATGTTTTTTCTCCGCCTGTAATATTTTCGGTTGTAGTACCGGCATACATAAAAACGTTATTTCCGCTTGATAAAATGTTGTTTTTTGCAGCTTCGTAACCAAAAACACCCTTTAAGCTGGCTGAACCTTCAATAAGTTCAAATTCGGATTGATTATAATTAAGTTCATATGATAATGCACAAAGTTTAGAATCAGCAGAAACCTTAACGGAAACAGTTACGACATCACCTGCTTTGATGTTTGTCTTGTCAACAGAAGTTGTAATAACAGGAGTAGATTCTGCAAAAATTGTTGGCATCATGACAAAAATCATAAGTGCTGCTAAGAAAACTGATAAGATTTTTTTCATATTCAATATCTCCTTTTCTGTTTATATTATTATAGTGTATAGAAGATTATAAAAAAAAATACAGACAAAGTCAAGAAGATGAGGATTTTTTTCAAAAAAAGAGCAGACAAAAAATGTCTGCTCTTAACCATAAGTTTATTGAAGTTGATTATGCTTTTCTACTGAAAAGGTCACGGAAGAACCAAATAAGTTTATCAAAGAACCCTACCTTGGACTTCATTTCAATGGAATCAGATGCGACAGACTTACCCTTAGCATCATAAAGTGTTACAGTAAAAGTTGTATTACCTTTTTTCATTGATGTAATCTTAAGTTCCTTGCTATTGGTAGGTGAAACGATTTCAAAGTTTCCGTTGTCAGCGGTCCATTCAACTCTACCACCGGCTGGAATTCCTTTTGCAGCTTCTGCATAAAGAACAACTGAATTTCTGTATTTTACAGTTGTTGAATCAGGTTGCTTGATATCGATATTATATGAAGATTCAGGCTCTGTACTTCCGGTAGCAGAGAAAGATAAACTCTTTGTTGAATATTGACTATAGTCACTTGTAACATTAATTTCTGGGTTTTTTCCATTGTTCTCATATGCTTCTTTAACAGTTGCAGTGATGGTACCTGGTAACTTCAGAACTTTAAGCTGAAGAGTGAATACAACACCACCTTCATCGGAAATCTGTTCTGATGTTATACCGCCATATGCGACTCTTCCGGGAGTTGAAGTGTTTGTGGATTCCATTGCAAATAATTTGTTCATTTTTACAGAACTTTCAACTAAAGAGAAGTTTTGTGAATTAAAATTAAGCACATAAGTCAACGTACATAATTTAGAGTTCTTTGGGACACTAGCAGTTAATGTGATAATATCACCAACTTTAACATCAGTTTTATTTGATGTTAATGAAATTTTCGGTGGTTGTGCTGAAGTTTTTGCGAATGTGGTAATTCCAAACACAGGAATAATTGCAAGAATCATAAGAACTGCTAAAAAAACTGATAATATTTTTTTCATATTTGTTTTCCTTTCTTTATTCAGTATCTATAAAAATTATAAAACTTATTTAGGATTTGTCAAGCATTCTATGGCTTTGAGAAGTAATATACTTACATATATCATTGTAATCATTCTTAAGAGTGTCATTTATGACAAGTTCCAGAACTTTATCAAGAATTTTACCGATTTCTTTACCTTTAAAGCCCATTGAAATCAGGTCATTACCATTAATTTTAAGGTCTTTCTTTGAAAAACACTCTTGTTTATTAAGGATTTCGTTTATCATATCATAAGTTTTTTTGTAAAACTCATCACCACGGAAATATTCAGGCTTTTGAGCAGAATTGTCGCAATATTTGATATGCATTAAATCAAAAATTAAGTCTTTTCCAATTTGTGACATTATTCTTTTTAACCTTTTCCTATCAGGAAGAACGTTATCATTGACCATTATTGGTGAATCGTGAAAAGTAACAAGAGGAACAACCTTGTTTTTTGTGTCATTGTCAAAACGAAGTCTTGTCATAATTATCTCTGTCAATTCTGCACTTTTTTTCGGATGTCCGTAATAATGCTGTTCACCTTTTTCGTCAAAGTGAGCAACAAGCGGTTTTCCTATATCGTGGAAAAGCAACGAAAGACGAATTACAGGGTTTGGTTGACTATTTTCTACTGCTTTAAGAGAGTGAGTATAAACATCATAACAATGATGTTTATTTTTTTGCTCAAAGTCAATACATGCTTCCATTTCAGGAATAAAGACAGTTATAACATCAGAAAATTCCTGAAGCACATTATATGCGTTTTTACCACAGATAAGTTTCGTGAATTCTTCACGAATTCTCTCTGCAGAGATATTTTCAAGCAAATCCTTGCATCTGTGAATGGCATCTTTTGTATTTTCTTCAATAGTGAATCCCAACACGGAAGAAAACCGAAGTGCACGAAGAATTCGCAAGGCGTCTTCACGAAATCTTGTTTCCGCATCACCGATACAACGAATTGTCTGATTTTTAATATCATCCATTCCACCAACAAGGTCACAAAAACCTGTTTTAAAATCATAGGCGATGGCATTCATTGCGAAATCGCGGCGGATAACATCATCCGAAAGACTTTGCGAAAAAGTTACATCATCAGGATGGCGATTGTCAGTATATGTGCCTTCACTTCTGTATGTGGTTATTTCAAGAGGCTCATTTTCAATCAGTACAGTTACTGTACCGTGTTTTATGCCTGTATCAATAACGCGAAAGTCCTTAAAAACCTCTTTAACCTGTTGTGGTGTGGCAACTGTGGTTATGTCAATATCACCAATTGGCAATCCCATAATGTAGTCGCGTACGCTACCACCGATTAAAAAAGCCTCAAAACCATTGCTGTTGAGCAGGTCAATTGCAACTTTTGAGGCAGGTTTAAATTGATTATTGCTGTTCATTCAAAGCTTCCTGAAGTGCAAGAGCTAACTGGTCAGGGCAGGAGGTTGGCTTGAGTCCGCATTTTATACCTTTTATAAGTGGAATAATTTCTTCTGCCTTTTTTCCTTCAATAAGGGCTGCGATACCTTTAAGGTTTCCGTTGCATCCACCGTAGAATGAAACATTTTTTACGATTCCGTTTTCTAATTCAAAAGAGATTTCACGTGCACAAGTGCCACGTGTTTTATACTTGTAATTCATTTATTTTACCTCGCATATCTTGTTTGAAAGTGTAACAAGTTGTTCCATAGTAAGTGCCTCTGCACGAACAGTCGGAGAAAGTCCTGCATTTTCGATGGCAAGAGCAAGCTTTTCCTTTTCAATTCCCATACCACTTGCAACAGAGTTGAGAATTGTTTTTCTTCGCTGTGCAAATGCTGATTTCACCATTTTAAAGAAAACTTTTTCATCGATAACATCATAATTACCTTTTTTTGTCAGGTCAAGTTCAATTACGCAACTGTCAACCTTAGGACTTGGCATAAATGAACCACGGGAAACATCGAAAAGTTTCTTTGTCTGTGCATAGTAGTTAACTGCAACTGTAACAGCGCCACTTTCTCTTGAACCGACTTTCGCACAAAGTCTGTCAGCAGCTTCTTTTTGGACCATAACTACAATTTTACTGAATGGTAGTTTTTCCTCTAAAAGGCGCATTATAACGGGAGAGGTGATATAGTATGGAAGATTTGCACATACAAATATTTCCATTCCTTCAAAGTGTTCTTTTATAATACTTTCAAGGTCAGCTTTAAGAATATCTTCATTTATGAGAGTTAAGTTGTCGTATCCTGCAAGAGTATCTTCGAGCACAGGGAAAAGCCTTGTATCAAGTTCAACACAGACAACCTTGTCGCATCTTTCGAGAAGTTCTTTCGTAAGGACACCTACACCTGCGCCAATTTCAAGCACACCAATCTTACCGTCTGTGCTTTCCCTTACAGCATCAGCCATTCGGGGACAAACAGTAGGGTTGACAAGGAAATTCTGACCTAATCCTTTTGAAAAGGTAACATCGTGGTCAGTCATAACCTTTTTTATGACGGATATGTCAGTAAGGGTATAGTTTTTCTTATCCAATATATTCAGCCTTCACTTTACCAAGTTTTTTCATACCTTCTGTGATTTTTTCATCAGAAGGTGTTGAGAAATTCATTCTGAAACAGTTTGTCTTTTCATCATTTATCATAAATGCAGTGCCGGGTACAACAGCAACTTTATATTCAATACATTTTTTAACAAAATCAAGCATATCTACATTTTCAGGCAACTCGCACCACACGAAAAGTCCACCTTCAGGACGAACATATTTTACGAAATCACCTAACTCACTGTCGATAAGGTCACACATAAGATTTAACTTTTTGCGATAGATGTCACGGATTTTTTCTATATGAGCCTCAATGTCATTCTGTTCCATCCATTTATCAACAAGCATCTGTGAAAATACAGGAGTATGAACGTCTGCGGCCTGCTTACCAACCGTCATTTTTGCGATAATTGGTGATGGTGCAACGATATAACCTACACGGATACCGGGTGCTAAAAGTTTAGAGAATGAACCTGCATAAATAACAATACCATCTTCGTCAAAACTCTTGATTGATGGAATGTCTTCGCCTGAAACTCTCAAATCACCATAAGGGTTGTCCTCAAGAATGAGAAGGTTGTATTTTTTAGCAAGTTCATAGACTGCTTTTCTCTTCTCAAGGCTCATTGTAGCACCGGATGGATTCTGGAAGTTTGGTATTGTATAAATGAATCTTGGATTTTCAGCATTTTTAATAGCATTTTCCAATGCTTCAATATTCATACCATCTGCTTCAACAGGAACACCTGCCAATTTACAACCGTATGAACGGAAACAGTTAAGTGAGCCGATAAATGATGGGCATTCGCAGATAACTGTATCACCTAAATCACAAAGCGCTTTTGTAGCAAGGTCCATAACCTGCTGTGCACCTGATGAAATAATAAGACTGTCAAAATCTTTTCCGATATTGTATCTTTCTTTAACGAAAGTTGTAAGTCTGTCAATAAGAGGCTTATAACCCTCTGTTACACCATATTGTAATGCAGTGATAGGAGCAGTTTCAAATATTTCTGCTGAAATTTTCTTTACTTCATCAATAGGGAATGATGCTGCATCAGGATTTCCTGCTGCAAAAGGGATAATTGAAGGGTCCTGAGTTGCCTTTAAAATCTCACGAATAGCTGATGGTTGAAGTGATGAGATTCTTTTTGAAAAATAATAATCCATAAATTTGTCACCTGAAAAAATAATTTTAGATATTTTACCATATTCTATAAAGTATTTCAATAAACACAAAAAATAAAAAAGTTTTCTAAAACACTACCTTTTTCGACAAATTTGTGATAAGATTATATGGTAGAATATGTCAAAAGTGGTAGAGGAGTGGAAAATATGACACAATTTGTACGAAAATTAGACCACATGGGAAGAATTGTGCTTCCTGCCGAATACAGAAAAAAGACAGGAATAGATGACCTTGCAGAAGTCCGTATTACAGAAAAAGATGGGAAAATAATTATTGAAAAGCTTTCTCCTTGTTGTAAAATCTGTGGAGTAGAAGAAAATCTCAACAAGGAAATGGATATCTGCGAGGACTGTATAGCAAAAATTAAATCACTTTAAAAGCAAAAGACAGGAGTTAAATCCTGTCTTTATTTTTTTGGTTTATTTCCCAAAATGTCTTATCAGATTTTCATATTGTTTATCAGTAATTGATGTGATTGCGCCGTGTCGAGGGAAAAACTTCATACTGTAATCCTCTGGATTTACAGGCAAGAAATTTTCAAAATCCGTAGTCTGTTGCATAAAGAAATTGTCGGTGCTGTATTCATCCATAATCATAACCCATTGGTCCGTGCCGGTAATATTATAGATTTCACTGCCCTCAACGCCTGTTTTTGCAAGAGAAACAACAACTGATTCATCCGTATAAGGTCCTGTAAGATTTTCGCTTGTTGTATAAGCAATTGTCTGGTCCTCGTCGTGCTTGAAATAAAGATAATATTTTCCGTTTTTCTCGTTAAAGGCAATATCACCATCGATTGTCTGGATTCCCGGACGCTCATATAAAAGTTTTGGCTCAGTTATAGTTTTAAAATCGATTGTATGTGCATAGTACATCTGTGCAACATCATTTTTTTCGTCGGAATGTGCCCAATAAAGCATATACATTTCTGCTTTTTCGTCCCATATTGCCTGTGGTGCCCACGCTCTTGTGGTTGTGGCAAAATCACCACCGAAATCACGGATGTCAATGATTGTCTCGTCCGTCCAGTTGATTAAATCGCTTGATTTCCAAGTGACAAGTGCGTGATTGGAAGTCCATCCTGCTTCGCTTTTCATATCTGTACCTACAATGTAATAAAATCCGTCATTGCCTTTCACGATATAAGGGTCACGGACACATTTTTTACCTTTTGTCTGGATAATTACAGGCTCGTTGTTGTTGAGTGCGAAGAAGTTATATCCGTCTTCACTTACAGCAAAGTGAATTCTTTCTTCTATGGGCTTGTTGCCCACGAAATAAGCAAAAAGATATTTTCCACTCTGAGTTTTTGCAGGCACAGCGTAGTCTGACATAAAAACACCACCAAAAATATATTGTGTTAATTATACCACAAAAAAAGTCAGAAGTCACCTGCTAACTTAATTGATTTTGTGTTGCTTTTGTCCGGTGTATATGCTAAAATGACAATGTATATATGTTATAGGGGGATTTTTCCATGTGTAAGTTTTATGCTGAATTGAATGAAAATGGTGCAGTTGCTCGTTGTAACAGTTTTGACAACGAATATTTTTCATTTAAGTATGAAAAGAAAGACGATGGCATCAAGGGTGTACTCACAGCAAAAAAAGACTTTGAAATGCAGAGTCTTGTAGTTGAATATGAAAAGGATTTTGACGATGATGACCTTTTCTATGCAAATGGTTATCAGGCTTGGACAACATCTCGTGAATTCTCAAAGAAAGATACTTTTGACGGACTTTTTGAGCCTGCAAAAATAACAAAGTTTACAGCTCATTTTGCTGGTCTTTCAGGTGACTACCATTTTGCAAAGGGATATGGTGAAAAAGGCTTTTTCCATGGTTATACATATTGTTATTTCCGTGAAAAAGGTGAAAGAGAAATCAAACTTTACGGCTCAAGAAGTGAGCGTAAGGGCTTTACAATCTTTGAAGTCCAGATGAACGACGAAAAGTTCAGAATTAAGAAGGATGTTGAGGGTCTTCGTCTCAAAGCAGGTCAGGAATACGAAATGTTTGATATCGCTATTATTGAAGGCGATATGGATGAAGTAATGGATAAGTATTTCTTTGATTTTGTTGGTTGTAAGAAACCTGCAATCCAGCATCTCTCAGGGTATACATCATGGTATAATTATTTCCAGAATATCAGCGAAGATATTATTATGCGTGACCTTTTTGGCCTTGACAGAGCAAGCGAAGAGGTTAACATCTTCCAGGTTGACGATGGTTATCAGCACGCAGTTGGCGACTGGCTTATCACTGACCACAAAAAATTCCCTAAGGGTATGAAATATATTGCTGACCAGATTCACAAGAAAGGTTATAAAGCAGGTATCTGGCTTGCTCCTTTTAGTGCTCAGTGTTCTTCAATCATTGCAAAGAAACATCCTGACTGGCTTTTAAGATGGAACAAAACAGGCAAGAAAATGCTTGGCTGTCAGGGTTGGGGTGGTGCATATACACTCGATATTTACAATCCTGATGTTCGTGAGTATTTAAAGAAGGTTTTCGATACAGTACTCAATGTATGGGGCTATGATATGGTTAAGCTTGACTTCCTCTATAGTCAGTGTATTGAACCAAGAAACGGCAAAACCCGTGGTGAAATTATGTGCGATGGTGTAGATTTCCTTCGTGAAGTTTGCGGTGACAAGTGGATTCTCGGTTGCGGTGTGCCTCTCGGTGCTTGTATGGGTATCTTTGACGCTTGTCGTATCAGCTGTGACGTAAACAAAAACTGGAAATTTGAACTTAAGAAGAGTCTTAACATAAACTCTATCGTAACAGGTATCAGATTTAATGCTGAAATTCCATCATCACAGAATGCGATTACAAATACAATTTTCCGTAATCATCTTGATGGCAGAGCATTCTGTAACGACCCTGACGTATTCTTCCTTCGTGACATCAATATCGGTTACAATTGGGAACAGAAGCTTCTTCACGGTAAAGTTAACTCTGTTTGTGGTAACGTTCTCTTTGTTTCAGATAACGCCGGCGACTTTGATGATAACAGAATTGATGTTCTCAAAGATTTCTTCAAGAACAAGGATTACAAGGTTAATTTTGCAGAATTTGAGAACGACGATGTGATTCGTCTTGACTTCACAGAAGATGGTGTTGACAAGACACTCAGACTCAACCTTGATTCAGGTGAAAGTAACGTATTTGATGTACTTTAATAGGTGAATATTATGAAACTTGCAGTTATCGGTGGCGGCGGAGTCCGTTCAATGTTCCTTGCAAAAAGTATTGCGGGCAGAGCAGAAAAGATGGGCATAAAAGAGCTTGTCTTTATGGATAACAACGAGAAAAAATTAAACATATATGGCAAGATGGTGAGAGAAGTCTCTCGCCGTCTTTGTCCTGCTTTGGATTTCACATTGACAACTGACGGAGTAACTGCCATAAAAGATGCAGATTACATTATTACAACAATACGTGCAGGTGGCGACAGAATGCGTTGCCGTGACGAGAGAATTGCACTCAACTTGGGTATTCTTGGTCAGGAAACTACAGGTGCAGCGGGATTTTCTTTTGCGATGAGAAGTATTCCTGCTTTGAAAGAATACTGTGAATTGGTTAAACAGTATGCAAAACCGGGTGCTATGGTATTTAATTTTACAAATCCTGCCGGTGTCGTGTCCCAGACACTTCGTGATATGGGATATGATTTCACATACGGCATTTGTGATGCACCAAGCGGAATGTTACGTCGTTTTGAAGAACTTTATGGTTATCCTGAAAATCATCTTGAAGCACTTTGCTACGGACTTAATCACTTGTCTTTCTTCAAGTATATCAAAGCAGATGGTGTTGATATTACATCAAAAATTGTAAGCGATGATAAGGCTTACGAAAATACGGATTTGAGATATTTCAGCAAAGATTTCTTAATTAGAAAACAGTATGTGCCCAATGAATATATGTACTATTTCTATAATCGTGAAAAAGCTGTTGAGAATATTCTTAACGCAGAGTGTACTCGCGGTGAGCAGATTGCGGACATTAACGAGAAGATGACGGAAGAATTGTCGCAAGTTGATATTGAAAATGATTTTGAGAAAGCCTTGGAAATCTTTGATTATTACTATGGCCTTCGTGAAAATTCATATATGGCAAGTGAAACAGGCGAAAAGAGAAATTCAACATGGCATTTTGATATGTATGCACCTGATGACGGTGGCTATGCAGGCGTTGCTCTGGGAATAATCGATGCAATGAACTCAACAGAAAAGAACAGGATGATAGCTTGTATTCCAAATGACAACAAAGCTATTGATTTCCTCGATGAAAATGATACCGTTGAGATTTCCTGCGAAATAAAAGATGGCAAGGTAACGCCGATTGCAATAGGTGATGTGCCTTTTGAAAACAAAGAGATTATAACAAGAGTCAAGGCTTATGAAAGACTTGCATCAAAGGCAATTATAAATTGTGACAGAGAAAGTGCAGTTGATTGTCTGTATCTGCACCCATTGGTGGGTTCATACTCGCTTGCAGAGAAATTAGTCGATGAATATATTGAGTTAAACAAAGATTTTACAGGAGAATGGAAATGAGTTTTGTTGCAGCATTCGGAAAACTGAACATTGATTTGCTTTATTCGGGAATGCCACGTATTCCTTATGAAGGTGAAGAAATCTATTCAAAAGATTTCAGAGTCTGTCTTGGTGGTGGACTTCCTGCAACAATGATAAATTGCTCCCGACTTGGTGTTCCTGCGAAAATCGGTACTTTTTTAGGTGACGATATGTTTTCAGAGTTTGCAAAAACCGAACTTATAAAAAGTGGAACTGATTATGAAATCTTTGAAAGCACAAATTATCCGCTGAATGTGACTTCTGCGATAATTACAAGCACGGACAGGACTTTTGTGTCCTATGGTGGCACTGAAACATATTCTGATGAGATGCTTGAAAAAATCTATAATACTCTAAAAGGTGCAAAGATTGTGGCTATGCAGGAGAAACTTCTGCCTGTGTATAAACAGTTGAAAAAGGAAGGCACAATTTTAGTTCTTGACACGGGATATAGTGAAGATATGTCTTTCCGGAAACACAAAGATTTAATCGAAATTGCCGATTATTATACTCCTAACATTGATGAAACTGAAAAACTGACAGGCACAAGAGATTATAAAAAAGCACTCAGGATTCTTGGAGATTATTTCGAGAAACCTATTGTGAAGCTTGGAAAAGATGGTTGCGCAGGCTTTGATAAGGATTATTTCATAATTGATAATATTGATGAATTTGCTTGTGTCGATGCAACGGGTGCAGGTGATGCATTTCTTTCGGGCTTCATTTATGGTCTTTATAATGACTTTGATTTTAGAAAATGCATTTTAGCCGGTAACATTACCGGTGGTAAATGTGTTACGGGAGCAGGTTGTTTGACGGAATACATAACAAAAGATGAAATAAAAGATTATTTAGAAAAATATATTTATTTGGTTAAATAATACTTAAACAAAGCATCAAACTTTGTAGGGGCAGGTCTCCGTGCCTGCCCGTAAGGAGTCTAATATGTTTGAAAAATTCAGATTAGAAAGAAAAATCAAAAAAGCAGTAAATAAAACGGTAAAAGAAATTGAAAACAGCATACCGAAAATTTCGGGACATTTCTTTTATGGCTCGGTTGATATATCACCAAACAATCTGGTAATCTGGTATTTGTTCAATACTAATGATGAATTGGCATTAGCAAAAGAGAATGGTTTGTGCGAACAATTAACAGAAAGAACAACACAAAACCTTCTTGATGAAGGCTATCCGAAAGAGGCTGTTGAAAAAACAAAAATGCAGGCTGTTGAAAAAATAACCTATGCAAACGAAGTGCAAGAACAAATTGATAATATTATGGAAAGCTTATTAAATAAAAAAGTGATGATAAGTTTTACAACAGAGCAGGATATTGAAGAAAAGGCAAATGGTGATTATCATTTGTATTTTCAATAATCACGGGCAGGCACGGAGACCTGCCCCTACAAAAGTACTCTGTTAAAAAGATACTAATCAGGTGAAAAAATGGATAAAAAACAAGATATATCACAACAAATGGCTACCACATCCGTGTGGAGTCTGATAATTAAACTAAGTATTCCTGCAATTCTTGCTCAGGTAGTAAATCTTCTATATAACACTGTTGACAGAATTTATATCGGTCATATGGAAGATGTGGGAACAATGGCAATTACAGGTGTGGGACTGTGTTTTCCCGTAATTTCATTGATTACTGCATTTACTATGCTTGTGGCTCAGGGTGGTGCACCTCGTGCTGCTATTGAAATGGGAAAAGGCGACGTTAAAAAGGCAGAAAAAATTCTCGGAAACTGCTTTGTGCTACTTGTGGTGTTGTCGATAGTTCTCACAGCAATTTTTCTATTGTCCGGTGAAAAACTTTTAATGCTTTTCGGTGCAAGTGAAAGTACAATTATATACGCTTTGCCATATATGAAGATTTATGTGTCAGGTTCTGTTTTTGTAATGATTTCCTTGGGTCTTAATATGTTCATTACCACTCAGGGTTTTACAAAAATCAGTATGGCAACGGTACTTATCGGTGCCATATGCAACATTATTCTTGACCCCATATTTATTTTCGGCTTTGATATGGGTGTTCGTGGTGCTGCACTTGCAACGATTATTTCTCAAGCAGTTTCTGCTGTATGGGTATTATTCTTTTTACTTGGCAAAAAGACAAAGCTCAGAATAAAAAAAGAAAACCTTTTGCCATCTGCAAAAATTCTTTTACCGGTATTGGCTCTTGGCATCTCACCTTTTGTCATGAGTGCCACAGAGGCAGTAATAAATGTAGCGTTCAACTCATCACTTCAAAAATATGGTGGAGATATTGCAGTAGGAGCAATGACAATATGTACTACTATTTTCCAGATGGTGTGGGTTCCTGCTCAGGGTATCGGTCAGGGTGCACAGCCAATAATCAGTTATAATTATGGTGCAAAAAATGTTGATAGAGTAAAAAAGGCGTTCAAAGCATTTTTAATTATCTGTTTTTCATATATTTTTGTATTCGGAATGACTATTGAACTGTTTCCGCAACTCTTTATCAGAATTTTTAATGATAATCCTGAACTTATGGAAACAGCAACATGGACAATTCGTCTTTACGGTTGTGCTTTGTTGTTCTTTGGAATACAGATGGCAGTTCAGCAGACACTTATTGCTCTTGGTAAGGCGAAAGCATCACTTTTTATTGCTTGTCTGAGAAAGGTAATTCTTTTAGTACCTCTTATATATATTCTGCCGAATTTCTTTGAAAACAAGGTTTTTGCAGTGTTCCTCGCAGAGCCTGTTTCTGATGCTATATCAATAATTACTGCATCAGTTGTATTTTTCTTTGTATTTAGAAAAGAAATGAAATTGATGAATGAAAGTTATTCTGAGTGAAACGAAGAATCTAAAAAAGAGACCCTTCACTTCGTTCAGAGTGACATATATAAATCATAACTTTACATTTTAATTTTATTATGTTAAAATGCAATATATAAATTCTAAATAAATCTTTATTTATATAAGGGAGAAAAGGAAAATGGAAAAAGAAATTTATGCTCTTGCCTTTGATATAGGGACAACAGGCGTTAAGACTTGTCTTTTCAAAATAGGAAAGACTATTGAACTTATCTCTGCGGCAAGCGAGGGTTATAAACTTTATATTATGCCTAATGGTGGTGCTGAACAGGACCCTGATGAATGGTGGGCAGCAATGTGCTCAACATCAAAGAAGGTTATTGCTGAATCAGGTGTTGACCCTAAAGAAATTTATGGCATTTCATTCTGTTCACAGATGCAGGGCTTGGTCCTTGTAGATAAGGACGGAAAACATGTTCGTCGTGCTTTCAGTTATATGGACCAGAGAGCAACAGAAGAACTTAAAAAGGGTATTGCATACGGACCACAGATTGCAGGGGCAAACATTTTCAAACTTTTACCATCTCTTATGATAACCGGCGCAGTTGCTGCCAGTGTTAAGGACCCTGTATGGAAATACAAGTGGACAGAAGCACACGAACCTGAAAACTTCAAGAGAGTACATAAGTGGCTTGATGTTAAAGAATATCTTATCTGCCGTATGACAGGTGAATTTGTAATGACAAAGGACTCTGCTTTCGGTGCTTTGATTTATGATATCAAAAAGAAGTGCTGGAGCCCAAAAATCTGTAAATTGCTTGGCGTTGATATGAAACACCTTGCAAAAATTGTTGACTGTACAGAAAAAATCGGTATTCTTCGTGCAAAACAGGCTGAAGAATTAGGCCTTGTATCAGGAATTTCTGTTTTTGGCGGTGGCGGTGACGCTACACTTATCGGCGTTGGTGCCGGTGCTACAGGACTTGGCGATACTCATGTTTATCAGGGTACATCGGGTTGGGTTTCAACTGTTGTTGATAAGAGTATTGTTGATGCAAATGCTATGATTGCAGCTGTTGTTGGTGCTGCTGACGGTATTTATAACTATTTTGCAGAACTTGAAACTGCAGGTAAATGTGTTGAGTGGGTTAAGGATCATCTTGCTCTTGATGAAATCGACCTTTATCTTGATAAACAGCATGATTTGAAGCTTAAGGATGCTGACCGTGAAGTTGTTTACACAAATCTTTATGACTATATGATGGCTGTTGTTGATTCAATTCCTGCCGGCAGTGGTGGAGTAATTTTCACTCCTTGGCTTCATGGTAATCGTTGTCCGTTTGAAGACCCTAATTCAAGAGGAATGTTCTTCAATATCAGTCTTGATACAGGTAAAACTGAACTTATCCGTGCGGTTGTAGAGGGCGTTTGTTTCCATCTTCGTTGGTTCATTGAAACACAGGATAAGAAAATCAAGACATCAAATACCATTCGTTTTGTCGGTGGCGGTGCTCTTTCAGCGGTTACAAGTCAGATTCTTGCTGACTGTACAGGAAGAGTTGTTGAAACTGTTGCAAGTCCTCAGAATGTTGGCGCGGTTGGTGCGGCTGTTCTTATTGCGGTTAATGCAGGTATCATTTCCGGAGTTCAGGATGCAAAAGAACTTATCCCTGCTGTAAATACATATATTCCAAATAAGGAAAACAAGGCAATTTATGATAAGAATTTTGAAGTGTTCAAGAAACTTTATACTTCAAATAAAGAAAATTTTGCTGCGCTTAACAAAAATTAAGAATAATTTCGGGGGTGGAGAATTCTGCCCCTGTTTTTTCTTGTTGCAATACAAACAAAAAAAAGGTATAATTTCAATATAGATTTTTGGAGGTGTTATTTTGGCAGATAAAAAAGACCTTTTTAATAAATATCAGACAATTGATGAGGATAGCATTAAGCCTGTTGAAGAAGAAAGTAAGAAAAAATTTGGCTTAAACCTTTTTGAAGAAGAGGAAGAAGTAACAGAGTCTCTTGATAAACCGGCAGAAAAGAAGAAACAAAAGGCACCAAAAGAAAAAAAGGTTAAGGAAAAAAAGCCGAAAGAGCCAAAACCTGTTAAAGAGAAGAAGGTTAAGGAGAAAAAGATAAAGGAACCTGAAGCTGTTAAAGAAGAAACAGAAGGGGCAAAGCCGGTTAAAGAAAAAAAGGTTAAGGAAAAAAAGTCGAAAGAGCCAAAACCTGTTAAAGAGAAAAAGGTTAAGAAAGAAAAGACAAAGGAACCTAAGCCGGTTAAAGAAAAGAAAAGCAAAGAGAAAAAATCAAAAGAGCCAAAAGTTAAAAACAAGGATGCTGCTTTTGAAGAACAGTTAACAAAAAAGGACCATATCACATTTGTACTTATATTGATTACACTCGTGATTGCGGTTGCATTTGTATGTGTGAAATTTGTTCCTATGCTTAATGAAGAGCAGGAACCAACAGAGCCTGTAACGGAAATGAAAAATCTTTCAGAACTTCGTGTTGACAGGGAGGATGTATCGGCAAAATATATGCAGTCCGATATAAAGAGCATTTTTTATTCGTGGTTACCGGAAAATGTGGTGCAATATTATCAATATGATGATAAAAAAATAAAAGTATCACAGCCAACAGGAAACGTATCAGCAACCATGAAAATGGGTGAGGATGAAATCAATGTAACTGTGGATTATGTTCAGAACGAAGACGGCATTTTCGGAATGGGATTTTACAGTAATGAACAAAACATTTCTTATAAGAAAGTTGTGTTCAAACTGACAAATTTGCCAAAGGGGTATGAACAAGAAGGAAAAGCACTTCTTCTTGCTACAACGGATACAAACGTTTTGTCTGAAGGCAATAGCAGATGGGCAGATAGTTTTGTTGTTGAATTGGAAACAGGAAAAACAACAAGATTCCTCAGCAATACCGAAACTGATTTGGAAAAGGCTGCAGGCTTCAGTGTGCTTACAGACGAAGCTTATATGACATCTGACGGAAAGATACCATTCTTTACTACAAGAAAATATGAAGCAATCAGTGGCAAAAAGGACATTTTTGTGAAAGAGGGAACAAAAGAATATTCTTTTGCAGAAGATGTGTATGGAAGCTATGTTGTTGTTGATGGTACAGCGATAGTATATATGAGAGCTACAGAAACAGGATTCAATGTTGTCAGGAAAGATGGCGAAGAAGAAACAGTTGTATTCACTTTTGAAGGTGATTTCAATATGAATTATCTTTGCTGTAACGAATATATCCTGGAAAAGAATAGCGGAAGGTTGTACAATGTTAAATCCGGCAGTGAAACAAAACTTGCAGAGTTTAAAATGATAGAGCCTGAATTTATTACTGTAAGTGCTGATGGAAAAAATCTTATAGTTCTTGGTACAGTAAAAAATGTGGTGGATTATCAGCTTTATATTTACAATCTGGAATCAGGTAGTTGTACAAAGTACGAGGATACAAACTTCTCAAAACATACAAACATTACATTTATCAACGACACAATGGTTGTTTGTTCAGCGGTTTCTCCTGAAAAGGGATATGAAAATACTATAATTGATATTTCTAAAATTAATAAGAAATGATAACAGAAGCAGGGATTGAATCCCTGCTTTTTGTCTATGTTTGTGTATTTTAGCTTATATACTATGATTTTAGATGCAGTATTTGTATAAAATGTAAAAAAATGAAAAAATATTAAAAAAATACTTGCATTTTGTTTTATGTTCTGTTAAAATATCTCTTGCGTTCACGAGATAAAGTGTTTCGTGAGTCGGTGTTGATTGCGGTGAGGGTCCACCTGTTCCCATCCCGAACACAGTAGTTAAGCTCATTCGCGCCGAAGATACTTGGCTGGAAGCGGCCCGGGAAAATAGGTAATGCCGACATAATGAAAAAGCGTCTGTCCAATAGGATGGGCGCTTTCTTTTTTTGAATTTAATATGAATTTTCTTCTGCAGGTATTGTATAACACCTGCTTTTTTGTTATAATAAAATAGATTATAAATGATTTTTTCAAGACTTTATTATAGATTTATATTCGGGAGATGTTGGAAATGTTGTTTGCACAGGATATCGGTATAGACTTGGGCACCGCCAATACGATTGTTTATCTTAAAGGAAAAGGAATTGTACTTCGTGAGCCATCAGTTGTTGCCGTTAATGAAAAAGCTAATCCCCCTACAGTGGTTGCTGTTGGTGATGAAGCGAAAGATATGATTGGTAGAACACCGGGTTCGATTACTGCAGTTAAACCTTTAAAAGATGGTGTCATTATCAATTCTGAAATTACGTCAGATATGCTTAAGGCGTTTATAAAAAAAGTAATTAATCGTACACCATTTGTAAGAGCAAGAGTTCTTATCTGTGTTCCTTCGGGTATTACAGAGGTTGAGAGAAAGGCTGTTCACGATGCAGCAAGAGATGCAGGTGCTAAATATGCTTCACTCATACACAAACCATTAGCAGCTGCTATTGGAGTAGGTCTTCCTGTAACAGAAGCTGTCGGAAGTATGATTGTTGACGTTGGTGGTGGCACAACTGAAGTTGCTGTTATCTCATATCGTGATATTGTTACTGCGAAGTCATGTCGTACAGCTGGTGACGATTTTGATAATGCTATTATTGAATACATAAGAAAGAAACAAAATGTTCTCATCGGAGAAAGAACGGCGGAGGAACTCAAGATAAAAATTGGCTCTGCTATGAGTTATGATGGTGAAGGTGCTATGGATGTGCGAGGCAGAAATCTTGTCGACGGCCTTCCAAAGAATATTGAAGTTACATCAGAAGATGTAAGAGAAGCAATTTCAGAGCCGGTTTCGCAGATTATTGATGCAATTCGCTCAACGCTTGAAAAAACACCTCCTGAATTATTGTCGGACATAGTGGATAACGGAATTATGCTCACAGGTGGCGGAGCATTACTTCGTGAGCTGGACAAGCTTATTGAACAAGAAACAAAAATCCCTGTTCATATTGCACCATATCCAATGGATTGTGTAGCGACAGGTATGGGTGTGTGTCTCGAAAAGGGCAATATCTGATTTATCGGAGAGATATAAATGGATAATTTTTTTAAAAGTACAACATTCAAGATTCTGGTAACGATTGCTGTGGTTTTGCTGAGTGCAGCTATAGTGGCAACTGTCCTGCCTGGGTCAACATCACCGTTCACAAAGGTTATGGGACTCATAACAACACCATTGCAGGATGCGGCTTCATATTTATCCGGAAAGTTTGACGATGTTACCGGTGGATTTATTTCATCAAAGACATATCAGAACAGAGTTGCAGAACTTGAACAACAGGTGGCAGAATATCAGAACCAGCTTGTTGATTACGAAAAAACAAAAAAGAGACTGGAATCTTATGAGTCGTTCCTTGACATGCGTGAAAAGCATCCGGATTATATCTGGACTTATGCAACTGTAATAGGAAGAGATGGCGCAGACGTATTCGGTGCATTTACTCTTGACCGAGGCTCAGCAGATGACGTTAAGGTTAATGATGTTGTTGTTTCTGGCGAATACCTTATCGGTGTGGTTACAGAAGTTAATGCAACATCCTGTGTTGTCAGGTCTGTTTTTGACCCGTCTGTAAATGTGGCTGCTTATGAGATAAGAACGGGTGAATTGGGATATGTTTCGGCAAACTATAAGTTATCTGTGAAAGAAACCTGTAAGTTGACAGGTCTTGATACAAAAACTGCAGTTTCTGAGGGTGGAATTGTATGCACATCGGGAACTGGTGGTATTTTCCCGAAGGACCTGATAATAGGTACAGTAACTTCTGTTGAACAGAGCGAAACGGACCTTTCGTCCTATGCTGTTGTCAAACCTGCTGTGAATGCAAATGGAATTCACGACTGTTTTATTATTACTGCTTATGAGGAAGAATAAAGGCTTATGACTGTTCAGACAAAAGTAAAAACAAAGCGATACATGGTATATGCTTTAATAATTCTTCTGGCGCATTTTTTGCAGAATGTTGTCCCGGTTTTCCCTAAAATATTATCAGTAAGACCGCTTCTTCTGGTGTCAGTTGCAGTCTGTATTGCAATGTTTGAGGGTGAAATTGTTGGCGCAGTTGCAGGGTTTGTATCCGGTGTGTTGTGGGATACGGTTACCGTTACAGCTGATGGTTATAATGCATTGTTTTTAATGTTAGCCTGTGCTGTATGTGGTGTGTTGCTTAGAATTTTTATGCGAAACAACATAGTTACATATATGATTATGAATTCGGCGATTACATTTATATATCTTGTTACTTATGTGCTGTTTTTTATTTCTGCAAGAGGAATTGATGACGCGTGGCAAGTATTTTTCAGGTGCTATCTACCTATGGGAATCTACTCTCTTTTATTGACTCCCGGGTGGTATGTATTTATAAGAAGCGTCAATAGAAAATTCTCCTATGATTATACGGAATATTAATTGAGTTTTTTGAAAGGAAGGTGATGATATGAAAGAAATGTATAGTTTTAAAATGCGTACAACGGCATTTATTGTAGCTATTCTCTTTATTATCTCCATATTTATCGCTGACCTTTTAAGAATTCAGATTATAGATGCCGATGAATATTCGGCAAAGAACATATATTATTCTACTGCTAATACACAGATAAAGGCTATTCGAGGTGAAATACTTGATACAAATGGTAAAGCTCTTGTGTATAGTAGTCAGTCAAATACGATTTACATAGATGCATCCTTTTTCCCGAAAGAAGGCAAAAAACAGGAGAGAAACAAAATTATGCTTTCTCTTCTGCGATTGTTACAAAGAAATAATGTAGAATATAATTTTGCTGATTTCATTGTGGTTGAAGACGGTGAAATAAAATACAGTGAAGGAATAGCAGGCATCAGAGATTTCCTTTTTGCAAAAGATTATCTTAATTTAAATGCATATGCAACAGCACAGAATTGTTTTGATGCATTGTGCGAGTATTATGAGTTGGAAAAAATGTCAAAGGAAGATGCAATAATGCTGGCGACAGTTTATGTTGCGATGACAAAGGCAGATTTTTCAAAGAATAATCCGTTTACTTTGGCAGAGGGTGTTTCTGCAACATTGGTATCATTTATAAAAGAGCAAAGTAGATTTTATTCGGGAATAGAGGTGCGAGTGGACACTGACCGTAAGTATTATGATGGCGAAATTGCTCCGCATATTGTGGGGTATTATGACTACATAAATGCTGAAGAATATGCAGTTCAGAATGAAAAATATAAGGAAGCAATAAGTGTTGAAAATCTGACAGAGCAGGAAATAAATACACTAAAACTGCGTGCATACGGAATGACTGATAAAATAGGTAAGTTTGGCATTGAAAGTGCAATGGAGGATGAGTTGCGAGGAACAAACGGAGTTCTTGCTACAATAACAAACGCAGATGGCACAAAAACAACTAAGGTTACAACAGCTCCCGTAAATGGCAACAACGTTATTTTGACTATAGATGGTGATTTCCAGAAAAAGGTGCAGGAAATTTTGTCATCAAAGATTGACAGCACAAAGGTTGAGGGTACAATCGATACGGCAGGATGTATTGTCGTTATGGATGTTGATGATTTTTCTATTCTCGCCTGTGCATCATATCCTACATACAATCTGGAGACATATAAGGAAAATATTGTTGAACTTAATAAAGATAAAACTGCGCCATTGTGGAACAGAGCTCTCCGAAGTACATATGCTCCGGGTTCTACCGTAAAACCTGCAGTTGGTCTTGCGGGTATGGAAGAAGGTATTATCACACCTGAAGACAATATTTTTTGCTCATTGGTTTATGACTATTTCGATGATTTACCTCTTAACTGTATGGGCGTGGGGAATCACGGTAATACAAATATGAATCTTACCAGAGCATTGACATATTCTTGTAACACCTACTTCTATGAAGTGGGCAGAAAGCTTGGAATAGCAAAATTGAATCAGTATTTCACTATGTTCGGTCTGGGGCAAAAAACCGGAGTGGAGCTTACTGAAGCAAAAGGTCAGGCAGCAAGTAAAGAAAACAGAGAGGCACAGGGTGGCATATGGTATCCCGGTAATACTGTTCAGGCTGCTATTGGTCAGTCTGATAACTTGTTCACACCTATACAGTTGTGTTCATATGTTTCAACTCTTGCAAATGGCGGCATAAGATATAAAGCACATTTTGTGAAGAGTATAAAATCTTATGATTATTCTAAAACTATTTATGAATCAGAGCCTGTTGTACTTAACAATGTTAATGCATCAAAAGAGAGTTTTGAAGCAGTAAGAACAGGCATGATTTCTATGGCAAGTAATCTTGACGCTTTTAAAGGTATGGATTACAGAGTCGCAGCTAAAACAGGTACAGCTCAGGCAAAGAAAAAGGTCGGAGATGCAATTGTGGCATATACAAATGGTTTTATGATTTCTTATGCACCTGCAGACAACCCACAAATTGCAGTTGTTATTGCTATTGAAAACGTTGATTCAGGTGGTCTTGGAAATTATGTCCGTGAGGTTTACGACGCATATTTCAACAGAAATTCAGATTTTACTGCATCACAACAGGGAAATACATTTCTAAATTGATAATCCATACTCATTGGCAACTAATAAAAATCATATAAAAAACACTTGATTTTTAAAAACTCTTGTGTTATACTATCAAGGCTATCTCTGTGCTCTCGGGTGATTGAGTAATCCTAAAACAGGAATTCACCTACTTTCATCTGGGACATTTGAGGATAAATATTTATTAATGAGGTGAAATGACAATGACACAGGCAGAAAAGCAGGCTATTATGGCTGAATACGCTGCTCACGAAGGCGACACAGGTTCTCCTGAAGTTCAGATTGCTGTTCTCACAAAGAGAATTAACGATTTAACTGAGCACCTTAAGGCTAACAAAAAGGACCATCACTCACGTCGTGGTCTTCTTAAGATGGTTGGTCGCAGAAGAAATCTTCTCGCATACCTTCAGAAGAAGGATATCGAAAGATACCGTTCAATCGTTGCAAGACTTGGTCTTCGTAAGTAATCAAAACAAATTAAGGCAGATAAGTTTTTTCACTTATCTGCCTTAAAATGCATTTAAAGGAAGTTAATTACAAGGCAGAAAATCTCGGATTTAGCGGTAAATAGAGTTTTCAAGAAATTGAAGATTGTATTTATTGCTAAACAGATTTTTGCCTTGTGAAATATAAAAATAAGGAAGGTAAAAATTATGTTTTTCAAGAATTTTAAAGTATGGGAAACTGAACTCGCAGGTAGAAAATTGACTCTTGAAACAGGTAAAATGGCCGGTCTTGCTAATGCAGCAATTCTTGCTCGTTATGGTGAAACAGAAGTTCTTTGTACTGTCACAGCTTCTGCAAAACCAAGAGAAGGTGTTGATTTCTTCCCTCTCTCAGTTGACTATGAAGAAAAAATGTACTCAGTAGGTCGTATTCCTGGTTCATTCCAGAGAAGAGAAGGCAGAGCAAGTGAAAAGGCTATCCTTACATCTCGTTGTATCGACAGACCTATTCGTCCTCTTTTCCCAAAAGACCTTAGAAATGACTGTTCAGTAGTTGCTACTGTAATGTCAGTTGACCTTGACTGCTCACCAGAAATCACAGCTATGATTGGTGTTTCAGCAGCAATCGCAATTTCAGATATTCCTTGGGATGGTCCTGTTTCAGGTGTAAATGTTGGTCTTGTTGATGGCAAAATCGTTATCAACCCAAATCTTGAGGAAAGAGCAAAGTCAGACCTTGTTCTGACAGTTGCTTCTACAGCTGACCTTGTTGCTATGATTGAAGCTGGTGCAAACGAAATCGATGACGATACAATGTTTGACGCTATTATGGCAGGTCACGCTGAAAACCAGAAGATTGTTAAATTCATTCAGGGTATCGTAGATGAAGTTGGTAAGCCAAAATTTGCTTATGAATCATCAGACCCAGACCCGGAAATTATGGCAGAAATCGAAGCTTTCTGCATCGAAGATGTTAAGAAAGCTCTTGATACAGACGATAAACTTGTTCGTGATGAAGCTCTTCTTCCAATTTATGAAGCTGTTCACGAAAAGTTTGACGAAAGATTTGAAGGTAACGAAGGAAAGCTTGACGAGATTATGTATCTTGTTCAGAAGCACGTTGTTCGTGCTTGGCTCAAGGATGAACACAAGCGTGTTGATGGTCGTGGTATTGACGAAATCCGTCCTCTTAATGCTGAAGTTGACCTTATTACCCGTGCTCACGGTTCAGGTATGTTCACTCGTGGACAGACTCAGGTTCTTTCAATTGCTACTCTCGGACCTATGGGTGATGCACAGCTTCTTGATGGTCTTGATGAACAGACAGAAAAGAGATATATCCATCACTACAATTTCCCATCATACTCTGTTGGTGAAACAAAGCCATCTCGTGGACCTGGTCGAAGAGAAATCGGTCACGGTGCACTTGCAGAAAAGGCTCTTGTTCCAGTAATCCCATCAGTTGATGAATTCCCATATGCTATCCGTGTTGTATCAGAAGTTCTTTCTTCAAACGGTTCAACATCACAGGGCTCAATCTGTGGTTCAACTCTTGCTCTTATGGCAGCCGGTGTTCCGATTAAAGCTCCTGTTGCAGGTATCTCATGTGGTCTTATCACAGGCGACGAAGGTGTTTATGGCGACTTTATGACAATGGTTGATATTCAGGGTCTTGAAGACTTCTATGGTGATATGGACTTTAAGGTAGCAGGTACAAAGAAAGGTATCACTGCTATCCAGATGGACCTTAAAGTGCATGGTCTTACACCGGAAATCATTAAAGAAGCATTTGCAAAGACACATAAAGCAAGAGAATATATTCTTGATGAAGTTATGCTTCCTTGTATTTCAGAACCAAGAGCAGAACTTTCAAAATATGCTCCAAAGATGCTTTCAACAAAAATTGACCCAGAAAAAATCGGTGATGTTATCGGTAAACAGGGTAAAGTTATCCAGAAGATTCAGGCAGATTGCGAAGTTAAGATTGACATTGAAGAAGATGGACGCGTATTTATCTCAGGTATTGACCTTGAAAATGCAAAACGTGCTCTTTCAATCGTTGAGCTTATTGCAAAAGACCCTGAAATCGGTGCAATCTACAATGGTGTAGTAACTCGTCTTATGAGCTTCGGTGCATTCGTAGAAATCGCTCCGGGTAAAGAAGGTCTTGTTCACATCAGTCGTCTTGATGTTAAGCGTACAGAAAAGGTTGAAGATGTTGTTAATGTTGGTGATACAGTGCTTGTAAAGGTGCTTGAAATTGATGACCAGGGCAGACTTAACCTTTCACGTCGTGATGCTCTTATCGAAGTTAAAGGACTTACTCCTGAAAACGATATAGATGAAGAGCCAAAGAAAAGAGATAACCGTCGTTTCAACAAGAGAAGAAACAACGACTAATATCAATTAATATTAAAGCCTCCACTTGTGTTGTGGGGGCTTTGTTGTTGTATGAATTGGAATTTGTCGGATTAAATGCAAAGCGCAAAGTGCAGAATTGAGGGGCGCGAGCATCCGGTGGATGCTGAATTAGCGCTGTCTGAGCCAACAGGCGAGTGTCTGCGACGCAATTATATATGATATGTCATTCTGAGGAACAAAGTGACGAAGAATCTCTGTTGGTTGCTATGTTGCTTTGTTAGAGATTCTTCGCTACGCTCAGAATGACAAAAAAGGTTACCCTGAACGAAGTGAAGGGTCTACTAAAAATGACAGTAGAGATTCTTCGCTTACGCTCAGAATGACAAACCAAATTGGTTA
>JAZNLY010000105.1:0-44698 GCA_045579305.1 Candidatus Fimenecus sp. | reverse complement strand
GTGTATAATGCTCTTCAATCATCACATCCATATCTTCGTCACCATCGGAAGCAGTTGTGTGACAATGCAAATCTGCCTTATACTGGTCCCAATTTTCGAAATCAACTGTTGCGTATGGATTGTTAATTATGTAATCAACATACTCTGCTGCAACGGAAACCAGACAACAACTCAATGTCATAATTACTGCAAGAATAATTGAAGTGAATCTTTTAAAATTTCTCATATTATTAACCTCCTAATTTCTTATAGAAAGATACATGTTTTTAATATCATCGTATGAAAGTGGAATCATATTTCTTTCCATCAAAGGTGTCATACTCATTTTTGTAAGAGTTTCAATTTCTTCGTCCGTTTTAACACCGATTTCAGCAAGTGTCATCGCCATTCCCATATTCTTTTTAAGGTCGCTGATAGCATCCGCCATTTCGTAAGCATCAGAAAAACCACAATTCTGTGCGAATTTATTAAGTCTGCCATTTTCTGCCTCTGCATTGTATCTTGTGAAGAAATCAAGTGTCATAGCACAAGCCTCACCATGTGGCACACCATAAAGATTTGTAAGTGGGAATGAACAAGCGTGACTACCCGCTGTTCTTGGATTTGAGAATGCAACACCGGCAACAATTGATGCCTCTGCCATTTTTTCTCTGGCTTCCAGATTGTCAGGCTCACAATATGCCTTGTACAACCACTGGAAAACAAGTTTTGTGGCGTGAACTGAACAACTTTCACAGATTGGCTGATGAAGTACACTCCACACGCTTTCAAGAGCATGACTGAGTACATCAAGACCTGTTGAAGCAGTAACCTTTGGTGGAACACTAAGAGTAAGACGAGGGTCAACAATGGCTGCTTTCGGATACATCAGCGGGTCATTCATTGTGGATTTTACGTTTTTACTTAAATCAGTAAGAACAGAGATATTTGTGATTTCACTACCTGTACCACTTGTTGTAGCAACGGCAATCATAGGAATGACTTCGTCCTTATTGATAGGTTTTCCACCTGTGTGATAGCTTTCGATAATGTCGTCACCTTTTGCTATTGCACAAGCAGCCTTACAACAATCCATTGGTGAACCACCACCAAGAGCAACTGCAAAATCAGCGTCACTTTCACGAAGAATTTTCACACATTCGTTTACATTGTCCGTTGTTGGATTTGGACGGATATCAGAAAACACATCAACGATTACACCGTTGCAGTTTTTGATAATTTCGTCTGCAACACCATTCCTTTTAAGTGTATTGGAGCAGACAAGGACTCCCCTTTTGTATCCGTATTCTTCAATAATTTTTGGTAATTCCTTAATTTTATCAGTACCAAAACAGATTTTCACGGGCAAACTGAATTCCCAGCTCATATTCTGCACTTCCCTTGAATTATATTTCTTTTTTCCATTTCATTATTGATTGTGTTAAGCACCTTTTTCTTGTCTCCACTCCAAAGTGGCTCCACAAGATATTTCTTTGGTGCATCGCCGGTTATTCGGTGAATCACAATGTTTTCAGGTATTCTCTCGATACAATCAAAAAGAATATCCATATATTCCTCTATGCTTAATGGCTTTACCATACCCTTTTTATAGTCTTCGTATAAATCAGTATCTTTTAAAATATGTAAAAGCTGTAATTTAAGACCATCTGTACCACAGTTTACAGCAAAATCAACTGTATTTATGATATCATCTTTTGTTTCATCTGGCAAGCCGATAATTATATGAGTTATTACATTAATCTCTCTGGATTTAAGGTCATTTACTGCCTTTTCATAGACATCATTTTTATAGCATCTGCGAATATACTCTGCTGATTTTTCGTTTGATGTCTGAAGTCCCAATTCAACCCAAACAGGCTTGATTTTATTAAGATTTTCAAGTATTTCAAGCATTTCCACTGAAATACAGTCAGGTCTTGTACCTATTGAGAGAGCAACAATATCGTCTCTTTTTATTGCAGTTGTGAAGCATTTTTCAAGATATGAAATATCACCATAAGTATTTGTAAAGCTTTGAAAATATGCTATGAATTTATCAGTTTTTATTTTATTCTTTACTCTTTCTTTTGCATCTTCAATCTGCTTGTTTATGTCCTTACCGGTGCCGACAAAATGTGACGAGCCATTGTGACAGAAAATGCAACCACGGGTATCCAAGGTTCCGTCACGATTTGGGCACGTGCAACCAATATCCAGTGCAAGTTTATATACCTTTTCACCGAATTGGTTGTTCAAATATTCATTTAGAGAATAATATCTGCCCATTTGTTTTCACCTGAAATTTTCACCATTAAACTTATTAAATATTTTACATTAAAAATGACTTTTTTGCAATAATATGAAAGAGTGTGAATATTATATATTTTGACTTTTTCTTGACATAAGAACATATTTATCATAAAATTAATCTGTCTGTAATTAAAGCAAAGGAAGTGATATATTGAAGTTCAAGACGCTGATTAACAAGCTTTGTAATTTTCTTGTCAGAATAATCGGTTTCCGAATTGTTTTACTTGTGGTTAAAGCAAAAGTTAAAAAATATAAACCAAAAAGCAAAAACTTTATTGTTATCGCAAACCACTCCGATGGACTTGACCCTATATATATTACTTGCTCATTGAGAAAATATGTCCGTTTTGTTGCCGGTGACCATACAATCCTTAATCCTTGGGCAAAGTTTTTCTTTAAAGATGTTTCCGGTTGGATTATCAAGGACAGAGATAATCCTGCTTCCGTTCTTTTTAATGATATGAAGGCTGCTGCCGATGAAGGTGTTCCTACCGGTATTTTTGTTGAAGGCACAATCACACCAAATGGTGAAACAGGTTTTTTCTCACCAAGAACCGGCGATTTCGTTAAAAATTTAGGTGTCTCACTCATCACCTATCGTATCAAGGGTGGATTTTTCCATACACCAAGATGGGGCACGGGACTTCGTCGTGGTCCTATCCGAGGACGAGTTATGGGTGAGTATTCTGCAGAGGAATTAAGCCGTATGACCGGTGAAGAGGTCAACGAAATCATCAAAAAGGATATTTATGTAAATGCTTACGAGGAGCAAAGAAAAAAGCCAAGATTGTATAAGGGCAAAAACCTTGCCGAACATGTTGAACGAGTTTTATATGTTTGTCCTTACTGTGAAAAAGTAGGTACAATGCATTCAAAAGGCAATTATCTCACTTGTGATTGTGGATACAAGGTTGAATTCGGCAGAGACGGATTCTTCCATCCTGCAGAGAAAGAAATAGTTTTTGACAATATTCTTGACTGGGACAAGTGGCAGAAACCGGTCTGGAAAGAAAAAGTCCTGAACGCACCTGATGGCAGTCTGATTTTCGAAGAAAAAGACCAGATTATTTATACAATGATTAAGAGAAAACGGGTTGAACTTTCAGATAGTGCCACAATTCGTCTTTATAAGGACAGATTTGAGCTTTATCTTAATCCTAAACAGACAATTGTTATGCCTGTGGACAAGCTTAAACTTGTTCTCAATGTTTCAATACAGTCACTTATGTTTATTGACCATGAACATTTCCTGTATGTCAAAAGTAAAAATCCTACTGCAGCGGCAAAATATGTTGCAGCCTGGAGATACCTTATAGGAAAAGATTATAAGTAAAAAAGTCAAGGATGCAGAATTAATCTGCATCCTTTTTTGTTATCTGTTGTTCTGATTGTTTTCGTTCTTCATTGGATTGTTGTTCTTGTTTTTCTGATTGTTCTGATTATTGTTCTGCTGGTTGTTATTCTGCTGATTATTTTTGTTGTTCTGTGGGTTGTTTTTATTATTGTTCATTTTTATCACCTCGCAATAGTATTATTACCCCAAATTCTTTTAAAATTACTGTTTAAATTTTCAAATTTTTATGGTAAAATATTCTTATCAAATTTTAGGAGAAGAAAAATGATTGATTATAAACGTTCCAGAGAAATTTTTCTGAATATTTATCCAAGTGAAAAATTGGCTGATAAAATTGAAAGCTTTATTAAAAAGAATGAGCCAAAGGTGAAAATCTTTCTCTTTTTCTGCAAAAAAAAGCGTTGGGAATTTGCACTCAAACAAAAGCCTATGATGAAATTGTCCCTCATTTATGCTTTTCTCCCTGTTATTTATGACAGATATCAGAAAAAAGGTATCAGTGACAAAATTTTCTACGACACCATGAACGACATTAAAATCTGGATTGATGACCACAAGGCAAGAACCAATGAGGACGGCGTTTATGAACTTCATTGGCTTATGCACCATATGAATATGATTATTTTCAAAATCGGCAGACTCCAGTATCAGAAATTTATATGGTATTTCAAGACTCCATACGATAAAAATGGTGTAAAAATCAAACGTGGTGATAAATTCATAAACATGCACATTCCTCGTGGTGAAAAGCTTGATTATGATGAATGTGTTAAATCACTTGACATGGCAAAGGATTTTTTCCAAAAATATTTCCCCGATTTTCCAAATGACAAATATGCTTGTCACAGTTGGCTTTTGTATTCAGGTAACAAGGAGTTTATGCCTGAGGGAAGCAATATTCTGAAATTTGCAAGTCTTTATGAAATTATTGAAGAAAATGAAGACCCTGAGTCAGCATATCTCTGGCTTTACGGACAAAAGTTCAAAAATCCTGAGCTAATAAAGAACAGAAAAGAAACAGGAAATTACGGACATCTTGATGTGCTTCCACAGAAAACATCTTTGCAGAAGAGCACTATTGATTTCATTAAAAATGGCGGTATATTCGGCGAAGCACTTGGCGTAATTATTAAAAAGTAAATATTAACAAAATGAGCAGTTCATTTTTTGAACTGCTCTTTCTTTTTATTGTTTATTGAGATATTCAAGTAATGCATCCGTATCCTTCAGATTGATTCGTTTTGAGGAAATATAGGTTTTTAATTCTTTTTTATTATCAGTTTTTTGCAAAGGACTGAATTTTCCATAGGTTGATGTGACAATTGTGCCATCCTCCAGAACAACGTTTCCACAATAGCCTGTATCCGCCTCTGCGTAGTATTCAGGCTTTTTCTGTTTATCAGTATAAATATGTGCAAGCTTGATTCGATACTGACCTTCCGTGCCATTTTTAAGGTCATCATAGGTGCCGACCCAGGCAACCCAACCTTCACTTATCCAACCTTTTTTTATTGAAGGCTTTGCATTATCTTTGGCTTTCTGTCCACGCTCAATTGAACGGAAAGTGATGAAAAGTCTGCCGTCATCAGTATAATCTGCCTTATGTCTTTCACCATTGAGTGCAGCAGGGGCTTCTTTTGGCTTGCTCCATGTTTTACCCTCATCACTTGAGAAAGAAATCAGTGAATTCATTTTCTTTGAGTTGCTTCGGGAAATAAGGCAAAGCTCGTCACCCATACCATTTTCAGAACGAATTACCTCCACCTCGCACATATTGGACTCTTTTTCAATCTCACGATGCTCTGCAAAGTATTTTTCAGGTACGCTCCAGTGCATATTCCCCTCTTCGTCAAAGGTGAGAATTGTTTTGTAGTTGTAGAACTTTGAATCGTGGAAAAATCCCATCCATTTATCAACGAACTCGCCATTTTCTTTAAGCTGAGTAAGACTTGCCATAGCAACTACAGGCACAATGGGATTTTCACTTTCCAAATCATAAAAACGCTGAAATTCGCTCCAGGTTTCACCCTCGTCAACTGAAATTGAACAGTTAAAGCCACCCGTTGTGGAATTTTCGTCCCACCACTTCGGATTTGCAGAAATCATAATAAGCTTATCCGATGTTTTTCCGTCAGTAAATTTAAGTCGATAAACAGTTGGTGTTTCCTTTGATTGCTCCCAACTTTTTGGTGTGTTTTTAAGACTCTCAGTCCAAGTCAGTCCACCGTCAGTACTGATTTTTGTAAGTACCGCACCTTTTCCGTGTCCTGCCGGATACATTGTGAGAATATTTCCGTTTTTAAGAAGGACTGAATCGGGATGTGCCATATAATTTGTAGAATCATCAACAGTTGAAAGGTTATAAAGATACTCAAATTTTGTACCCTTTACACTGTCAGGCATTTCGGATAAATCAAGTACAGGAATCGAATAGTCACTACCTGTGAAAAGTAGCTTTTTCTGTTTCTTGCATCCTGCGAAAATACAAACTATCAGAATTACAACAAGTATAATGCATATAAACTCTTTCATTCTATTTTTCCTCCGGATATTTCATATCCCATTGATTACGAAGCTCGGTCATAATGTTCATCACATCAATTGTAAATTCAAGTCGCATTGTGTTTTTACCACTTTCAATGGCGTTTTCCATATTCTGGATTTCATAGCAAAGTGCATCTTCAAGCTTTCCTGCCGCGACTTCTTCCGTACTGTTATCCTCGGTATAGTGAATTGTTGCTTTGTCGGCACGTGGATATTCAAAAATCTCTATGTAACCATTGTCATAACATATTGTAGCACGTTTTGGTTGTTTTGCGTGTAGAGAAAGAGTTACACTTGCCAATTCTTCCATTGAATTTTTGAGAATAATGTTTGACTGTTCATCTGCACCTGTAGGAGCAAACTTCACTTGGGACTTTATATCATCCGGATATTCTGTCATAAACATTCGAACACAAGAAAGAGCATAAACACCTATGTCAAGCAACGCACCACCTGCTAAATCCATATTGAAGAATCGATTTGTCATATCGTATTCCTTGAAACTGCCGAAGTTCACCTGAGCAAGACGGAATTTGCCCAATTTTCCTGAGTTTATTATTTTTTCAAGTTCAGCATAAAGCGGCATATTGTAAATTGTCATAGCCTCTGCAAGAATAAGGTTATTTTCCTCTGCAATTTTTACTGCCTTATTTAATTCGTCGGAATTCAGAGTAATCGCCTTTTCACAAAGCACGTGTTTGTTGTTTTCCAAAGCCTTGATAATATACTCAATATGCTTGTTATGTGGTGTTGCGATATAAACAACATCTACATTCTCGTCAGTAAAAATTTCTTCAATATTTTCATAAACTTTTTCGATATTGTATTTTTCTGCAAAAGACACTGCCTTTTCATAAGTGCGGTTGGCAACTGAATATACCCTGCCACCCATTTTGTTCATTTCCCTTGCAAAATCATTTGCAATATTTCCGCATCCGAGTACGGCCCAATTGTATTTATTTAACATAATAATCACCTTTTGTATTATATCACAAAAACAAGTTGACAAACAATAGCTTTTTATATAATATTAACATATATATTAC
This sequence comes from Candidatus Fimenecus sp., assembly GCA_045579305.1. GTDB lineage: Bacteria > Bacillota > Clostridia > Oscillospirales > Acutalibacteraceae > Fimenecus. The sequence goes on along the minus strand of JAZNLY010000105.1, from coordinate 37,465 downwards.
ATATTTTGGAGGGGTTTTATGAAAAAGCGCTTATCAAAGATACTGTCAATAATTCTGGCGATGGTGTTGTTTATTACATGTACTGTATCCGTTCTTGCATACAGTGGCAGAATTGACCCGGATATAATTGCAGAAACTTCAAAAATTGCTATGGAAATTGAATCAGAGGGTATTGTTCTTCTTAAAAACGAAGACAATGTTTTACCTCTTAACGGCAAAAAGCTGAATGTTTTTGGTGTTGGTTCAGTTTGTCCGTTCTTCGGTGGTGCAGGTTCAGGTTGTATCACAAGTGAAAATCCTGTAAGCTTTTACGATGCACTTGACGAAAAAGGTATTGAATATAACACAGAGCTTCGTGCACTTTATGAAGATGAATGTGGCACAGAGGCTATTCCTACAACAAGTCATCCTGTTGTAAATAATGCTCTTGGTCTTATCCTTACAAAGAGTCAGCTTCCTGAAATGCCTGTTTCACTTCTTACAGACGATATTATGAATAATGCAAAGGCATTTTCCGATACTGCTCTCGTTATGATTAGCAGAACAAGTGCAGAAGGTACTGACCTTACAGAAGATGTACTTCGTATCAGTTCTGAAGAAAGAGCACTTATTGAAAAGCTTAATGCGAATTTCGAAAACATTATCGTTCTTTTCAATATTTCCAATATTATTGAAATGGGATTTATTGAAGAATATGAAAATATCAAGGCTGCTGCATCAATCTGGATTCCGGGTGAATTCGGTATGCTCTCTGTTGCAGATATGCTCCTTGGTAATGTAAATCCTTCCGGCAGACTTGCTGACACTGTTGCTTACAATGTAGGTGACCATCCATCAGGCGTTTGTTTCGGTACAAACGAATATGACGGTGGTGAATACTATGTTGAATATCTTGAAGGTATTTATGTAGGTTATCGTTATTTTGAAACATTTGCAAAAGATAAGGTACAATATCCATTTGGTTACGGTCTTTCTTATACAGAATTCAATCAGGAGCTTGTTGATTACAACTTTAATGATGACAAGGTTACAGCAAAAGTTAAGGTTACAAATACCGGTGATGTAGCCGGTAAAGAAGTTGTACAGCTTTATTACAGTGCACCATATTATAATGGCGGAATAGAAAAGAGCGCTATCTGTCTTGGTGGTTACAACAAGACAAAGCTTCTCGCTCCCGGTGAAAGCCAGACAATCGAAGTAAGCTTTGATATCAGCGATATGGCATCTTATGACCATAAGGTAAACGAAGCATGGCTACTTGAAAAAGGTACTTACAAAATCATTCTCGGTAAAAATGTAAGAGAGCATATTGATACTTTTGATTTTGTCCAGAAAGAGGATAAAATTATGAAGTATGACAGTAAAACAGGTGCTGAAATATCTAACAGATTCGACGATGTTTACAGTGATTTCCCTGTACTTTCACGTGCAGATTATGAAGGCACCTACCCTGTTTTCAGACAGCTCACAGCAACTGATGAAATCAAGAATGTTGACAAAATTCCTGAAAAGACAACAGAAGGCACAGCTCCGATTACCGGTGCAGTTTATGATGAGCCTATAATGTTTGAGGATGTTTATGAAAATCCTGAGCTTATGGATAAATTCCTTGACCAGCTTACAGTGAATGAAATGGTTATGATGGTTATTGACGGTGGTTACGGCACTCGTGGTGTTGAACGCCTTGGTATTCCACAGACTTGGGATAACGATGCTCCATCAAGCGTTAAGGGACAGAATGGTATTGCATTTATGGACAGTGGTACTGCCTATCCTTGCGAGGTAGCAGTTGCTTGTACATGGAATGTGGACCTTGCAGAAATTATGGGTAAATGTGTTGGTATTGAGGCACGTGACCTTGGTACAGATATCTGGTATGCTCCCGGTGTAAATATTCACAGAAATCCTGCAGGTGGCAGAAACTATGAATACTATTCAGAAGACCCAATGCTTTCGGCAACAATGGCGTCTGCTCTGATTACAGGATGTTATTCAGAAGGTCTTGTTGTTACAATCAAGCACTTTGTTATGAATGACCAGGAATCTCACAGAGAAGGTGTATTCACTTGGGCTGATGAACAGACAATGCGTGAAATTTATCTCAAGGCATTTGAAATGCCAATTAAAGAATCACCTTGCCTTGGTGTTATGTCTGCATTCAATCGTATCGGTACAAACTGGTGTGGCGGTAGCTCAGCTCTTCTCAATGACCTTCTTCGTGGTGAATGGGGATTTGAAGGCTTTGTTGTATCTGACTATTCATGGAACTTCACAGGTATCGGATATATGAGCCCTATTATCGCAGTTTATAACGGTAACGACACATTACTTACAGGTCTTTGGGCTGTTAACCTTCCATCCCATGTAATAGCTGTTACTGCACAGTATTATGCTGACCCTATTGGTTTTGGTACAGCACTCCGTGAGGCTTGTCGTCACCTCTGTCTTGTTAAGATGCATACAAAGGCATTCCAGGAGCCTTATGAATATGATGACTCATTGGAAGGTGCTCTTTTAAAACCTGATGAATGGGAGTTTGAAGAGCCATACATCCTTTCAAATATCGAATATCTTATAAACAATGTATTGAACACAATAATTTACTTTGTAAAATATATTCTCTGATTCAGAAATAAGCCCGGCTGAAAAGTCGGGCATTTTTCTTTGTTTTTGTATTGCGATACAATAAAAAATATGATATTATCAACTGGGTGATGATTTATGAATATTAAAATGGCTAAACATTCAAATCCACAGTTTGCAAGAGAGAATTTTCAGAATCTTGACGGACAGTGGGATTTCGGTTTTCAGAAGGCAAAAGTAGGATTTAAATTTTCAACTGACGAAAAAAGAGCAGTTGAGGTAAGAAATAATAATAATTTCACACATAAAATCAATGTACCTTTCTGTGTTGAAAGTGAACTTTCAGGCATTCAGTACAAGGATTTTATCAATATGGTATGGTACAAGAAAACTGTTAACTTAAAGAAAGACGGTAATCGTGTTTTCTTGTGTTTCGGTGCTGTTGACCACCTTACAACTGTACTTGTGAATGGCAAATGTGCAGGCAGACACAAGGGTGGTTACACTTCTTTCAGATTTGATATTACCGACCTTTCTGTTGATGGTGAAAACGAGATTTTTGTGCTTTGCGAAGATAATGTAAAGCATCCATTTGTTATCCGTGGTAAGCAGAGCGAATGGAAAAAGAGTCACGCTTGTGACTACACCCGTACAACAGGTATCTGGCAGAGTGTTTATATTGAATACGTGCCTGAAAACTATGTGAAGAATTTTAAGATATATCCTGACCACAAAAATGGTCTTGTTACAATCAACTTTGACCTTAAGGGCAAGGCAAATCTCACTTGTGAAGCATTTTATGATGGTAAAAACGTTGGTAAAACTGAAATCGAAAATGCTTGTGGCAACGAGGTTTTACAGATTAAGTTAGATGAAACTCACCTTTGGGAAGTTGGTAATGGTCGTCTTTATGACCTTAAAATTAAGTTTGGTGAAGATGAAGTTGATTCATATTTCGGACTTCGTAATGTGCGACTTGACGGATATAAGTTCCTTATCAATGAAAAGAGCGTTTTCCAACGTCTTGTCCTTGACCAAGGATTCTATAAAAAAGGCATTTACACTGCACCTTCTGATGAAGATTTAATCAAGGATATTACTCTTTCAATGGATTTGGGCTTTAATGGTGCAAGACTTCATCAGAAAGTATTTGACCCTAAATTCTTATACTATGCTGACCAGTTGGGTTACCTTGTATGGGGCGAATACGCTAACTGGGGACTTGACTATTCAAATCCAAAAAGCGTTGATGTTTTCTTAAATGAATGGAAAGATGCTATTGAACGTGACTTTAACCACCCTGCTCTTATTGGTTGGTGTCCGTTCAACGAAACTTGGGACTACAAAAAGAGAAAACAGTATGACCCACTTCTCAGTACAGTTTATGATTTCACAAAGGCAGTTGACTCAACTCGTCCTTGTATTGACACAAGCGGTAATTACCACGTTAAAACTGATATTTATGACCTTCACGATTACAGTTATGATGTTGATTTCTTTAAGAACAACTATAACCGCTTTATGACAGAAAACTACCTTTATGAGCATGTTTTAGTTGATAATCCCGGTCGTCAGACATATGGTGGTGAGCCTGTTTTCATCAGTGAATACGGCGGAATCAAATGGGTAAGTGACGAGTCAATCAAGTCATGGGGTTATGGCGAAGATGTTAAGACTCCGGAAGAATTTGCTGACAGATATGTTGGACTTACTGATGTAATCGTTGAGAATTACAAGATGTTTGGTTTCTGTTATACTCAGCTTTATGATATTGAGCAGGAGCAGAATGGTCTTTACACTTATGACCGAGAAAAGAAATTTGACGAAAAGATTTATGACAGAATCAGAGCAATCAACACAAAGGTTGCTGCTATTGAGAAAGAATAATGGATAAAAATATAATCAAAGAATTTTTTGATAACTTTGCTCCAAATTGGGATAATGAGCCGATTGCTGAAAGAGAAATTATTGATACAATTCTTTATAATGCAGAGGTAAAGGATAACATCACTGTGCTTGATGTGGCTTGTGGTACGGGTGTACTGTTCCCCTTTTATCTCGAGAGAAATGTAAAGAGTATTACAGCAGTTGATTTATCTCCTGAAATGGTGAAAATCGCAAAAAGTAAATTTCCACAAGCAGATATACTCTGTGGTGATGCTGAAAATATAACATTTGACCGTCAGTTTGATGTGATTATGATTTACAATGCTTTTCCTCATTTTCCTGAACCTGAAAAGGTTATTGAAAACCTTACAAAGTATTTAAAGTCAGGTGGCAGAATCAGTATTGCTCACGGAATGGGTAAAAAAGAGCTTGATGAAATACATAAGAAATCTGCAGGTAGAGTGTCAGCTGTTCTTCCTGAATGTGATGAATTATCAAAGCTTTTAAATCCATATTTCAATGTGGATGTTATGGTTTCAAATGATAAAATGTACCAGGTAAGTGGTACCAAAAGGTGATATTATGAGTTATTTTCCAGAAGTAAAGAAAAATTTTGGTTTTGGTTGTATGCGACTTCCTTGCATTGGTAAAGAAATCGATTATGACCAGACAATTCAGATGGTTGACACTTTCCTTGAGGCAGGATTTAACTATTTTGATACTGCTCACGGATATATGGAAATGCGAAACGAGGAAACACTAAAAAAATGCCTTACTTCCCGTCATCCAAGAGAAAGTTATGTCCTTGCTGACAAATTGTCCGATGGTTTTTTCAAAAAAGAAAGTGATATAAGACCACTTTTCCAGAAACAGTTGGATAATTGCGGTGTTGAGTATTTTGATTTTTACTTAATGCACGCACAGGGTTCAGGAAACTTTCCGAAGTACAAGGAATGCCGGGCATATGAAACTGCTTTCCAGCTTAAAAAAGAAGGCAAAATCCGACATATGGGACTTTCCTTCCATGACAAGGCAGAAGTGCTTGACCAGATTCTTACAGAATATCCTGAAGTAGAATTTGTGCAGATTCAGTTTAACTATCTTGACTACAACGACGAATCAGTTGAAGGCAGAAAATGTTACGAAGTTTGTCGTAAACACGATAAGCCTGTTATTGTTATGGAGCCTGTCAAAGGTGGTAGCCTTGTAAAGCTTCCTGATGATGCTAAAAAGATTTTAGATGACCTTAATGGCGGTTCACCAGCTTCTTATGCTATTCGCTTCACAGCAAGTTTTGATGGAATTTTTATGGTGCTTTCAGGTATGAGTGATATGGCTCAGATGAATGACAACATCAGTTTTATGAAGGACTTTGTGCCATTCAGTCAGGAAGAATATGATGCAGTTAACAAGGTTTGTCAGATTATGAACGCACAGCATCTTATTCCTTGTACCGCTTGTCGTTACTGTGTGGACGGCTGTCCAAAGAATATTCCAATTCCTGAAATTTTTGCTTGTATGAATGACAGAAAGCAATTCAAGGACTGGAATCCCCAGTATTATTATGAAGATGTACATACTCAGGGAAAAGGCAAGGCTTCTGACTGTATTGAATGTGGTCTTTGCGAAAAAGCTTGTCCACAACACCTTGAAATCAGAAAATTACTCAAAGATGTAGCAAAGGAATTTGGCAAATGAGCAAAAGCGCGAACAAAAACATGTTGAATTTAGTACTTACCGCTATGTTTTTAGCGTTGGCAATAGTACTTCCCTTTCTAACAGGACAAATAAAAGAAATCGGTAATATGCTACTCCCTATGCACATTCCTGTTATGCTTTGTGGTCTGGTCTGTGGTCCGCAATACGGCCTCATAATTGGTGCTATAGCTCCAATAATGCGCTCAGCACTTTTTGGGATGCCCGTTATGTTTCCATCAGCCATCAGTATGGCATTTGAGCTTGCCACATATGGTTTTGTTATAGGATATCTCTTCAGCCACGCAAAATGGAAATGCATAAAATCCCTTTATCGTTGTCTTATAATAGCTATGATAAGCGGCAGAGTTGTCTGGGGAATTGTTCAGAGTGTTCTTCTTGGATTAGGTGACAAGGGATTTTCATTAACCGCATTTATCAGTGGTGCATTCTTAAAGGCTGTTCCGGGAATTGTTCTGCAACTTGTATTAATTCCCGTAGTTATGCTTATTCTTGGTAAAACACATCTTATACATTTTCATATGGGAAAACACAAAATGAGTGTTGAATAAAAAAACGGTAGGTTTCTCGCCTACCGTTAATTTTTTTAATATTTTGTAAGGTATTCTTCGATTTCCCACTGAGTAACTCTTGTTGTGTAACTCTTCCACTCCTGCTTTTTACCTGCAAGATATTTCGAGAAGATGTGTTCACCGAGAACTTCCTTGACAAATTCGCTCTTTTCGAATTCTCTTGTTGCTTCCTGTAATGTGCTTGGAAGATTTTCAATGCCTTGTGCTTTTCTTTCTTCCCTTGTCATATCGTAGATGTTTGTTGTGATACCTTCAGGTGCTTTCATACCCTTTCTGATACCATCAAGACCTGCTGCAATACAGAGTGCCATTTCAAGATATGGGTTACAGGATGGGTCGGATGAACGAAGTTCAACTCTTGTTGCCATTCCACGAGCTGCCGGAACACGGATGAGTGCTGAACGGTTTGATGCAGACCATGAAATATAAACAGGTGCTTCAAATCCGGGAACTAATCTCTTATATGAGTTTACAAGTGGATTTGCAACACAAGTGATTGCCTTGATATGGTGAAGAACACCTGCAATAAACTGATATGCTGTTTCTGAAAGACCGTATTTATCGTCAGGGTCATAGAATGCATTCTGTCCGTCTTTCATAAGAGAAAGGTTTGTATGCATACCATTACCCGCTGCACCGTAAAGTGGTTTTGGCATAAATGTTGCGTGAAGTCCGTTACGACGGGCATAAGTTTTAACTACGTGCTTGAATGTGACAACTTTGTCGGCTGCATCAAGTGCTTCGGCAAATTTAAAGTCAATTTCGTGCTGACCTTCTGCACATTCGTGGTGAGATGCTTCAATTTCATAATCCATCTGCTGAAGTGCAATACAGATGTCATTTCGGCACTGTTCACCGTCATCAGCAGGGCCAATATCGAAATAACCAACCGCGTCATTCGTCTTTGTTGTTGCTCTGCCCTGTTCATCAAGCTTGAAAAGGAAGAATTCACATTCAGGACCAACATTGATTGAATAGCCCATACTTGCTGCATCCTCAATTACTGAACGAAGGACATAACGAGGGTCACCTGAAAACGGAGTAACTTTATCAGCACCATAAACATCACAGATTACTCGTGCTGTACCCTCTTTCCAAGGAAGGATTGTGAATGTATCAAGGTCAGGTTTCAAGTACATATCAGACTCGTCAATACGGACAAAACCTTCAATAGAAGAACCGTCAAACATCTGACCGTCAGAAAGCACTTTTTCGAACATATTTTCAGTAATTGCAATATTTTTCATCTGACCGAAAATGTCAGTAAACTGTAAACGCAAGAACTTGATATTTTTCTCTTTTGCAATTTTTAGAATGTCTTCAACTGTATAACTCATGGGATTTACCACCTTTCGAATGAATCTGCTAAATATATATGTACCCATTTTAATGGTTATATTATACCATTGATTAAAAAGATGTCAATAAAATGAATACAGAATGCAAAGTGCAAAATTAAGACGAGGTTAAAACCTCGCCTTACTGAAATTTTAGTTTTTACTTTTCTTATAAATACAGTAGGAATAGACAAACGGAACAACTACCATTGGTATAAGCACAACAAAGAAAAGCCGGAATGTGCCTAAAAATGCTGTTGCCATTATTATGACGCCACCGATTACCCAGAGGAAACCTGCCATACGATGTGTTTTGTTCCAGTTTTCTTCGTCATTGAGTGTCCAAGGAATTTTAATTCCAACTGTATAACTCTGCTTGCTTTTTGGAAGATAATTGCCGATTACAACAAACAAAGCACCCATAAACAGTGGCATAATTATGTTAACGCTGACTTTATGACCAAGTGCTGTTGCAAAGACCATAGAGTTGCAAAGTAAGGATATAACGGGAATAATCCACAAAACGAGAGTGAATAATTTATCGCTGATATTCTGTTTTTTAGGGTCAAGGCTTGTTCCCAAAACACAAACCCAATGAAATGCAAGTAACACTATTGGCATTAAAAATACTGCTTGTGGTTTAGTAGCATAATCATCAACTTCGCCATTTATATCCCAGTGGAACGGAACCTGGTCGGGCAATTTATCCCACAATATTAGTCCTATAAATATTGGTATAAGAATTATTAATGATGTAATTATCAGTTTTGGTAAATTCTTTTTAATCATTACTGTTATCTCCTTTCAAATCTTTTAGCCAGAGCATAATTTCTTCAAGCACAGATGCATTCAGTTCATATATTATGAATTTTCCTTCCCTTTTATCACGGACAAGGTCGGCTTCTTTAAGGACGGAAAGATGTCGGGATATTGCCGCACCTGTAATATCGAATTTTTCTGTTATCTCCCCTGCTGTCATCTGTCCGCTTTTAAGCATATTCAGTATTTCACGACGGACAGGGTCAGAAAGTGCTTTTAATGTATTCTGTATTCCCATAAACTCACTCCTTTAACATTTAACTTAAATGTTAAATGTATTATAGCATAGTATTTTTCACTTGTCAACAAGGCACATTATGATTTATTTTCCATATTTTAACCATACCTTATTTCCGTACCGACCATACCTTATTTCCGTACCGACCATACCTTATTTCCGTATCGACCATACCTTATTTCCGTATCGACCATACCTTATTTCCGTATCTAATAATAATATAATATAAAGAAATAAAATTAATATAATAAAGGCGAGGTCAAAGCCTCGCCATACCGTGTGAATATTCAATTACATAAGTGAAAGATAGAGTGCTTTGATTTCTTCAACGCTTGTGTCTCTTGGGTTACCAGGACGACAAGCATCGTCAAATGCTGACTGTGAAAGGAAGTCGATATCTTCTGCTTTCACGATTTCCTTAAGGTCTGTTGGGATGCCAACATCAACTGAAAGCTGTTTAACAGCATCAATAGCAGCCTTTCTTGCATCTTCAAGGCTCATAGCGTCAACGCCATCAACACCCATTGCTTTTGCAATATCTCTGTACTTTTCACCTGTTGCAGGAGCATTATATTCCATAACAGTAGGAAGAATAATAGCATTTGCAACACCGTGTGGTGTGTCATAAAGAGCACCAAGAGGATGAGCCATTGAGTGAACGATACCAAGACCAACGTTAGAGAATCCCATGCCGGCAACATACTGACCAAGAGCCATACCTTCTCTACCTTCATCTGTATTCTCAACTGCACCACGAAGTGATTTTGCGATAATTTCAATAGCCTTAATGTGGAACATATCTGAAAGCTCCCAAGCACCCTTTGTGATATAACCTTCAATAGCGTGAGTAAGAGCATCCATACCTGTTGCTGCTGTAAGTCCCTTTGGCATTGAAGCCATCATATCAGGGTCAACAACTGCAACCACAGGAATATCGTGAACGTCAACACAAACCATCTTTCTATCTTTTTCTACGTCTGTGATAACATAGTTAATTGTAACTTCAGCTGCTGTACCTGCTGTTGTAGGAACTGCGATAATTGGCACACAAGGATTCTTTGTTGGTGCAACACCTTCAAGTGAACGAACATCAGCAAATTCCGGATTTGTAATAATAATGCCGATTGCTTTTGCAGTGTCCATTGAAGAACCGCCACCAATTGCAACGATACAATCTGTACCTGCATTCTTGAATGCCTCAACACCAGTCTGAACATTTTCAATTGTTGGGTTTGGTTTAATGTTTGAATAAACTTCATAAGCGATTTCTGCATTATCAAGAATATCTGTTACCTTTTTTGTAACACCAAATTTGATAAGGTCAGGGTCAGAGCAAACAAAAGCTTTTTTAAAGCCCCTTGCCTTTATTTCATCAGCAATAGCTGCGATAGCACCTTTGCCATGATAAGATGTTTCGTTAAGTACAAAACGATTTGCCATAATAATTTACCTCCATAGTCAGATTAGTCTGACAAAAATTTAACAATAATATTATACAATAAATCCTCCGATTTTTCAATAGTAATACGGAGGATTTTCATTTTTAAATATAATTTTTTATTTCATCAGGTGTGATTACACCTTTTTCTGTAATAAATGCAGTTATAAGTGAATGGTCAGTTACATCAAATGCAGGATTGAGTGTTTTCGCATTCTGTGGAATCATAGGTTTTTCATACCACATATCCCCTATTTCATCACCGTTTCGCATTTCAATTACTATATCATCACCTGTTTTAATATTCTTATCAAATGTTGAAAAAGGCATACAGACATAGAATGGAATCTTATAATGCTTTGCAAGAATTGCAACGCCACTTGTACCGATTTTATTCGCTGTGTCGCCATTGATGGCTACTCTGTCGCAACCCACTAAAACGGCATCAACAAGTCCGTTTTTCATAACAAATGATGCCATATTGTCACAGATAACTGTTGTATCAATACCTGCTTCACAGAGTTCAGACGCAGTAAGTCTTGCACCCTGCAGAAGTGGTCGTGTTTCGTCAGCAAAAACCTTTATACTATGCCCTTGCTCCTTTGCAACATACACAGGTGAAAGCGCTGTACCATATTTCACAGTAGCAAGTCGACCTGCATTACAATGAGTTAAAACGGAATTGCAGTTTTTAAGGATTTCTGCACCATTTTCACCGATTTTACGACAGATTGCAATATCGTCGTCAATCATAGTGAGTGCTTTCTTTGTAAGGTTTTCCTTAAAATTCTCTGCATTACTTTTTTCTGCAACTTTCATCATTTCTTCCGTTGCCCATTTAAGGTTTACTGCAGTAGGTCGGCACAAAATCAGTTTTTCACAGTAATCTTTTAATTCTGTGAAAAGGTTTTCGTATGTATCGGCTTTGCTTTTATTCATAAGCACAGCCAACGAGATTGCAGTAAATACGCCGATTGCAGGAGCACCACGGACTTTAAGAAGTTTTATTGCGTCATAAATCTCATTGTAATCGTCTGTGATGACTTCTTTATATTCATTTGGCAAAAGTGTCTGGTCAATGAAAACTGCTTTGTTGTTTACAGTATCAAAGCCCACTGTTGCACCGTTTAAAAACATTAAAATTCACCTACGATTTCAGTAATCAAAGACTGCATTTCTTCGCTTTTTTGTCTGCCGATTGTAAGGACTTCTTCTTCAGTAAGTCGTTCACCTGAAAGTCCTGCTGCTTTATTAGAAACAAGTGAGAAGCCAAGCACATCTATACCGCAATGATTTGCTGCGATTACTTCCTGAACAGTTGACATACCAACTGTATCGGCACCAAGCACACGGAATGCACGGATTTCTGCAGGAGTTTCGTAAGAAGGTCCCGTACAACCAATATACACGCCTTTTTGAAGTTTCATCTGAAGTTTTTCTGCACAATCAAATGCAACACTGATAAGTTCAGGTGAATAACCATAAGTCATATCAGGAAAACGGCAACCGAATCTGTCATCATTTTTACCAATAAGACAGTTTTTGCCTGTAAAGTTAATATGGTCGGTAATAACCATAATGTCACCCACATTAAAGCTTTCGTTGATGCCACCTGCTGCATTTGTGACGATAAGTTTTTTAACACCCATCATTTTCATTACTCGGATTGGCATTACAACATTTTCTACGGGATAACCCTCGTAAAGGTGAATTCTGCCCTGCATACACATAACCTTTTTATCGTTAAGTGTACCGAAAACAAATCTGCCCACATGTCCGGGTGCTGTTGAAACAGGAAAATCGGGAATATCCTTATAATCCACATACTGTGAATTTTCAATTTTTTCACCCAAAGTGCCTAATCCACTACCTAAAATGATACCGATTTCATAAGTATCAGTTATTTTTGACTTTATAAATTCAACTGCTTTTTCAATCATTATGAATTGACCTCACTAACTACTTCTCTTACAAGGCGACTGACTTCATATCCCATTTTCTCAACATCGATAGTTGTGAATTCACCATTCTTATAAAGGACTTCACCATCAACCATTGTAAGCACAACATTACTCTTGTTTGCTGAATAAACCAGGTTATTGAGAATGTCAAAATCAGGATACATATTTGGTGTTGTCATATCAAGCACAATCAAATCGGCTTTATTTCCCACTTTGATTACACCGCAATCATTTCTGCCCTGTGCTTTATAACCATTCACAGTAGCCATTTTATAAATATCCTGTGGTGTTACAATATCTGCCTTATTATTTACACCCTTTGGCAAGAGTGCTGCCAGATACATTTCACGCATAATATCAAGTCCGTTGTTACTTGCTGCAGAGTCAGTACCGATACCAACATTAACACCTTTCTGTAACAGCTTATATGTGTCACAGAAACCACTGCCAAGTTTCATATTACTTGCAGGACAATGGGCAACAGTTGCACCCATTTCCTTGAAAATGTCCATATCCTCATCCTCAACCCACACACAATGTGCGAGAATTGCAGGACTATTTAGCACTTTTGCATCATATAAAAGACGAGCAGGAGTTTTCGAGTATTTTTCCTTACAATTTTCGTGCTCTGCCTTTGTTTCGGACAGATGGATATGATTTATATAATCTTTTCCGTTTGTAAATTCACCAAACTGCTGAATTATTGAAAGTCTGTTTGTGTATTCGGCATGAAGGCTCATATCAATTTTGATTTTGCCATTCTGTGTATTGTGATACTTTTCTGCAAGGTAAATTCCTTCCTGGAATCTATCATTTTCAGTAATATCTTCATCAACAAAAGAAACGATTGAACGACCGAAATTAGTTTTTGCCTTACTGTCGATTACCGCCTTCATAACACCGTCACCGAAGAAATACATATCGGTAAATGAGGTTGTACCGCTTGAAAGCATTTCTGCTATTGAAAGCATTGTGCCATAGTATGCTCTGTCACAGTTAAGTCTGTCCTCAAATGGAAAAACCTTTTCATTGAGCCAACGGTCCAAAGGAAGATTTTCGGCATATCCGCGAAGAAGTGTCATTGGTGAATGAGTGTGAAGATTTACGAAACCTGATGAAAGGACTTTACCCTTTCCGTCATATTCTTCACCATAGTTTTCCTGTGGCATTTCCGTGCCGATATATTCGATTTTATCGTCCTTGACACCAACATACATATCTTTTTCGATTTCAAGGTTTTCGTTGATTATTGAGATGTTTTTAAAGAGCATTTTACTTTTCTCTCCCTCCGTCAACGCTAAAGCGTTGCCACCTCCCTCATCAGAGGGAGGCAGATAAGGTTTTATTATTCAATTATAATCGTTTCGATTACAACGTCTTCAAAAGGCTTATTGTTAAACATATCGCTACGTACTGTTGCGATTGCATCCACAACATCCATACCTTCAAAAACCTGACCAAAAACTGTGTGACGGAAATCAAGCCAAGGTGTTCCGCCGATTTCCTCATAAGCTTCGATACATTCAGTCGGGAAAACTCTTTCGTCAGCCATTCTCATCTGTTCAACAAGGTCTTCAGGACATTCCTTTGCCTGAACAATAAAGAACTGACTGCCATTTGTATTTTTGCCTGAATTAGCCATTGAAAGCGCACCACGAAGGTTATGAAGCTCACCTGTGAATTCGTCCTCAAAAGGTCTGCCCCAGATACTTTCGCCACCTGTACCGGTACCGTTAGGGTCACCACCCTGAATCATAAAATCATTGATTACACGGTGGAAAATAAGTCCGTCATAATAACCATTTTTAGCGTGAGTTGTGAAGTTTTCAACTGCTTTTGGTGCATATTCAGGAAAAAGCTTGATTTTAATTTCTCCCATATTTGTCTTTACTGTTGCAATCATATCCCCTGCAACCGGTTTATTTAACTGATGAAACATAATTTTTTCTCCTTTATTCAACTGATTTTAATGACTCTACCATATCAATCTTCTTCAGGCTGTGGCGCATAATAAGATTGACAATAACTGTAAATATAATTGTAAGAACTGTTGCAATAACAATACTTAATGGTTCTAATTCTCTGCCGAACATATAAACATCTGTTTCCACGGTAATCATAACAAATCTGTGAAGGACAACACCCAGAACAACACCAAGGATTATACCGAAAATAGTGAGAATAATATTTTCACGATAAATATATGATGCCAGTTCCTTGTTATAGAAACCTAAAAGTCTGAATGTGGCAAGTTCTCGTCGTCTTTCGGTGATGTTTATATTATTAAGGTTATAAAGAACGACAAAGGCAAGAATTGCTGCAGAAACAACCATCAATATGATGATGAAATAAAGATTTCTGATAATCTCATTGATTCCGTCAACCTCGTCAGTATTTGTTATTACAGAATTGACACCACTTATTCTTGAAAGCGAGAGTTTAAGGTTATCATCACTGAAAAGACCATTTGACTTAATCATCAGAATATTTATATCAGGTTCAACATTATAAATTGAGTGATACAGTGCAGGAGTCATATATATGTAGTTGAAAATATAGTTTTCTGCAATTCCGACTACCTTGACTTCTTTTGGCGTTACAGTAAATTCATCTATTTTAATAAAAATACTATCATTTACCTTTACATCAAGCAACTCTGCATATTTTTCTGTGATAATTACACCGTTATCAGAAAGCTTCAGGGATTTTTCACGCCACGTTCTTTCTTTTAGTGTTACGAAATCTGCAAACTGGTCAACGTCTGCAGGAACTACGAGGTACGCATTCTTTTCATCGTTTCTTCCCGGGTCTGCCATCGCCGAAGCAGAAATCATTGTTCGTTTAGCCTGAACATAACCATCTATACTTGGAATCATCTCAACCTTTGAGAGCATTTTTCTTCGTTCTGAACGTGTGATACTTGAATCCACGCTTACTATACCTGTATAGCTGAAAATATCACCATACTGATTATCAACCATTGCTGAAATTGAGTCACGAATACCAAGTCCCACAATAAGCAGTGCCATACATCCGCTGACACCGAAAAGCGTCATAAAGAATCGCTTTTTATATCTGAAAAGATTTCGGATTGCAGATTTCTGACCGAAATTGAGTCTCTGCCATACAAACTTGATTTTTTCAACAAGTATATGTTTACCGGCCTTTGGTGCAACAGGTCGCATAAGCTGTGCAGGTACACTTCTGAGTGAATAGTAGCATGCAAAGAATGCAGCCAATGTTGTACAGAGTGTTGCAACAACACCGGCACTGATAGCATGAACGATATTAAGGCTGATTATATTATCACCAAGGTTATAATACACTGCTTTGTATGCCGTAATAATAATCGGTGGAATTGAAAGTTCACCGGCACATACACCGATAACACTGCCGATAACACTTGCACTTGCGGCATAAAGAAGATATTTTGATGCGATTGAAATTTTACTGTATCCCAATGCCTTCAATGTACCAATCTGCATTCTTTCTTCTTCAACCATTCTTGTCATTGTTGTAAGGCTGACAAGGGCTGCAACAAGGAAGAATATCATCGGGAAAACTGTTCCGATTGCACCGATACTGTCAGAATCAGTAATATAACTCATATAAGCTTCAATACTCTGACGGTCAAGAACATGCCATATAGGAACTTCCATTTCATTTACTTTTCGTTCTGCCTCTGCAAGTTCTTCTTCTGCATCTTCAAGCTCTGCAAGAGCATCCGCCTTATATATTTCATATTCTTCACGAGCCTCACGGAGAAGTGCATCAGCATCCATTATTTCCTGCTCAGCCTGAATAAGTGTACCTTTATTGGCAAGTGCTGTCTGCAACTGACCAACGGCAACCTTTGCCTGAAGAAGTTCTTTTTTACCTTCCTCAAGTTTCTGTTCAGCAGCAACCACTTCAGCAAATGCCATATCATAAGCAACCTGCATATCGGCAATCGTCTGACTTATTGCCCCCACCTGAGAAGGGTCCGCATCAGGGTCCTTCTGCATCTCTTCAAGGTCATCTTTTGTTTCATCAAGTGCAGTTTTTATTTCATCAAGAGCACCCTTTACAACTTCAAGCTGTGCTTCACCTTCAGCAATAGCAGCCTCACCTTCGGCTACCTGTTGCTGGAAAATTGGCAGATTCTGCTCTGCATTATCAAGAATTTCCTTATTGCTTTCTATTTCTTTTTTACTTTCTTCAATCAATGCTTCCTTTGAAGCAAGTTCGTCATATGCTTTTTTAAGCTCATTTTCAACGGTATCCTGTGCTGTCTCATATTCAGACTGTGCATCAAGAAGCATTTCAGTACTCTTTGCTTTGAGTTCTGAATAACGGATTTCACATCGTTTGCCTGAAATTTCCTCAATCTTTACTGCTATTTCATCAATGAGATTCTGATACTTATCGCTATAGCAATTAAGCTTTTCTGCACCTTTAACAGTAATGTAGATTGAAGTGAAAATATCTGTGACAAAAGCCTGACGTGGAATTACAACATATCCGTCAGCCATACCGTCACCTACGGTACTTGTGCCCACATCACCATTAAGGAAATATGATGATGAACACACACCGACAATCAGGTATGTATCCGTTGCAAGAGTATCAGCAACAGGTGTATCAGTACCTGTTGACAATTTCATGGCATCGCCTATTTTAAGTCCTGATTCCTCTAAAAACTCTTTACTTACCAGACATTCATTATATTTTGTCGGATAATTGCCCTCTTCAAGCTTTATTCCGTTTATTTTTTCTGCCATTGAAATTGCTCTTGTTACAATTTCCTTCGAATTTACTATACAGAGAAAATCCGTTGTGTACGAGCCTTCAATTGCCTCGATACCCTCAACTTTACTGAGTGCAGCCAAATCGCTCTGCGTAAGGCCCAACGTACCTACCACACGGATATCCATAAGATTCTGCTTGTCGTATGTGGCATCCGCAGTCTTGTGCATAGCAGGCATTGTTGAACGGACACCTGAATAAAAGGCAACACCAAGGGCAACTATGAGCATAATTGAGATAAATCGGCTTATGCTTTTTTTTATTTCTCTCAGGAAGTCTTTTTTTAGTGATTTTGTCATGTTCTTTACTACCCTACCATTCAATCTGTTCAACAGGTGTTGGATTTTCGTTCAAAAGAATTCTTTCAATTTTACCATCATTAATTTTGATGATTTTATCAGCCATTGGCATAAGTGCTGAGTTGTGAGTGATAACAATTACTGTCATGCCCTTCTCACGACACATATCCTGTAAAAGTTTAAGAATTGATTTACCCGTTATATAGTCAAGAGCACCTGTGGGCTCGTCACAAAGTAACAGTTTTGGATTTTTTGCCAGAGCTCGTGCAATTGATACACGCTGTTGCTCACCACCTGAAAGCTGTGATGGGAAATTATCCTTTCTGTTGTATAGACCGACTTCACCAAGAATAACCTCTGCATCAACAGGATTCTTACAAATCTGTGTTGCAAGCTCAACATTCTCATAAGCTGTAAGATTAGGAACAAGGTTATAAAACTGGAAAACAAAACCAACATCATCACGACGGAATGTTGTCAGCTGTTTTTCGTCGAATTGTGCAATATCTGTGCCATCCACCTTGATAATTCCTGATGTAGGCATATCCATACCGCCAAGCATATTAAGAACAGTAGTCTTACCTGCACCTGACGGACCAACTATTACAACAAATTCACCCTTTTCAATAGGGAAGCTTATTTTGTCAACCGCTTTAATTTCAATTTCACCGGTTTTGTATATCTTGTTTACATCTTTAAACTCAATAAATGACATCTTCTTCGCTCCTTTTAAGATAAAGACCATAGTATCGCATAATAAATCATAATATTATATCACACAAATAAAAAGAATGCTATATTATTTATTAAAATAATACTGTTAAATATTTGTAAACAATTACAAATTCACTTAATTCTATGTTGATTATTAAACAGTATAGTGGTATAATGAACACAATGCTTATTAAGGAGATGATTTTTATGGCTAACAATAGTAACGATATCCGAGTAAAACGTACCAAAAAGCTTATCCGTCAAGGACTTGTTGAACTTTCTGCAACTAAGAGAATTAACAAGATTACTGTAAAAGAGCTGACCGACCATATTGAAATCAACAGAGGTACTTTCTACCTTCACTACAAGGATGTTTTTGACCTTGTCGAAACACTTGAAAATGAATTATACAATGATTTTAATACAAAGCTCTCTTCATACACAAGTGAAGCACTTCTGAAAACACCTGTTGATGTATGTGAAGATTTCTGCAATCATTTCTTTGAACACAAAGACCTTTATTCAGCATTTTTAGGTGCTAACGGCGATGCTCATTTTGCTTATAAATTAGGCGACAGATTAAATGAGAGAGTTTTTGAAATTTTTGATGGCATTTTCCCGAATATGGACAAAACTAAATATGATTTTTCATACTATTATGGCAAATATGGTCTTATCGGACTTGTCACCTGTTGGTTTGTAGAGCATCCTGAATGGACTCCTCGCCAGGTTGCTGAAATGTGGCTCCCTATTACCACTTTAGGTCTTTGGGGTATTCTTGGTGACGAAGGTAAAGAGGTACTTTTAAATGCAAAAAATTCTCGTTAAACTTTTCATTCGCGATTATAAAAACACGGGAAATATGAAGGTCCGTGAAGCATATGGCACATTGGGAAGTATCACAGGTATTGTTGTAAACATTCTTCTTGCGATTTCAAAATATATTGCGGGTATTCTGTCAGGCAGTATTTCCGTCACAGCCGACGCTATAAACAACTTATCCGACGCAGGGTCTTCCATTATTTCACTTATCGGCGTTAAACTTTCTGCAAAACCTGCCGACAAGGACCATCCTTACGGTCACGGCAGAGTGGAATACATTTCCGCCCTTGCGGTTGCCTTTTTTGTTCTTCTTATGGGAATTGAACTTTTCAAAAGTTCCGTTGACAAAATCATCAATCCTGTCCCGGTGAAATTCAATTGGATTTCCCTTATAATCCTTCTTGTCAGCATTTTTGCAAAGCTCTGGTTAGGATTGTTTAACAGAAGTCTGGGTAAAAAAATCAATTCTGCACCTATGTTGGCAGTTATGAAGGACAGTTTCAGTGACTGCCTCGCCACCGGTGTTGCCCTCGTTTCCATTATCTTTTCTGCTTTTTCAGACTTAAATGTTGACGGATACCTGGGTATCATTGTTGCAGGATTTATTTTCCTTGCAGGTTTCAACATTCTTAAGGACACTATGGCAGACCTTCTCGGCAAGCCTGCGGACAAGGAATTCACTGCAAAAATTGAAGAAAAAATCCTTTCCTATGACAAAATTGTGGGTGTTCACGATATGATAGTTCACGATTATGGTCCGGGCAGAAAATTTGCTTCCGTTCACGCAGAGGTTTCCTCACAGGATGATATTATGGAAATTCATGATGTTATCGACCTGGCAGAACGGGATATTTTCAATGAATACGGAATAATCATTTCGATACATACCGACCCTATTGTAACTGATGATGAGAGAATAAACTCACTTAAAGAAATGATAATCAGAATTGTAAAAGAAATTTCTGACGAAATGTCAATTCACGATTTCAGGGTTGTTGATGGTCCTACTCATACAAATCTCATTTTTGATTTGATTGCTCCACACAAATTTCACCTGAATAATAATGAAATTATACAGTCAATTGAAAATAAATTGAGCAAAATAGACGAAAGATATTTTGTCGTAATAACAGTTGAACACGCTTTTAACTAAATTTTATTTTTTTGTCGATTTTCTATTGCAAAAACCACAAAATATAGTAGAATATATGTGTACGTTATCATATATTGTTATTTTAATCGGAGGTTAAGTTATGGCAGACAGAGAAATTACCACAATACCAAACGGGCCTCTCGGTATTATTGCTTTACCGGGATGCGAAGAAATGGCAGAAAAAATTGACCGTTATCTTGTAAAATGGCGTAAACAGCAGGATTCTGAACACAAAGCTACTATCGCTTTTTCAGGATACGAAAGAGATACTTATATTCTTAATGCTACATTCCCTCGTTTTGGTACAGGTGAAGGTAAGTGTTCACTTCATGAATCAGTCCGTGGATACGACATCTATATTCTCATCGATGCATTTAACCATGGTATAACATATAAAATGTATGGCAAGACAGTACCTATGAGTCCTGACGACCACTATGCAAACCTTAAGAGAGCAATTTCTGCTATCGGCGGTAAGGCAAAGACTATCACAGTTATTATGCCTATGCTTTATGAAGGCAGACAGCATAAACGTTCTTCAAGAGAATCTCTCGACTGTGCTGTTATGCTCCAGGAACTTTGTCTTGACATGGGTGTTGACAATATCATCACTTTTGATGCTCACGACGCTCGTGTACAGAATGCAATTCCTCTTAATGGTTTTGAAAATGTTTCTCCTGCTTACCAGATGATTAAGGCTCTTGTTAACAATGTTGATAACCTTAAACTGGATAAAGAACATACAATGATTATCTCTCCTGACGAAGGTGGTATGAGCCGTTGTATGCAGTATTCAAACTATCTTGGTCTTGACCTTGGTATGTTCTACAAACGTCGTGACTACTCAAGAATTGTTGACGGCAGAAACCCAATTATCGAGCATTCTTTCCTCGGCTCAAATGTTGAAGGTAAAGATGTTATGATTATCGATGATATGATTTCTTCCGGTGATTCAATGCTTGACGTTTCAACAAAGCTCAAGTCACTTGGCGCAAACAGAGTATTTATCTTCTCTGCATTCGGTCTTTTCAATAATGGTCTTGATAACTTTGATAAGGCTTATCGTGACGGTCTTTTTGATAAGGTATTCACAACAAACCTTGTTTACCGTATGCCTGCACTCAAAAAGCGTGACTGGTACTGCGAGGTTGAGCTTTCAAAATACCTTTCATACATCATTGATACACTTAACCATGACAAGTCAGTAAGCAAGCTTCTCAATCCTGCTGACAAAATCGAAATCCTTCTTAAAAAGGCGGGAATTAAATAATATTTCAAGAAAGCATCCTTTAAAGGGTGCTTTTTTTATGGAAAATGCAAAGCGCAAAGTGCAAAATGTCGGAACTGCGTTGCGATTTTTAAAGAACAACCAATATGGTGTAGGTTTATCTGTTGCTTTTCGGCGACAGCAAGCTACCGCCCTACCCTAATCGATTGATTAGACCATATCTAAAAATTATAATTTTCTAATTTATTCAGAATGACAAAGTAAATATAAAAAATCTGCCATATAAAAAACACCGACGCAATATAAAATTTTTGTTGAAAATAATAGCACAAATATTGTATAATATATAATGAAATAATTTATGTTACTTTTTTGGAGGTTTTTATGAGAAATATCAAAGTTATCAACAGTAATTGGCTTTTCTCAAAAAATGCAAAATCTGCTCCTGCTACCCTCCCTGCTGATTGGGAAGCACTTAATCTTCCTTTCACATGGAATGGTAAAGATGGTCAGGACGGTGGCAACGACTATTACAGAGGCACTTGTTATTTTGCTAAAGAAATCAAGGCTGACGAATTGCCTGAAGGTGCAGTTAAATATCTTCAGTTTGATGGTGTAAACTCATCTTGTGAAGTTTTCTGGAATGGCAAGAGTGTTACAAAGCACGATGGTGGTTATTCCACATTCCGTGCAGAAATCAAAGACATTAAGGACACAAACCTTCTTGTTGTTGCAGTTGACAATTCTGCCAATGACAGGGTTTATCCACAGAATGCTGACTTTACATTCTATGGCGGTATTTATCGTGATGTAAGTGTAATCGGTGTTCCTGAAGTTCATTTTGACCTTGATTACTATGGCTCACCTGCTATTATGGTTACTCCTGAAATCAAGGGTGCAGATGCTGAAATCGAAATTGAAACATTCTTTAAGAATGATAACTGCAAGGTTCGTTATGAAATTATTGCTGACGGTGAAGTAATTGCATCAAAAGAAGATGATGACGACGCAGAATTCGAAATCAAGAATGTACACCTCTGGGATGGTTTAAAAGACCCATATCTTTATACTGCAAAGGCAACTCTTATTTATAATGGTGAAGAAGTTGATGAGGTTTCAGCTCGTTTTGGTTGTCGTACATTTAAAATTGACCCTGAAAAAGGTTTCTTCCTTAATGGTCGTGAATATCCTCTTCGTGGTGTTTCCCGTCATCAGGACAGACCTCAGGTTGGTAATGCTCTGACACCTGAAATGCACAAGGAAGACCTCCAGCTTATCCTTGAAATGGGTGCTAATACAATCCGTCTTGCTCACTATCAGCATTCACAGGTTTTCTATGACCTTTGTGACGAGGCAGGTCTTGTTCTCTGGGCTGAAATTCCATATATTTCAAGCCATATGCCAACAGGTTATGACAACACAATTTCACAGATGAAGGAACTTGTTGTACAGAATTACAACCATCCGTCAATCGTTGTATGGGGACTTTCAAACGAAATTACTATTGCAGGTTCAAATCCGAATCTTATCAAAAACCATAAAGACCTTAACGATATGGTTCACGAAATGGATAAAACCCGTCTTACAACTATCGCAGCAGTTTCAATGTGTGATATTAACGATGAATATGTTCACATCTCTGACGTTCTTTCATACAACCATTATTTCGGTTGGTATGGCGGAAACACTGATATGAACGGACCTTGGTTTGACAATTTCCACAAGAAATATCCAAACAAGGCAATCGGTATTTCTGAATATGGTTGTGAGGCACTTAACTGGCACACTTCTACTCCTGTTCAGGGTGACTATACAGAGGAATATCAGGCATACTACCACGAAGAACTCATCAAGCAGATTGCTGACAGACCTTATCTCTGGGCAACTCATGTTTGGAATATGTTTGACTTTGCTGCCGATGCCCGTTCTGAAGGTGGCGAAAATGGTATGAACCACAAGGGTCTTGTAACATTCGACAGAAAGTATAAGAAAGACTCTTTCTATGCATACCAAGCATGGCTTTCAGATAAGCCTGTTCTTCACCTCTGTGGTAAAAGATATGTGGACAGAGTTGAAGATTTTACAAAAGTTACTGTTTATTCTAACCAGCCTGAAGTTGAACTTTTTGCAAATGGTGTAAGTGTGGGCAAACAGACAAAGGGTAAATATCCTTTCTTCTACTTTGATGTTAAGAATGAAGGTACAACTGAACTTAAAGCTGTTGCAGGTGACCTTACTGACACTGCAACAATCAACAAGGTTGACACTCCTAACGAAAGTTATATTATGAAAGAAGAAGGTCAGGTTATTAACTGGTTCGAAATCAATATGCCTGACGGATACCTTTCAATAAACAACACTATTGAAGATATTATGAGCACATTCAAGGGCAAATTAGTAATGCTCAAATTCCTTATGATGCTCAAAGGTGCAATGAGTGGTGGCAAGGATGAAAACGGCGAAGAGAAAAAAGGTGGCGGTGGAGTAATCGGTGGATTCAAAGTAACTCCTGCTATGATTAAAAACATTTACGGTATGGCAAAGGGCTTTACTATCAAACGAGCATGTTCAATGCTTGGTGGTGCTCTTTCAAAAGAACAAATCCTTGAAATTAATGCTAAACTTAACAAAATCAAAGCACCAAAGAAAAGATAAAACCAACCATAAAAAAATAAAGGTGAGGGAAACCTCACCTTTTATTTTTATTTGTTATCAATATGAACATCAATCTGGTTGTATGGAATTTGGATTCCATTTTCGTCGAAGGCTTTTTTAACACTTTCAATCGTGTCATATTTCACATCCCAGTAATCCGCATTTTTACACCAGACACGAACTGTATATGTAAGTGCGCTGTCACCATGTTCTGAAAGACGAACGAATGGTTCAGGATTCTTAAGTGCCATTGGGTTGTTTTCAATAACCTTACTTATTACTTGTTTAACTGTATCCACATCACATTCATAAGATGTGTTGAATACAAGGTCAACACGACGTAAATCTTCTGATGAATAATTTTCAATCACAGAATTTGTCAGAGTGCCATTAGGAATTGTAACTCGTTTGTTGTCATAAGTCAGCAATTCTGTATACACTACTGAAATTTCCGTTACCGTGCCTGATTCCCCTGCTGCTTCAATATAATCGCCCACCTTAAAAGGCTTAAAAAGAAGAATCATAATGCCACCTGCGAAGTTTGAAAGAGCACCTTGCAAAGCAAGACCTATTGCTGCTGCACAGGTTGTAAGAACAGCCACAAAGGATGTTGCAGGAACACCTAAAACCATAAGAACAGTAACAAAAAGGATTGAATACATAACAACACTGACAAAGCTCACTGCAAATGAACGAAGGCTTGAATCAACCTTATTAAGTCTTTGAGATGTTCTTATCCACTTTTTAATCCATTTTATTACTTTCAGGCCTATAATAACCATTATTATTACAGCAATAACCTTAAAGCCCGATGTTGTGGCAAAGTCCACAAGCTTATTTATTATCTTTTCCAGACTCACATCTTTTAAAATCTCATTAAGTTCTGCTTCTGTTGTATTGATATCCATTTATTCTACTCCTTAACTGAAAAGTGAACGGAAAAAGTCGATGATTCTCTGAAAGAGTGTATATCTGCCAACAATTTCGTAATTGAAGTCAGTATAACGTGCTATG
Source organism: Candidatus Fimenecus sp. (assembly GCA_045579305.1). Classification (GTDB taxonomy): domain Bacteria; phylum Bacillota; class Clostridia; order Oscillospirales; family Acutalibacteraceae; genus Fimenecus. Next base: position 12,244 of record JAZNLY010000105.1, on the reverse strand, counting down.
TGTTTATATCCTTCCGTACTTCTTACAAGTTCGAAAGTAACATTATCACAGCCATTGAAGGCAAGTTTATCAATTTCCTTGACAGTTTTTGAAATGTATATAGTTCTGAGTTCAGGGCAATCGAGGAACGCGTTCATACCAACGGATTTTACGCCTTCTTCAATTCTGACTGATTCAAGATTTTGACATCCTTTGAATGCAGATTCATGAATTTCGCATTCATCACCCTTAATTGACAGCTCTGTGATACCTGTATTTGAAAAAGCAAGACTACCTATATCAGTAATATTCTCAGAAAATTCAACTTTGGTAAGTGAGGTGCAGTTTTCGAATGCTGCAGTTTCAATATATTCAACTGAAGAAAGGTCGATATCTGTCAATTGGTCACAATTTTTAAATGCACCATCCCAGATAGCTGTAACATTGTCTGCACTTAATTTTTTGATACTGCTGTTACTGAAAGCACCTGTATCAACTGCCAGAAGAGTATCTGATGTAACTTCTTCAAGGTTGTCACAATCATAGAAAGCGTATGCTCCCACCATTAACACATCATCAATAAGCTTTATCTTTCCCTGTGCCTTACTTGGAATATAATGTACAAGAATATATCCTGACACTATATCTCCTAAAACAAATCTGCTCTTGAAATAAACTGCCTTACCGTCCGTACGAAGTGAAGTATTACCCGGGTCAACAGTTATTTTTTCAAGGGTTTTACAATTTCTGAAAGCACCAAAAACACTGTAAACAGCCTGACCTAAATGAAGTGATTTTATACTTGTATTTGCAAAACAGTCAACGCCAAGAGTAGTTACACCCTCACCAAGTGTTACGGTTTTAAGACTTGTACAATCTTTGAAAGCTGCTTCTCCAATAATCTCCACATTATCAGGAATGTTGATGGAAGTAAGATTTCTGCATAATGCAAATGTCATATATGGAATTTCTGTAATATTTTCATTTATCACAACGCTCTTTACACCGGACATAAAGAATGCTTTTGGCACAATTATATCGATTTCTTCCGGAATTACATATTTGTCGGCATTTCCTGTATAGGCAAAAAGCACATTCTGTCCGAAAATTGTACATTCCTGTGAAAATACAACTGCTTCATATGCGGATGCATCAAAAACACCTTCACCGAAATAATCGAAATAGCAATTTTCAGGTATAACTACCTCTTCAAGGAAGTCACAGGTAGAAAATGCGTAGTCACCTATATAGCTGACTGTTGAGGGAAGTGTAATTGACGAAAATGTTGATTTGTAAAATGCATTGTCATTAACAGCTACTACAGTATAATCATTACCACGATATCTGACAGTTTCAGGAACAACTACTTTTCCCTGTGACTTTGTCTCAGAATCAAGCTCATAGCCTGTGACATATGCTTCATTACCAAAAATACTGTAATAAACATCGCCTACTTTAGCATCATATTGTGATATCACTGCTTCTGCTGAAACAGCAATACTGAATACGGACAACAAAGTTATAAGGGCTAAGAATACGGATAAAAGTTTTTTCATAATACCAATCCCCTTTTATATCTTATTTTACTACCTTTAATGTATTGATTTCAAATGGCTTGAAGTCAATGGTTACTGAGTTATTGTGTGCATCCAGTTTCTGAATGTTGTTTTCAAGCATATCGCAAAGGTATGCTTCTTTTACACCGAAACCGAAAGTGATTGTGGTTGTTGTACGCTTATTATAATATTCACAACCACGTAGAATAATGCTGTCATCAGTTTCTGCTTTCTTCGCAGTTTCAAAGATTACATTATCGCAATCAACTGAGAAGAATGAATATTCATCTGAAAGATTACCCTTGTTTTCCCCTGCTTTCTTACAAATCATAGGAATATTAAGGTCATAGGCTTTCTTGATTGTACCTGCTTCTCTGTAATCACCTGCATGTGGGAAAAGAGAATAAGTAAATGTGTGTTCACATTTATCTGCCTGAGGGTCAGGGAATGTGCCACATTTAAGAAGTGTAAGGCTCATAACACCATCGTGGATTGCGTGACCGTATTTGCAGTCATTCATAAGGCTGACACCATAGCCATATTCGGACAAGTCACAATACTTATGAGCACAAACCTCAAATCTTGCAGCATCCCAGCTTGTATTCTTATGAGTTGGTCGTTCAACCGAGCCAAACTGAATGTCATAAGTTGCCTTGTTGGTATTTACATCCACAGGGAAGGCAGTTTTAAGAACAAGATGTGATTCTTTCCAGTCCATATACGTTTCAAAATCTATCTTATCAATGTTATTGTAAAGGTAGATACTTTGAACGATTATGCTGTTCTTGAATTTCTTTGTAATTTTAAGCCCTGCACGTTCACCTTCACTGAGAATTTCAGCAGACTGAACATCATCTGCTTCCCAATGCTTTTCTGTATAATAACTGCTGATTTCCCAGTTATCATATTCTCTCGGATAGTCCTCGTAAGCAGTAAGCACATTACCACGCTGACCATTTTTAAGGACTTCACGATTATTTCTCTTATCAAATATACTTGTGAAAGTACCCTTTTCATCAAGAGTAAGACGGAAGAAATCATTTTCCATTGAGTTTTCTGTAACCTTGACTTTGCTTTCCTCTTCGCAAGGTTTAATTACCTTATATCCCTTTGCAGGAACATTTTCAGCGTAATACCACTTGCCGTCAAATTCTACTGCACCACTATTTACAAATGAGTGTGGATTGAATACAACATAACCTTCTGTTGCTTCTACATTTTCTGCAATTTCTGTTGTTGTATCGTTAATGATTTCCTTACCAACAGCACCGATTTCTTCGTATTGTGCTACGGAATCAATATAAACCTCGTTAATTGATGAGCCCGGAATAATATCGTGGAATTGATTGAGAAGAATTGTTTCCCAGGCATTCATCATATCTTCTTTTCGGTATTTATAACCATTAAGGTGTTCATCAATAAGTGAAAGTGTTTCAGCACGCTGGAACATAAACTCACTGTTACGATTGTATTTTTTGTTCTTTGCCTGTGAAGTATATGTACCACGGTGGAATTCAAGATAAAGTTCACCATTCCAATGAGGAATTTTAGGATTGTTCTCTGTCTTTGACTTGATATCATCAAAGAATTCACCTGAAAATGCCATTATCGGTGTACTTGTACCGGGAATACCGTGTTTAAGTCGACGGAAATACTCTAAATCCTTCATTATCGGTCCGCCACCACCGTCACCGAAACCGAATGTCATAAGCACGTTATCATAAAGGTCTTTCTGTTGATAACGGTCATAAGCACCACGAAGCTGACTTGCATTGAGTTTTCCGTTATATGTAACATTTGTTGCAGGTTCTCTGCCCTTCACCTTATCCTGTGCTGTCATAAAGTGAGTAAAAACAGGTGTGTTATCAATTCCGTGCCAGATAAATGTGTCATAAGGCATTTTGTTCATTTCGTTCCAACCGATTTTTGATGTTACGAACTTATCAATTCCACATTTCTCTAAAATCTGTGGTAATGCCGCTGAATAACCGAAAACGTCAGGCAACCACAAAATTTTACTGTCAACACCGAATTCGTCCTTCATAAAACGTTTGCCATAAATGAACTGACGGACTAAACTTTCACCGGAACAAAGGTTACAGTCAGCCTCAACCCACATACCACCTTCAACTTCCCAACGACCAAGTCGTACCATTTCCTTTACTTCTTCGTAAAGTTCAGGCGCATCCGTTTTAAGATACTTATAAAGTTGTGGTTGGCTTGACATAAACTTATATTCGGGATACTTTTTCATAAGAGCCAACACAGTCCCGAATGAACGAAGAATTTTTTCACGAGTCTGTGCAAGTGTCCATTCCCAGGCAACGTCAATATGAGTATGACCTATACAGAATGCGAAAACGTCACCTTTACGGCAGTATTTTCCGTAAAATTCTGTTTTAAGATAGTCGATAGCCTTATCAAGTGAAGCATAATATTCCTCTGAATAAGGACTTCTCATATCAATAAAATTGAGTGCATTGTTAAGATGCTTTTTGATTTCAGAGTAGTTTCTTGAATTTTCATCCTCGTACTGGAGAATTTCAAAAGGCACTCTTATATCGTAATAAAGTTGCTTTGTCTTTTCATCCACTAACTGAAGATTTGCTGTGAAATCAAGGTATTCATCGTGGACACTACCTGAATACGCATAAAGATAAACCTTATGTGTACCGTTTGACAAAAATACCTCACGGTGGTTTTTGTCAATACCCTGCTGTAGTTTTCCGTCAACATAGGCTATAAACTGTGGGTTGATACAAGCCCAACCCTGACGGGCATCACTTGCTACTGCAAGTTGAATTTCACCATTCCAAATTTCCGGTACTTGGATTTCATTATAAAACCAGGCGTGTTTTTCCTTTTTTCCGCCCCAACGGTTCATATATGGTGTAAACACCGTGAAAGTGTCATCAATTTGAGGAAGAGTGTTATCAAGTTTATAGTCGCACTCTTTATAAAGAAAATCTGTTATCGGAATGTTTTCTTTAACAATGAGTCTTCCGAATTCTTCAAGAAACACATTTATTCTGTCTTCAATAAAATCTCTGTACATAAGGTATCCGCCTTTCTTCACTCACCAAAAATATCACTCATCATATAAAATGAGCCACAAACAAGAATTGTTTCGTCATCTTTGGTATCTGAAAGAATATATTTATATCCCTCTTTGGGATTGTTAATGAATTTGCAATTATCACAGTATTTTTCTGTGATTTCTTTTAATTCCTCACCACTCAATGCTCTTGGGTTACTCGGTGTTACGGTTACCACAGATTTACAAAGTGGCACAATTTTTTCAACATACCCTTCCACATCCTTATCGGCCATAAGACCAATTAAAAGATTGATGTTTTTAACATTGTACTTTTTAAGGAAATTGTAAAGTGCCTCTGCACAACCTTCATTATGACCACCATCACGAATAACAAGTGGACTTTTACCTATAACTTCCATTCGTGCAATCATTTTTGTGTTTTCAACACCTTGTGCAATTGCAGTTTCACTTATTCCAAGCATTTTTGCACACTCAATGGCATTTACTGTATTTTCAATCTGATGATTTCCCGTAAGTTTTGTTTTATATACATTTTCGTCATACACAAAAAGTGTACCGAGAATGGAATCATCAAGAATTTCAGTTTTCTGTGGATTTGTAATAATCAGTTCACAGTTTTTATTTTTGCAGGTTTCTTCTATTACCTTGAGAGCTTCTTCTTGCTGGTTAGAAGATGTGATTACGGGAACATTTTCCTTGATAATTCCACATTTTTCAAAGGCAATTTTTCCGATTGTATCCCCTAAAATTGCCACATGGTCAAGGGAAATTGATGTAATCACAACTGCTTCTGGTTTTTTCACAACATTTGTTGCATCAAATCTGCCACCAAGACCAACTTCCAACACAACGTATTCACATTCTGCCTTTACAAAGCACAAGAATGCTGAAACTGTGATTGCCTCAAATTCCGTAATGATTATATCCTGACTATTTAATTCTTCGATTTTTTCACGGACTTCTGTCACACATTCTGCAAATATGTTTTTATCAACATTTTCGCCATTGATTTGTATTCTTTCGCAGAAATCAATAACATAGGGTGAAATGAAAAGTCCTGTTTTTTTACCACTTGCTATGAGCATATTGGAAATCATTGTGGAGGTTGAGCCCTTGCCGTTTGTTCCTGCTATATGGACAATTTTCAGTTTATCCTGTGGGTTCTGGAGCAATTCCAATAACATTGAAATCCGTTCAAGTCCGGGTTTTATTCCGAATGCTAAAAGCGAATGGATATATTCTACTGATTCGTTAAAATTCATAGTTATCTCATTTTCATTGAAATGTCAAATGCCTTAACCGAATGAGTCAATGCACCAAGTGAAATAATATCAACACCTGTTTTTGCAACTGATGCAATATTGTCAAGAGTAATATTTCCTGATGCCTCCGTCTTTGCTCGTCCGTCAATGAATTTAACACATTCTGCCATCTGCTCGTTTGTCATATTGTCAAGCATAATGATGTCAGCACCTGCTTCAACTGCTTCCTTGACTTCGTCAAAGTTTCGGGTTTCAACTTCGATTTTAACCATATGGCCAAGTTTTGAACGTAAAATTTTTACTGCATTGGTAATTCCGCCACCTGCGTCAATATGGTTATCTTTAAGCATTGCACCGTCAGAAAGGTTGTATCTGTGATTTTTGCCACCACCACAAACTACTGCATATTTCTGTAATGCACGAAGTCCCGGAAGTGTCTTTCTTGTATCTGTCACAGATGCACTTGTGCCTTCACAAAGTTTAACAGCCTTATTTGTTGCAGTTGCAATACCTGACATATGCTGAATAATGTTGAGTGCTGTTCTTTCACCTTTTAAAAGACAAGCAGTTTTACCGTTGAATTCAACGATTAAGTCCCCTGCTTTTACCTCGTCACCATCATTTTTATGAACTGTGTATGTGAAAGTGTCGTCAAGCAAAGTAAATACTCTCATAGCAATATCCAGTCCGCAAAGCACACCGTCTGCCTTTGCTACGAAATATGAATCATTTCTCTGGTTTTCAGGGATAAGGTAGTCAGCAGAAACATCAATATAGTTAATATCTTCGCTGATTGCTTCTTTAATAAGGTTATCTACATAAAACTGATTTAATTTCATTGGTCATTGACCTCCTTGAGAATTATATAAGCCACTGTCGCAAGGCTTAAAGCCTCACAATATTCGGGAGTTATTCTGAACTTACCATTTTTAAGACGAGTAAGGATTTCACGAACTCGTTTATATCCGTTTCGCACTGCATCTTCATTAGCAGGCATTACGAAATATGAACGTTGCATAATATTACGGATTTCTGTACAAACACCCTTGAAAAGTGGTGCACCGTCAAGGTCTTGCTTCTCAACTTCCGTAATCTGCACTTCGGGATATTTCATCTCCATACAACGGACAATATCGTCGGCACATCGTTTACCGAAAACAAGTGCCTCTAAAAGTGAGTTACTTGCAAGTCGGTTTCTGCCGTGAACACCTGTGTTTGAACACTCACCCACAGCATAAAGTCGTGAAACTGTTGTTCTGGAATTAAGGTCAACCTCAATACCACCCATAAGGTAATGCTGACAAGGGAAAATAGGAATCAAATCCTTTGTAATATCCACATTGTATCTTAAACAACCTTTATGAATACCGGGGAAACGGTTAAGAAGATATTCTTTTTCACGATGAGTAATATCAAGATAGAAATTGTTGCTACCTGTTCTTCTTGACTCAATAATAATTGACTTTGAAACAACATCACGAGGAGCAAGTTCAAGTCTTTCATCATATCGATGCATAAATCTTTCCTTATTACAGTTGAGAAGATATGCACCCTCACCACGGACTGCTTCACTTATTAAAAACTGTTCGTTATCGTCGGAATTGAATGCTGTGGGATGGAACTGGACATAACTTAAATCTTTAATTCTGGCACCAAGTTCAAATGCAAGACGGATTCCGTCACCTGTTGCAACCTTTGGGTTTGTTGTGTATTTGTAAACACGACCGATGCCACCCGTTGCAAGTACACAGTAACTTGAAAAAATCTCGTCCTGACCACCGTCTGTGAGAATATGAGCACATATACCACTCTTTACTCTTGTAAGTTTAAAAACAGGAGTATTTTCGATTATTGTAATATTATCTCTCCTTTGTACTTCGGCAACCATTGCACGAACCATTTCAGCACCTGTTGTGTCCTTGTGGTGAACAATTCTTCTGCGACAATGTCCACCCTCAAGAGTCATATTAAGTTCACCGTCAGGTCGCTTGTCAAACTCAACACCATAGTCAATGATTTTGCGGACTTCGGCAGGTCCTTCTTGGACTAAAGTAGTAACAGCATCAATATCGTTTGCGTGTTTACCCGCAATCATAGTGTCATTTATATGCAATTCATAACTGTCGTTTTCCAAATCGAGAACTGCAGCAACACCACCCTGAGCAAGTGAAGAATTTGAATCCGTATTGCTCTTTTTTGCAAGGATTATAATATTCAGATTTTCAGGTAATGACAATGCTGTATTAAGTCCTGCGACACCGCAACCGACTATGAGCACATCACATTTTTTACTCATTTATACTTCATCTACTTTCAAAAATGAATAAATATAATTATACAAATACTATAATACCATATATTTCTAAAAAACAACATAGTTTTTTCATATTTTATACAGATAATTTGTCTATCTATTATTCATCTTTTCTCTTGACAGTAAAATACCCTTGTGATATACTTTTTCTGTAAATATTTGATATTATTCAGATAGGAGATATTACTATGGAAAGAATTAAGACAATCGAAACAAGAGATTTAAAAGAAAGCGCAGTTAAGGGCGGTTGTGGCGAATGCCAGACATCTTGCCAGTCTGCTTGTAAGACATCATGCGGTGTTGCTAACCAGCAGTGCGAAAACAGCGAAAACAAATAAGAAATAAAAAATTATTGCTTAAAGCAGGTAATGCGCAAGTGTTACCTGTTTTTTGTTGAAAAGGATATTTTATGGTACATCAATATAAATTAAACGGATACAATATTGTCCTTGATATGTGTAGTGGCTCGGTGCACGTAGTTGACGAAGTTGCTTATGATATTATCGCTATGTACAAGGACAAGAGTACTGACGAAATTGTAAAATATATACTTGATACATACAAAGACGAAGAAATTACAGAAAAAGATGTTCTCGAATGTATTGAGGATGTAAAAAGTCTTGAAGATGCAGGAAAGCTCTACACTCCTGACACTTATGAAGGAATGGCATTTGACTTCAAGAACAGAAACACTGTAATCAAGGCTCTTTGTCTTCATGTGGCTCACACCTGCAACCTTAACTGTGAATACTGTTTCGCAAGTCAGGGTAAATATCATGGTGAAAGAGCTTTGATGAGCTTTGAAGTTGGTAAACGTGCCCTTGATTTCCTTATTGAAAATTCAGGTACAAGACGAAATCTTGAAGTTGACTTTTTCGGTGGCGAACCTCTTATGAACTGGGATGTTGTGAAAGAGCTTGTGTCTTATGCACGTGTTCAGGAGAAAATTCACAACAAAAATTTCCGTTTCACACTTACAACAAACGGAATACTCGTTGACGATGATGTTATTGATTTCTGTAACAAGGAAATGAGTAATGTGGTATTAAGCCTTGACGGTCGTAAAGATGTTCACGACAGACTTCGTAAGGACTATCAGGGACGAGGAAGCTACGATATTATCGTTCCTAAATTCCAGGAATTTATTAAGCGTCGTCAGGGTAAAAACTACTATATGAGAGGTACTTTCACTCATAATAATGTAGATTTCACAAATGACATTTTCCACATGGCAGATTTAGGTTTTACAGAACTCAGTATGGAACCTGTTGTGTGCTCACCTGATGACCCGTCTGCATTGACCGAAAGTGATTTGCCAATTCTTTTTGAGCAGTATGAAATCCTTGCAAAGGAAATGATAAAGCGTAAAAAAGCAGGTAATGGTTTCACATTCTACCACTATATGCTTGACCTTACTCACGGACCTTGTATTTACAAGAGAATTTCAGGTTGTGGCTCAGGTACTGAATATATGGCAGTTACTCCTACCGGTGACCTTTACCCTTGCCATCAGTTTGTCGGTGATACAAAGTATTTACTCGGTAACCTCTGGGATGGTGTCACAAACAAGGAAATTCAGGATGAATTCAAACTCTGTAACGCTTATGCAAGAGAAGAATGCAACGACTGTTGGGCTAAACTTTATTGTTCAGGCGGTTGTGCTGCTAACTCATATCACGCATCAGGAAAAATCACAGGTATTTATGAATACGGTTGTGAACTCTTTAAAAAGAGAATTGAATGTGCTGTGATGATTCAGGTTGCAGAAAATTACGATAAATAAGGAATAAAACAAATGAACACACCAATTTATGACTTTGTGCAGAATTACATTAAAAGTAATACTGCCCGACTGCATATGCCGGGTCATAAAGGTGTGTCTTTTTTAGGCTTTGAAGCCTTTGATATCACCGAAATAAAGGGTGCCGATGAACTTTATGCTCCTACCGGCATTATTCGTGAAAGTGAGGAAAATGCTACTCACCTTTTCGGCACGTCAAAGACTATTTATTCTGCAGGTGGTTCAAGTCAGAGCATAAATGCAATGCTTTATCTCGCATATTTAAAGGCGGATAAAACAAATCGACCTTTTGTACTTGCAGGACGAAATGCTCATAAATCATTCATCTATGCTCTCGCAAAACTCGACTGTGATGTAGAGTGGCTCTACCCTGAAAATTCAGGTAGTATATGCAGTTGCATTGTAACTGCAGAAATGGTTGAAAAATCACTTGAAAATCTTAATTACAAGCCTTTTGCAGTTTATATCACAAGTCCTGACTATTTAGGTGGAATGAGTGATATTGAAAGCATTTCACAGGTTTGCAAAAAACACCATATTCCCCTGCTTGTGGATAACGCTCACGGAAGTTATCTTAAATTCTGCCCACAGGATATGCATCCCATAAGCCTTGGTGCTGATATGTGTTGCGATTCGGCACATAAGACCTTGCCCGTGCTTACAGGTGGTGGCTATCTTCATATTGCAAAAGACGATAAGTATGAATTCTCAAAAAATGCAGTAAATGCTATGGCTGTTTTCGGCTCAACAAGTCCATCTTATCTTATTCTTCAATCCCTTGACCTTTGCAACAGGTACATTGATGAAAAAATCGGGAATGATTTGAAAAACTGCATTGAAAAATGTAACGAAATCAGGTCTGTTATGCAAAAGTCAGGAATAAGTGATATTTCAAACGAACCTTTGAAAATTGTGGCCAATTTTCGTGGTGCTGACATTGATTTCAAATATAATTTCCGTGAAAATGGGATTGAATTTGAGTATGCTGACGATGACTTTGCAGTGTTTATGGTCACCCCACAGAATTCGCAGAATGATTTCAGTAAACTGAAAAAAGCCTTTGAAAACATAGATAAAACGAAAAAATCAACTGTTGAAAATATGGAACTACCAAAATCTGAAATGGTTATGACAATCCGTCAGGCAATTTTTAGTGAAAGTGAAGAAATCGATGTTAATAATGCTCTTAACAAGGTTTGTGCAAGTCCGACTGTTTCCTGCCCACCTGCTATACCAATCGCAGTAAGTGGCGAAAGAATTACAAAAGAACATATTGAATTGTTTAAGAAATATAAAATATATAATATTTTGGTTGTAAAATAGATAAGAGAGTACAAAACGTACTCTCTTTTTTCGTTGTGCTATGCTTTTATTCATCAAATTGGAGTCTCTCGGGATAAATGCAAAATGCAAAACGCAAAGTGCAAAACGTCGGAACTGCGTTGCGATTTTAAAGAACAACCAATATAGTGTAGCGGTAGGGCGGGGTCTTGACCCCGCCGTTGTTGGATTCTCTGTTGCTTTTCGGCGGCAGCAAGCTACCGCCCTACCATAATTGATGTGTGTTTCTCGGCTCCCCTGAAAGGGGAGCTGTCGAGCGTTAGCGAGACTGAGGGGTTTGTTATTGAATTATATAACCCCTCTGTCACTTCGTGACATCTCCCCTTTCAGGGGAGACAAGATAATTAAATTATCCCTACAAATTATAATTTACACATAAAAAACCGGGTTCAAGTCCTCATACTATCAATATAATATAAATATAAAAGTCCACAAAAAGTGGACTCTTTATTTTGGTGCGGACGATGGGACTTGAATGCTGAATTCACAATGCAAATGAGGGATTTGCATTGTGCTCTTCACTAAAAACAGTCCACCGGACTGTTTTCTTAACGTTCAGACCCTCTCGGGTTCAAGTCCTCATACTATCAATATAATATAAATATAAAAGTCCGCAAAAAGTGGACTCTTTATTTTGGTGCGGACGATGGGACTTGAACCCACAAGGAAGCAATATCCACAGGAGTCTGAGACCTGCGCGTCTGCCAATTCCGCCACATCCGCATATTTATTTTTTCATTTTTACTCTTTTTTATATAACTACTCTTCAACCGCGCCCGCGTGACACTTGCGGTGCCCAAAATCTTTTTTCACTTGGTGCGTGAAAAGATTTTGACCGCTTCGTCTTTTTAGCCTTCGCTTCTTCTTCCACCGGAAGCGCTCGGCTAAAAACTGCCAATTCCGCCACATCCGCATATTAAATTTGCTTGATAA
>JAZNLY010000104.1:0-8623 GCA_045579305.1 Candidatus Fimenecus sp. | reverse complement strand
TCAACACCCTCACAGGCTTTCATACAAGTATCAAGGTCTTTAATATCCCCTTTTATAAATGTATAGTCAGGGTTATCAAGAAACATATCAATGTTTGCCTGTTTCCCCGTTGAAAGGTCATCAAGTGCTTTCACTTTATATCCCATATTAAGTATTGCTTCGCAAAGGTTTGAGCCGATGAATCCGGCTGCACCTGTAACGAGGAATACAGAATTTTCAGGAAATTTTAAATGTTTGTAACCCATGATTTTACTCCTTATAAAATAAAGTTCTATAATAGTAGTACACACTTTCAAGAAGTAATCGTTTAATATTCAAATAGTCGTTATGAATACGATTTCCAACCTCAAGCAACAAAGGATTATTCACATCGATAATTCCTTTATTAACACCATCTGCTTTTCTGAAATCGTGTGGATACCACAAGAACATATCCATTATTTTACGATTATTCATTGGCATAGTTACTTCAAAATTAAAAATATTCTGTCCGGTTGTAACTATCGTGCCCCAAGAGCCAAATCTGTATTCCCAATAAAACATATCTGTATTTTCATAGTTATACATTGGATATACAAAATCTGACTTTTTCATAAATTCTTTATATGCTTTATCACTCTGTTTTAATAATGACGGTTCGCCAAAAAAGCGTGTCTGAAAAATACTAAAATGTCTGGATGTAAGCTTTTCCGGCAGATTTATACCATATCTTCTTTCCCAAAATGCTCGTCCTATTTCAGAAGCCCATGATTTAAGTTCTACTTCAAAATCATTTAATGTACTCAAGAAAAAGTATTTTCTTATTTCATTGTCTTTCGGAGTACTGATTTCTGAACAATTACGTGTAACAATTTGTTTGAAAAGTTCAAAATCCTCACACTCTGAGTTGTCATCTGAAATTTTATAAATAGTATGTTCTAAACCTAATTCAGCACAGATATTATGTGCCGCCTCAGCATCTTTTGATTCCTGTGGCTTGCTTTCAAAGCTGTAGTAATAAAATTTATCATAATTATCAACTGCGCTTGAAAGTGTAGTTCGGCTATCCACGCCGCCAGACAGAGAAATTGCCGGTCTGGTCCACTTCTTGGTACATAATCCAACACTATTTTTTACGAGTTCTGCTATTTCAGCAATGGTATTTGCCTCAGTTTCATCAAGTTCTTTATGTGGTTTTACAGGATAAAACCTTTCTATACGAAACTCATTGTTTTGATATCGTAAAGACAAATTTGGTCCTAAACGCGAAATACTATCATAGATAGTAATATCACCCGGTAAATATTTACTACCATGCTTATATGATTTACTCTTCAACAAATCTTCAGCAAACTTATTCTTACCGGGATTATCAATATCCGCAATTATAGTACAGTTTGATGTTATGTATATATTGTCATCACATTTTCCGTAACAACACATTTGCATACCTGAACAATCCTGAACAAACACAGCACTATCTTCACAAAAAACAGCAATTAGATGTATTCCTGTAAGTTCACTTACTTTATCGAAAAAATCACTTTCACTACTTCTGTATGATTTGATACAATCCAATAAAATACTATTTTCATCTGTTTCCAATGAAAACGGATTATATGCATGGCCAATCAAAACAGCTGTAACATCATCATCAGACTGAACATATGCATGCTGTTCATTATGAACATACAAATTAAATCTGTCAGTTATTGGTTTCATAGTCCAGTTTTCATAAAACGGATATAAATCTGTTTTTATGTCATTTCTGTTTGTGATTAAATATCCTCTTCGATATAAAAATTTTCTGAACTCAAATTTTTTGTCAAGTTGAACCTTCAACATAACAAAACCACTCCGTATAATTATAATCTCCAGTAGTTATATCCCGCTGCTTCATATTCCTTACGGTCAAGAAGTCCCTTGATATCAGCAAGAACTTTTGTTGAGTTATCGCCTGCTTTGAACATCTTGTCAAAGTCAGCCTGTGTAAGACCTTTGAATTCTTCGTGAGCAACTGCAAGGATTACTGCATCACAATCTTTAATTGTTGACATATCAACAAATTCCATACCATAAAGATGCTTTGCTTCATCAGCATCTGCTGCAGGGTCAGCAACTGTTGCAGTAATGCCGTACTCTTTAAGCTCGTTATAAATATCAATAATTTTTGTATTTCTTGTATCAGGACAGTTTTCCTTGAATGTGAAGCCAAGAATTGCAACCTTTGCACTCTTGATTGATACATCTGCTTTAATAAGGTTTTTAACGATACTTTCAGCAACATATTTGCCCATATCGTCGTTGATTCTACGACCTGAAAGGATAATCTGGCTATGATAGCCTAACTGTTCTGCCTTGTATGTAAGATAGTATGGGTCAACACCGATACAGTGACCACCAACAAGACCGGGATAGAATTTAAGGAAATTCCATTTTGTGCCTGCTGCTTTAAGGACTGACTGTGTATCAATTCCCATTTTGTTAAAGATGATTGAAAGTTCGTTCATAAATGCAATATTTATATCACGCTGACTGTTTTCAATAACCTTTGCAGCCTCGGCAACCTTGATATTTTCTGCTCTGTGAACACCTGCTTCAACAACAAGTTCATAAACCTTTGCGATTTCATCAAGAGATTCTTCGTCCATACCTGAAACAATTTTAACGATTGTTTCAAGACGGTGAACTTTGTCGCCGGGATTAATTCTTTCAGGTGAATAACCTACTTTAAAGTCAACACCACATTTAAGTCCTGATTCCTTTTCGAGAATAGGAATACATACATCTTCTGTAACACCGGGGTAAACTGTTGATTCATAAACTACGATTGAACCCTTTGTAAGATTACGGCCAACGATTGTTGACGCACCTTCAACAGGAGTCAAATCAGGTGTATGGTCATCATTTACAGGTGTTGGTACTGCAACAATGTGGAATTTTGCTTCCTTGAGCTTTGTTTCGTCAGCGGTAAATTCAACAGTACAAGCCTTGATAGCCTCATCGCCTACTTCATTTGTAGGGTCAATGCCGTTTTTATATAACTCGATTTTCTTAGAATTAAGGTCGAAACCCACAACCTTAACTTTCTTTGAAAAGGCAACTGCGATTGGCATACCAACATAACCAAGACCTACAAGAGAGATTTTTTCTTCACCATTAACTATTCTTTCGTAAAGTGACATTTCAATTACTCCTTTATCTTCAGATATTTACACATATCTTCATTTACTTTATTTACATCGAACTTGTTTTTACAATATTCGTGACTTTTTGTACCCATTGTTTGCACAAGCTCGGGATGTTCAATGAATTCAATCATTTTTTCGGCAACTGCCTGTCCGTTATGAGTCGGAACTAAAAATCCTGTTTCTCCGTCTGTTACAGTTTCACGGCAACCGGGAGCGTCAGTAGTGATAACTGCTCGTCCCATTGACATTGACTCAAGCACTGTTCGTGGTGTTCCCTCACGATAAGAAGGAAGAACGTAAACGGAACACTGTTTATAATAATCGGCGACAGTATCAGTTTCGCCAAAATGTTCAATAATACCTTTATTAATGTATTCATCCAGGTCTTCCTGACTGAGTGAATCCTGAATTCCTTCACAAGCACCCAAAAGCATACATCGTACCTGTGGGTATTTTGCCTTGACGATTTCGCAGGCTTCAAGATATTCGCGAATTCCCTTTGAATACATAACTCGTGACAACATAAAGAATGTCATCTGTTCAGGATATGGTGCAACACCGAATTTCTCCATATTCACTCCTGAACCATTTACAATTTCGCACTTATTCTTTTTTACAAGTTTTTCTTTAATAAACTGTTCCTTATCGTCAGTATTCTGGAAAATTACCGTATCAGCACACATAAAGCCGAGTTTATACAGAACAGACATTATAAGCTTTATGATTTTTGCTTTCTTTGTCTTTGCAGTAAATGCATAACCTGCACCGGTAACCATTGCCACCTTATGAGGTACTTTTGCAAGTTTTCCTGCCATTGAGCCATAAATTACAGGCTTTGATGTATAACCCAGAACCACATCGGGCTTTTCCTTTTTAAACAATTTACGAAGTGCATTCATATAAGCAAAATCCTTCAAAGGATTTACACCGTTCTTATTCATTGGAATTTCAACGAATTTTGCACCTAATTCTTCGACCTTTTCAATATTATCACGATTAGGTCCTGTTATGATTACCTCATATCCTGCTGAAATAATCTTTTTCACCAAATCGCCACGGAAATTATACGCAGTCCGGTTTTTTGGTGAAACGAGAATGAATTTCATAAAATTCCTATCCCTTCATATATTCTTTGATATTGTTATAAACAACATTGAATAATCTTTCTTGGTTTTTCGGTGAAACAAAAGAATTGTGAGGTGTCATTACCACATTTTTTATATCCCACAGTTCACTGTTTTCACTTAATGGTTCAGACTCAAAAACATCAAGCACTGCACCACCGAGTTTTCCGTTTTTAAGATTTATAATCATATCATTTTCATTAACAATCGGACCTCTTGCGATATTCACAAGGATTGCACCATCTTTGAAATGAGCAAATCTTTCATTGTTAAATAAGTATTTTGTTTCATCTGTCAGCGGAAGTGTCAACACAACAATATCTGCCACTTTAAGAGCGGAATCTATATTATCCATAGGATAAAACTCATCATAATTTTCATTATCAGGATTTATGATATCTGCACCAAGCACATTCATACCAAAAGCCTTGAATCTTTTCGCACATTCAGTACCCACACTGCCACAACCGACGATTAAAACTGTATCGCCTGACAATTCACGGACATTTCTGTCTTTTACCCATCTATGATTTTTCTGATTTTCAAGAAAAACCTCAAGGTTTTTATAAAGAGAAAGAACACCGCTGACTGCCCATTCCGCCATAGGAATACTATATACTCCCCTTGCATTTTTAAGGACAATGCCCTTTTCATTTATTCTTTCAACAGGTACACGGTCAAGACCGGCACTTGTCAGTTGAATGAATTTAAGATTAGGAAACTTATCGATATCATTATGTAAGAATAATCCATTACAGATTATCGCCTCTGCCTCAAACATATCGTCAGTCAAAGGTTCATTTTCCATCTTATGAAACATTATCTCACAACCGAGTTCTTCTATATTCACTTTTTGCTGAGCTGTACAGTTAAATGCACCCGTCATTAAAAGTTTCATAATATTCCTCTTACTTACTATTTATCATTTCAACTATTCTTTCCACACATTCTATTGTTTTCCGATGGTTTTCCGAATGTGTTTCCTGAGTCCATTTATCAAGAACGTTATTTTCAAATTCACGTATATCACGAACACCTGAATTGAATTTTTCCTTTATATCTTCAAAATCAGTTTCCTTATTGACATCACAGAATGCACGGGAAAGAATAACACGGTCAGAACCAAGTCGATAATGCTCACCAAGTACACACTCAGCTGGTAATGTACCCGTACCGACTCTTGCAACTCCGCCAAAGCCATAACTTATGTTTTTCTTTTTAATTTTTTCGCAGATTCTTTCAACTGTACCATCGGCAACAAGCTGGAACATAAATGTCATTCCATAACCAAGGTGTAAATCGTTAAGACCAATATGAATTTCATCGATTCCGTCAATCTCTAAAATTTCTTCAAGATTATCTACAGCTTCAGGTGTTTCTATAAGCAAATTTGTTCTTACTCTGCCACCTACTGCATTGATAAAGCGTTGTACCTGGTCTGCATTTTGGAAGAAAGGAAGCATAATCACATCTGCACCGGCATCAATAATACTATCAATTTCATCCTCTGTTGAAGAATAATCATCAGTTGCATCGTGAATAGGATTGCAACGGACAAAGAGCGTTGATGAAGAAAGAACCTGACGAAGTGCCTTGACCTGTTCGATTGTGTGCATATTCTGCACTGTATCCATACCACCCTGACGTTTACTTTTACCTATGTACTCCATATCAACAAATATACGGTCAACACCTGCTGACTGGGCAGCCTGAGCCACATCGACACGATTTGTAACAAACATTAATTCAAGGGCCATAATTTACCTCTTAGTTGTTTATTGTTTCCTTTTCTTCACTCTTAACAGTTGCTTCTGTGTTTTCGTTGTCCTCATTTTTAAGCACCTTGAAAACCGTCATTAAAATAATCTTTATATCAAGCAACAAAGACATATTGTCAACATACCAGACATTGAGCTCAATTCTTTTATTCCACTCAACACCTTTTCTTCCGTTTACCTGTGCCCAACCTGTAATCCCGGGACGAACCTCAAACATCCGAAGCTGAAATTCACTATATTCTGAATAATCCCATGGATGATATGTAAGTGGCGGACGTGGACCCACGAAGCTCATTTCACCTTTAAGGATATTTACAAATTGCGGTAACTCGTCAATACTTGTTGCGCGGATAATCTTTCCGATTGCTGTTACCCTGGCATCCCCTTTGCCTGAATAAACGCCACTTCCCTGGCTTTCAGCACCAACACACATTGAACGGAATTTATAGATATCAAAAACTTTACCGTCTTTTCCAATTCGTTTCTGCCTGAAAATAACCGGTCCCGGTGACGTTAGCTTTATAATAATTGCAACTACAAGCATAACCGGTGAAAGACAGATTAATGCAAACAAAGCAATCAAAAAATCAAGGGCTCGTTTCACATATTTATACATACAGTACCAATCTCCCAAACATTATATTTTTAAAATTTCTCACAAAAATCCATATTAATAACATTATACTATATTTAACGTATTATAACTCTACGGCTTTTAAAAGTCAATTATTTTCAACATTTTTTCGTGTTTCGTGCATTATTTTTCAGATGATTTCAGTCGTTTTTTACTATTTAAATTCTTTTAAAAAAACTTGCACAAAATTTCTTGATATTTTTGTGGTAATTTTTGTTATCTGTTTGTTATGTTTTCATTGACTTTATGTGGAAGAATATTGTATAATGACATGTAATTTTCAATATGTGGTGAAGTGGGTTTATTTCACCGCTTGTTGTGATTAACTTTCGTATTTTTTATATTGGAGAGATATATATGGAAAGAAAAGTCGGTACTGTTTCAAGAGGTATTCGTTGTCCTATTATCAGACAAGGTGATGAACTTGTTGATATTACTGTAACAAGCGTACTTGAAGCAGCAGAAAGTGAAGGATTCGAAATGCGTGACAGAGACGTTGTTTCTCTCACAGAATCAATCGTAGCACGTGCTCAGGGTAACTATGCATCAGTTGACGATATTGCGGCTGATGTTAAGGCAAAACTTGGCGGTGAAACAATCGGTGTTATTTTCCCGATTTTATCACGTAACCGTTTTGCAATCTGTCTTCGCGGTATTGCAAAGGGTGCGAAGAAAGTTGTTCTTATGCTCAGCTACCCAAGTGACGAAGTTGGTAACTCACTCGTAAGTCTTGACCAGATTGACGAATCAGGAATCAACCCTTATTCAGATGTACTTGATGAAGCAAAATACAGAGAGCTTTTTGGTGAAAACAAACACGAATTTACCGGTGTTGACTATGTTGCTTACTACTCTGAAATCATCAGAGAAGCAGGTGCAGAGGCTGAAATCATCTTTGCAAATCAGCCAAAAACAATCCTCAATTATACTGACTGTGTTCTTACTTGTGATATTCATACAAGAGCGAGAACAAAGAGAATTTTAAAGGCTGCCGGTGCTAAAATTGTCTGTGGTCTTGACGACATTCTCAACGCTCCTGTTAACGGCAGTGGCTGTAACGAGAAATACGGTCTTCTCGGTTCAAATAAATCAACTGAAGACACAATCAAACTTTTCCCAAGAGATTGTCAGGGACTTGTTGAAGAAATTCAGGCTGAATTTATGAAGAGAACCGGTAAACACATCGAAGTTATGGTTTACGGTGATGGTGCTTTCAAGGACCCACAGGGTAAAATCTGGGAACTTGCTGACCCGGTTGTATCCCCTGCTCATACTGCAGGTCTTATCGGTACACCAAACGAATTGAAACTTAAATATCTTGCTGACAATGACTTTAAAGGTCTTTCAGGTGCTGAACTCAAAGAAGCAATTTCAAAGAGTATCAAAGAAAAGAATGGTAACCTTGTTGGTAGTATGGCATCTCAGGGTACAACTCCTCGTCAGCTTACTGACCTTATCGGTTCACTTTGTGACCTTACAAGTGGTTCAGGTGACAAGGGTACTCCCATTGTCCTTGTTCAGGGCTATTTTGACAACTATACAAACTAATCAGACATTTGATACAATATATTCAATATATTCAATATATTTTCAAGGAGGGCAATATTTATGGAAAAAAATGTAAGACCCGAATCAATGAAAAGAATTACAACTCCAGAGCTTGCTAATGCTTTTATTGACGAGCAGGTAAAAGAAATCAAGGCCCAGGTTGGTGACCGCAAGGTGCTTCTGGCTCTTTCAGGCGGCGTTGACTCCTCAGTTGTTGCAGCGCTTCTTATCAAGGCTATCGGCAAGCAGCTTGTCTGTGTACACGTAAACCACGGCCTTATGAGAAAGGGCGAATCCGAACAGGTTATCGAAATCTTCAAGAACGGTCTTGACGCAAACCTCATTTACGTTGACGCGACCGACAGATTT
>JAZNLY010000103.1:0-12156 GCA_045579305.1 Candidatus Fimenecus sp. | reverse complement strand
CCTGACAAAATGGGACTTAAAATCGGCTTTATCCCATCACTTTCAAAGAAGATTTATGCAGGTTGCGACTTGTTCTTAATGCCTTCTAAGAGTGAGCCTTGCGGTCTTTCACAGATGATTTCACTTCGTTACGGTACAATTCCGATTGTCCGTGAAACAGGCGGTCTTCGTGACAGTATCAAGGATTCAGGCGACAACGAGGGCAACGGATTTACATTCTCAACATACAACGCTCACGATATGCTCTATACTATCAGACGAGCAATCGAGGGTTACAGCAACAAAGAAGGCTGGAACATTCTCGTTAAACGAGCAATGGAATGTGACAACAGTTGGGGCAAATCAGCAAACGAATATATCCGACTTTATAAAGAGATTCTTAAAGGATAAAACAAACAAAAATCGGCGAGGTCAGATGACTTCGCCTTTTTGTTGCCAAAATTATAATTTGTAGTGATGTATTTGTTTTACATTCGACCGGTAGGGCGGGGTCTTGACCCCGCCGTTGTCATTTAATATGCAATTAGTTTTATAAGTCATTCTGAGCGAAGCGAAGAATCTCTCCTGTCATTTTTAGCAGACCCTTCACTTTGTTCAGGGTGACTTTTTTGTCATTCTGAGCGAAGCGAAGAATCTCTCCAAAAGCAACATATTATCCGGCAGAGATTCTTCGTCATTACACTCCTCAGAATGACATTAGTGTAGACTTTTTTACTACATCCCTGTAAAGAAATCTGACCTGATGGGTCAAAAAAATTTACCTGACCGATTAAAAAACTTTACCTGACCGGTCAAAAAATTTTACCCAATAGTATAATAATATAAATAAATAATATAAATAATGATTTATAAACTTGGGTAAAAAAACTTTACCCGATGATT
Organism: Candidatus Fimenecus sp.; assembly: GCA_045579305.1. GTDB lineage: Bacteria > Bacillota > Clostridia > Oscillospirales > Acutalibacteraceae > Fimenecus. The sequence continues at coordinate 11,274 of JAZNLY010000103.1, read as the reverse complement.
GAAAAGGATACGGAGACGGATACAAAAAAATATTTTTAATATGTATCTTTGTAAATCGGAGTTTGTAGATTGAATGCAGAATGCAGAATTGTGGAACTGTGTTGCGATTTTAAAGAACAACCAATATGGTGTAGCGGTAGGGCGGGGTCTTGACCCCTCCGTTGTTGGATTCCCTATTGCTTTTCGGCGGCAGCAAGCTACCGCCCTACCATAATCTATGAATTAAACTTTCCCGATAAATTATAATTTATCAGGCAAAATCAAATACATTAACCCCAAATAGTTAACCGATTAACTATTTTTAAAAATTTTCATTTTTATAGTTAGTAAATGTCTAAAAACGGCCTCAAATGTAAACAATTTGTTAATGATTCGCTGTTTTTTGCATTTCGTCCCGCATTTCCCGGGACGATTTTGCTTTTTCGGGCTATATATGGGAGGTATTTTTTTATGTATCAGAATAATCAATCAAATTATTACGCATTTTTACCCATGTTATTAGCCTGTGATGACAGATATCAGAATCTTTCAGCAAGAGGTTGTTATCTCTATTCGCTGATGCTCAGCAGAATGAATTTATCCGAGAGGAATAAGGACAGATTTTCCGATGAAAATGGAGTGTTCATTTATTTTTCTATGGAAGAAATCGGCAAGTATCTTAATTGCAGTAAACCGACAGCAATTGCCGCTATGCAGGAGCTGATTTCAGCTGAACTCGTTAAAAGAGGTGAGTGTCCTAATGGCAAAAGTCCAAAATATTATGTGAAAAAGTTGGATAAAAAACCAGCTACAGAGGAAAAGAAAAAAGAAGTAAGCTTTAATATAGATTTGGCAGAGAAAATGGCTCGTGACCAGTTATTCGATTTCGGCACGAAGAAAAATAAAAGACGAAGAAGACCGGAATCTTCCTCGTCGTTTTGATAAGAAAATTTTATTTTGCCTTGATTTTAATTATTTTGTTATATCCCATGCCACGGATAGTAGTCGGAATACCGACATTTTTAAGGTATGAACCACTCTTTTCCCAGTCGCGACCATTAAGATTAAATGTGTAAATCTTATCATCATCAAGACCTGTGAATCGAAGCGGAATTTCCTTTTTCATAAAGCTTGTGTGTGCTGATGTAAGGAATGCCACTGCCTCTGTTTTATCCTCACTTACATAAAGGTTAAAGAGGATTTCGTCTTTCTTCGCGTCAAGAATTCTGTAAAGGTCACCGAATTGCACAAGATGACGGATTTCTTTGTAAAGTGCAACATTCTTTTTGCCGATTTCCAAATCTTCTTTACTGTATTTTGTAAGATTTCCACCGACACCGAGTGAGCCTTGCATTGCAACATTGAAACGGAAATCAAGGCTCATTGGTGAATTGTACCAGTTAATGTCAGTAACCCACGCGCGCATAGCCTTTGTAGGTTTAAGATATGTAAACCACTTCTGCATTGTCATTCTGTCAATTGAGTCCGTGTTGTCGCTTGTCCATACCTGGTCAAAGTGGAGTAATGCACCGTAGTCACTTCGTCCACCACCTGACGAACAGCTTTCGATTGCAACATCAGGGTGCTTTTCCTTAAGTCTGTCAACAATATTGTAAACAGCTTCTGTGTGCTTGTACCACAAATCCTGAGGACACTCGAGATTTTCTGCTCCTGTTTCGGAAAGAGGTCTGTTCATATCCCATTTGATGTATTTGATGTTGTGATTTGTGAGCATTTCGTCCATACAGTTGAAAATGTATTCCTGAACATCTTCACGAGTCATATTAAGGACTAACTGATGACGGAGAGTATGTGCTTCTCTTGTGTCATAGTGATATGCCCATTCAGGGTGCTCACGGAAAAGGTCGGAGTCAGGATTCACCATTTCAGGCTCAAACCAAAGACCGAAATCCATTCCTAAATCATTGACATTCTTAATGAGTTCATCAATGCCGTTAGGGAATTTGTTTGTATTAACAAACCAGTCGCCAAGACCTGCTCTGTCGTGATTTCTTGCGCCAAACCAACCGTCATCCATAACGAAAAGTTCAACACCCATTTCTGATGCAAGTTCTGCAAGGGCTGTCTGGTGCTCACAGTTAACGTCAAATTCAGTTGCTTCCCATGAGTTGTAAAGAACAGGAAGAATTTTGTTATTGAATTGCTTTGGAAGGACATTGTTGATGGCAAAACGATTCATCTGTCGGCTCATTTCACCAAAGCCTTGCTGTGAATAGCCACAGTAAACCATTGGAGTAGTGAAAGTTTCATTTGCCTTTAAAATATGCTTGAAATCGTGGTCATTAAGGCCAAGGCTTACTCTTGTTGTATAGAAAAGGTCACGGGTGCAAAGAACCTTGAAGTTTCCACTGTAAGCAAGTGTGCCGAAATATACATCACCCTGATTTTCGTCAGCATTCTGATATGCTATGAAATATGGTGACTGATTATGTCCCGATGTGCCTCGTTTACTGTCGAAAACAAGTGCACCGCCTTCGAGAGTTGATTCCGTTTCAACATATTCGCCACCCCAACTACCATTTGTGTTTTTGAATGTGTATGGATTAGTTGATGGAAGTGTCAATTCTGCAGAAAACATTCTGTCAACAGTGATATTTTCGTCACCTGTGTTTGTGATTTCTGCCCAACGGGTGATAATATCGTCATTGTCATTGATTTTGTATTTAAGTGCAATCTGTAAAGGATAAACCTTGTCCTTTAATGTGAAAGTGAGAAGATTGCTTTCTGCTTCTGCACCCATAAATTCAAGGTCAATTTCACGACATTTGTCAGGAAACTGCACCTTTAAATCGCTTTCACGATACATTGTGCCACCGAAAACGGTAAACTCCTGTTTTGCCATATCAAGACGGGTGTGGTTTGAATTTTCGTCCCATATATCCTTTGCTTCGTAGTCGTTTATATTACATTTTTTGCCCCAGTGAATCTGTCTGTTGTAGCCGTATTTGTCAACGCCCAACACATAATGGGTGTTTTTTGTTTCAAGGACAAAAATTTTGTCTTTAAGAATATGAATTGCCATAGTAATTCCCCCGTTTTCAAGGATTTTCTTATGGGTAAAGTATAGCAAGAAAATGAGAGGAATGCAATACAACAAAAATGAAATTAAAGTGTAAACTATAATTTGTAGGGATGATAAAATTAATCGATTATGGTAGGGCGGTAGCTTGCTGCCGCCGAAAAGCAATAAAGAATCCAACAACGGCGGGGTCAAGACCCCGCCCTACCGCTACACCATATTGGTTGTTATTTAAAATCGCAACGCAGTTCCATAATTCTGAATTCTGCATTCTGAATTCAGAATGCAATCGATAAACTCCGATTCAGATAATAAAACTCCCCACAATATTGTGAGGAGTTATCTTTATATATGTTTATCTTATTCCGTAGTTTTCAATAACATAGTCCATATCTTTGTCGCCACGACCTGAAAGGTTAATAAGGACTGAGCCGTGTTCCATCTGTTTTGCAAGCTTCATACCATATGCAACAGCGTGTGAGCTTTCGATGGCCGGGATGATACCTTCCATACGGGAAAGCTTGAAGAATGCGTCGATTGTTTCTTCGTCGTCGATTACATCATACTTAACTCTGCCGATTTCCTGTAAGAATGCGTGCTCAGGACCTGATGAAGGGTAGTCAAGACCACTTGCAACTGAATAAACAGGAGCAGGCTCACCATTTTCATCCTTAAGCATAATGCTGTTGAAACCGTGCATAACTCCTTCTGTACCATATTTAAGACTTGCTGCGTGGTCACCCATCTTAGGACCACGACCGAGTGGCTCGATACCATAAATATCAACAGGGTCATTTAAGAATCCTGAGAAAAGACCTGCAGCATTACTACCGCCACCAACACAAGCAACAACGGCATTAGGAAGATGACCTGTCATTTCAATAAACTGTTCTCTTGCCTCAATACCAATAACACTCTGGAAATCACGAACCATCATTGGGAATGGGTGAGGGCCGAGCACTGAGCCGATACAATAAATACAGTCGTTGTATTCCTTACTGTATGCATCAAATGCAGCATCAACTGCTTCTTTAAGAGTCTGAAGACCGTGAGTAACTTCAACAACATTTGCACCGAGAATCTTCATTCTGGCAACATTCGGAGCCTGCTTCTTTATGTCAACAGAGCCCATATAGATGTCACATTCAAGACCGAAGTAAGCGGCTGCAGTAGCAAGGGCAACACCGTGCTGACCTGCACCGGTTTCAGCAATAACCTTTTTCTTGCCCATATATTTTGCAAGGAGAGCTTCACCCATACAGTGGTTTAACTTATGCGCACCTGAATGGTTCAAATCCTCACGCTTTGCATAAAGCTGAACCTTACCGCCAAGAGCATCAGAAAGTCTTTCAAGATGTGTAACAGGGGTTGGTCTGCCCTGAAATTCCTTACGGATTCTGCGAAGCTCTGCGATAAACTTTCTTGACTGACAGATTGAGAAATATGCCTCAGTAATCTCTGCCATAGCAGCCTTTAATTTGTCATCAATATAAACTCCGCCGTATTTGCCGAAATAACCATCCTTGTCGGGATAATTGTTAAAATAAGTGTCAAAATCAACGTTGTTGAGAATCATAATTGTTCCTCCTTAAAAAAATAAAAAATCCGTCCCAAAACTATGGGACAGACTGTAAAATCTGCGGTACCACCCAAATTCGTATCAAAGATACGCACTCACTATGTACTTTCATACACTCAGCACTTTAACGGTTGCCCTCCGTCGCACCTACATATCGGATTGCCCTCAAAAGTCCATTCATTGAAGCGTTCATTACCGAACTTTCACCATCGTCGGCTCTCTGAAAATGAAAAAAATCAATTACTACTCTTTCTCATCGGTTTATTGGTTAAATATTAACTTACAAGAATTTTATCACTATAAAAAGATAATGTCAATAGAGAATTTTGTATTGATGGTTACGTAAATTATAATTTGTAGGGATGGTTTAATTCATAGATTATGGTAGGGCGGTAGCTTGCTACCGCCTAAAAGCAATAGGGAATCCAACAACGGCGGGGTCAAGACCCCGCCCTACCGCTACACCATATTGGTTGTTCCTTAAAATTGCAACGCAGTTCCCACGTTTTGCATTTTGCGCTTTGCATTTTGCACTTATAGAATTATGCACAAAAGTCCGTTACAGCCTTCATTTATTACTCTTTCAAGGGTTTCCTGGAATTTCATCCGTGCATCCGTCGGCATATGATAGAGCTTGTTGCGAAGTCCTTCGTTGACAAGCTCATTAAGGGATTTGCCAAAGATATTTGATTCCCAGATTTTGCTTGGGTCGTCCTCAAATCCGTCAAGGAGATATTTTACAAGTTCTTCCGATTGGCTTTCACTGCCCACGATTGGGGCAACCTCTGTTTTGATATCAGCCTTCATCATATGAATTGACGGTGCAGACGCAGAAAGACGTACACCATATCTGCCACCCTGTTTTACAATTTCAGGCTCTTCAAGGGTTAATTCGTTGATGGTCGGCATAACGATTCCGTAACCCGTTGTCTGTACCTCGTCAAGGGCAGATTTGATTCGGAGATATTCCTTTTTGATTTCGGATAATTCTTTAAGGCAGGTGAGTAGTCCTTGCTCATTTTCAATGGAAATACCTGTTGATTCGTGGAGAATTTTATAGAACAAGTCATTGTTTATACTTACCTGAATCCAGGCACTACCCACACTTAAGTCCATGGATGATATGCGCGTGTCGGTTATATATTCACATTCGCATAGTGTATCCGTCATTGTGCTTATGTCACGGACATAGTTTATATCCTCAATTGACTTTAGTACGCTCTTGTATATTGTGCTTTTAAGCCAATGGTCTTCACCGAGTCCCACCAACCATAGTGGCAGGTCAACACCGATTTCTTTAACAGGGAATTCAAAGAGAATCTGTGTGATTATTTCTTTGATTTCTTGTTCGTTCAGCTCAAGACAGTTGACAGCCATAACAGGTACTTTGTATTTAACTGACAGTTGATTTGAAAGATTTTTTGCCTGTGTACTTTCAGGCTCCATACAGTTGAGAAGCACCACAAAAGGCTTCTGAAGCTCCTTTAATTCATTGACAACTCTTTCTTCTGCCTCTTCATATTCGGTTCTTGGAATATCGCTGATGCTTCCGTCAGTTGTGATTACAAGACCTATTGTGGAATGCTCAGTAATAACCTTTTTTGTGCCGATTTCTGCTGCCATATTGAATGGGATTTCGTTTTCGTACCAGGGAGTACGCACCATTCTCGGCTGGTCACCTTCAATATATCCTAAAGATGATGGCACAATATATCCCACACAGTCAATCATTCGCACATTGAAGCTTGCGTTGTCGGGCAGAGTGATTTTTACTGCATTTTCAGGGATGAATTTGGGCTCCGTTGTCATAATTGTCTTGCCTGCCGAGGACTGTGGCAACTCGTCATTTGCTCTTTCACGGACTGCATCATCCTCAATATTCGGCAAAACAACCGAGTCCATAAAACGCTTGATAAAAGTGGATTTTCCTGTTCTCACAGGCCCCACAACTCCTATATAAATGTCACCACCCGTACGTGTGGCAATATCACTGTAAATACTTTTATTACTCATGCTGTTCCCTCCCTTTACATTTTCGGTATAAGTAGTTTGCATTTCTCTTTGACACAGGATTCGGTCAGGTGATTTTCCCGTGTAATCGCCTCAACTGTTGTGTTGTATCTTTCGGCAATATCCCAGATGGCTTCTCCTGAGTCAGCAAAATAAATGGTGAGAGCTGCAGTTTTTATGGATTTTATCTTATCCTTATTGATGACAAGGTCTGTTGCAACCAGCTTTTCCGTTTCGGCAAAAACAAAGCAACGGATATTGATTTCGGCACGTATATCAAGAGCCTTGTCGCCATTTAAAACATAACTGAAAGCAGAAATATTACAATGGGGATTACAGGAAAGCACACTCTCCACAACACCTGCAGGTCGTTTGTATGTATATGGGATTTGTCGTTGGATAAAGCAGATTTCACCCTTTACATCTTCGTAGATGATTTCCGCTGTGATTTCACCATTTACGCTATATGAAGTGTCTGCAAGTGAAAAGGATGATGTTATATCTGTGCACAAAAAGGAAAGAATTTTACTGATTCCCGGTGTGTTGATTTCCGTAACTCCCCGACAAAGAAAACTGTCCTCGAATTCTTCCCGGAGTGAAGTCAGATAAAATATATTCTTCTTGATTTCGGATTCGTATTTTGTGGAATAAGCATCTCTTACGCAGGAAAGTGTGCGGGTTTTGTATCCGCAGGCAGAAAAATTAATTACAGCAGAAATATCCAGAAGATTTTTGTCACCCGAAAGGTCAAATCTCGGCTTGCATTCAAGGTCGATAACAGAAAAATATGAATCAAGGTGACAATCCTCGGTGATATCGGGTGCTTCAATTATCTGGTTGATGTTTATTGTGTTGTCGATGGTCTGCACCTGATGAGTTTCCGTGCCTGTAAATGTGGTGTGAATAATCAATTCACCTTTAAGAAATAATTTATCCGATACAATTTTCAGCTCGTTGATTATTCCGAAGCTGCAGGATGCCACAACTGAGCCCATAGGCTCGGAGAGTGCACCCACATCACATGTTTCTGTTACTGTGAATGCCTTTTCAATCACTGAGCAAAGGTCGCAGATTTCCACCTTTTCAGTTTTGAGGGTTACACCATCACCACAAGCATCTGAAATCATTTCAACACACTTTTTGCTGTTGGTTTTTGCAAAAACCGTCAATGCACCGTGAATTTCAAAACGTCGTTGTCCTGAAACTCTGTAGTTGACATAATCGGTCTTTGCACCAACGAAAATATCTGTCGGAATGTGGTCGGACTTCAACTCGATTTGCTTGGCAAACGGAATATTCTGCTCATAACAGTGAAGATTACCTTGTTCACTTGTATAAAGAACACGTACAATGCAATTGCACTCGGCTGTGATTCTGTCACCATTGACCTGGTGGGACTTTACACCCGGGATGCAGCTGCATTTTAAGATTTTGATGATATCCGGTAAATATTCGGGTAATGTAATATCACAGTCAATGGCGTGTTCTTGATTGCCTTGATTCCCTGACTCACAAAGGGAAAATTTTTCTTTTTGTATATTGAATTCCATTGTTGTTTCTCCTTTTCTGCCATTTGTTTCAATTAAGTTTATGCAAGGCAGTTCTGAAATAGTATTTTAAATAAAAAGTCATTCTGAGGAATGAAGTGACGAAGAATCTCTGCCAAAGTGAACGGATAATTAAAAGAGATTCTTCAATTCGTTGAGAATGACAAACCAATATGGTTGTTCATTTTGCATTTTGCGCTTTGCATTTTACATTTTTATTGTAATAACTGTTGAAAAATATATGGGTTTGTGGTAAAATAGTACGAATAATTTAGAGTGGAAAGGTATGTTTTTATGTCAGGACATTCAAAATGGAGTACAATCAAAAGAAAGAAAGAAAAGACAGATAACGCGAGAGCAAAGGTTTTCACAAAAATCGGCCGTGAAATCGCTGTTGCAGTAAAGTCAGGCGGACCTGACCCTGCAGGTAACTCAAAGCTCAAGGACGTTATCGCAAAGGCTAAGGCTGCAAATATGCCAAACGATAATATCGAAAGAGTTATCAAAAAGGCAGCAGGTGAAGGCAGTGGTGAAAACTACGATGAAATCGTATACGAAGGCTATGGCCCATCAGGTATCGCAATCATCGTTGAAGCTCTTACAGATAACCGTAACAGAACTGCTGCCGATGTTCGTCACTATTTCGATAAATTTGGTGGAAATATGGGTATGAGCGGTTGCGTTTCATTTATGTTCAACCGTCAGGGTGTAATTCTTTTCGAAAAAGAAGGAATTGACGAAGACCAGCTTATGGAAGATGCTCTTGAGGCAGGTGCAATCGATTTTATCGCAGAAGATGAAATCTATGATGTTCGTACAGAAGCAAACGATATGGGTGCTGTTCGTGACGACCTTGAAGCAAAGGGCTACAAATTCGTTTCAGCAGAGGTTGAATATGTTCCAAGCACATACACAACTCACACAAACCCGGACGACATCAAAAACATGGGCAGAATGCTTGAAATGTTTGATGAGAACGATGACGTACAGAACGTATATCATAACTGGGAAAACGAGGACGATTACGAGGGATAATTGTGTTCTTTTTGCGAAATTCCGTCTTTTCACCCTCGACTTACACTCGTAAGCCTTCGGTCTCAAAAACAGAATTTCATCAAAAATAACTGCAATTCTCAAATAGAAATGTCATTCTGAGGAGTGAAACGACGAAGAATCTCTGCCATAGTGAACGGATAATTAAAAGAGATTCTTCACTTCGTTCAGAATGACAAACCAATATGGTTGTTCATTTTGCACTTTGCACTTTGCATTTTGCATTATAAAACGGTGTTTTATGAAACAGTATGATTATATAATCGTGGGTGCCGGACTTTTTGGTGCTGTGTTTGCTCACGAAGCCACAAAACAAGGTAAAAAATGCCTTGTCCTTGAAAAAAGAAATCATACGGGTGGTAATATCTACTGCGAAAATGTGGAAGGTATTACCGTTCACAAGTACGGAGCACATATTTTCCATACAAGCAACAAGCGCGTTTGGGATTATGTGACTTCACTCTGTGAATTCAATGGTTTTATAAACACTCCAATGGCAAATTATGAGGGTAAGCTTTACAACTTGCCATTCAATATGAACACTTTTTCACAGATTTTTGGTGTCAGTACTCCCGAGGAAGCGAAGGCGATAATCGACGAGCAACGTGCTGAAATCGCGGGAGAGCCAAAAAATCTTGAAGAACAGGCAATAAGCCTTGTTGGTCGTGAAATTTACACAAAGCTTGTAAAAGGCTATACGGAAAAACAATGGGGCAGGGATTGTAAGGATTTACCTGCATTCATAATCAAGCGTCTGCCTGTCCGTTATACTTACGATAACAACTATTTCAACGACACTTATCAGGGGATTCCGATAGGTGGCTATAATGTGTTAATCAATAAACTTTTGGATGGTGTAGAAGTCCGTCTTAACAGCGATTTTTTTGAAAAAAAGCAAGAGTATTTGTCCCTTGCCGAAAAAATTGTATATACGGGCACAATTGACAGTTACTTTGACTATTCTTTAGGTGAACTTGATTATCGAAGCTTGCGATTTGAAACAGAAATTCTTGATATAAAGGAATTTCAGCCGGTGGCAGTAGTTAATTACAACGAGAGGCAGATTCCATATACCCGAATTATCGAGCACAAGCACTTTGAATTCGGTAATCAGCCGAAAACAGTGATAACCCGTGAATATCCTGCCGATTGGCAAAAGGGTGATGAGCCCTATTATCCGGTTAATGATGACAGGAACAATTCACTTTATGAAGAGTATAAACGCATTGCCGAAAAGGAAAAAAATGTCATTTTTGGTGGTCGTCTAGGACAATATAAATATTACGATATGGATAAATGCATTGAGTCTGCTCTGGCTCTTTGTGAGGAGGAATTAGGTAATGAGTGATATTAAAATCACCGCCATAATGCCGGTCTATAACGTGGAAAATTATATAGAAAAATGTATCGAAAGTATTCAGGCACAGACACTTACCGAATGGGAATTAATTGCCGTTGATGATGGTAGTCCTGATAACTCAGGTGCAATCTGCGATGCTATTGCAAGAAGTGACAGCAGAATTACTGTAATCCACAAGGAAAACGGTGGTGCGCCATCTGCCCGTAATACTGCAATCCCAATGGCTCGTGGTGAATACCTCTATTTTGTGGATTCCGACGACTGGGCAGAGCCTACAATGTTTGAGGATATGTACACAATGGCAAAGAAGAACAATGCTCAGTTAGTGGTTGCAGGATACTATATCGACACATATTATTCAGATACAGAATTTTATACTCAGGAGCAGACTTTACCTACAAAGGAATTTACTTCACAAAGGGAATTCCGTGAATATGCTCACAAAATGTTTGATAAAAATTTACTCTATACTCCTTGGAACAAGCTTTTTGAGAGAAAGTATATAATGGACAATAATATCCGTTTCAAAAACACTTTCTGGGACGATTTCCCATTTAATCTCGATGTTGTCCGTGACGTGGAAAGAGTAGTTTTAATGGATGATAAATATTATCACTTTATGAGAGCAAGAAGTGATAGTGAAACAGCGAAATATCGCAGTGATATGTATGCAAAAAGAGAAGAAGAACATGGCTGGATGCTCAGT
>JAZNLY010000102.1:0-4016 GCA_045579305.1 Candidatus Fimenecus sp. | reverse complement strand
GTCAGACCTTATGATGGCTGCTCCAAATGAAGTTGAAGATTCTATTTGCCGTCTTGCTCAGATGGCTCGTGCGGCAGGTATGCATCTTGTTATTGCTACACAAAGACCGTCAGTTGATGTTATCACAGGTATTATTAAAGCTAATATTCCAAGTAGAATTTCTCTCTCTGTATCATCTCAGGTTGACTCTCGTACAATTATTGATTCTGTCGGTGCAGAAAAGCTTCTTGGAAATGGTGATATGCTTTATTATCCGGTTGGTATTCCTAAACCAATTCGTGTCCAGGGATGTTATTTATCAGATAAAGAAGTAGAAAATGTTGTTACTTTTATTAAGAATCAAGAACAGACCTCTTATGATGATGATGTAATAAAAGAAATCGACCGTAATGCTGCTCAAACAGGGGCAAAGAAAAAGGATTCATCTTCATCAGGTGATGATGGTGAAAAAGGACCTGCTGATGAAATGCTTCCTAAAGCGATTGAAGTTGTAATTGAAGCACAGTCTGCTTCAACAACTTTACTTCAGAGAAAACTTAAACTTGGTTATGCTCGTGCAGCAAGAATAATTGACGACCTTGAAACAAGTGGAATTATTGGACCTTATGAAGGAGCTAAGCCTCGTAAGGTGCTTATCACTAAGCAACAATGGTATGAAATGAATGCTTTAGCTCAGGGTGGAGCCAACAAACCATATGGTGAAGATGAAGAGGGTAGCAGTGAAGAATAATCAGTTTTTACCTATTTCAAAAAATGATATTATTTCCCGAGGCTGGGATGAAGTTGATTTTGTTTATGTATCCGGTGATGCATACGTCGACCATCCCAGCTTCGGCGTGTCCATAATTACAAGAGTTCTTGAAAATGCAGGTTATAAAGTAGGTGTTATATCTCAACCTAATTGGAAAAAGAATGATTCGTTTAAAGTATTCGGTAAACCTCGACTTGGCTTTTTTGTATCTTCAGGTAATATTGATTCAATGGTTGCTCATTATACTGTTGCGAAAAAGAAAAGAAGTACAGATGCATATTCTCCAGGTGGTAAATTTGGGTTAAGACCAGATAGAGCTGTTATTGTATATTGTCAAAAAATCAGAGAAATTTATGGAGATGTTCCGATTATAATCGGTGGACTTGAAGCATCTCTTAGAAGATTTGCTCACTATGATTATTGGGATGATAAAATACGACCATCAATACTTTTTGATTCTGGTGCAGACCTCATTTCCTTTGGTATGGGTGAAAAACAAACCATTCAGATTGCCAATAGACTTAATAAAGGTGAGAATATAAAGGATTTAACTGATATTAAAGGTACATGTTATGCTGTACCGGTTACTGAAACTCCATATAATGGTGTTGAATGTCCTTCTTATGAAAATGTATTGAATTCAAAAAAAGAGTATGCAATTTCCTGTAGAATTCAACAAGACGAACAGGACCATATCAGAGGTAAAAAAGTCAAACAACGTCATGGTAAGATGATGCTTGTTCAAAATGAACCAATGGAACCATTGACAACTGAAGAGCTTGATGCTGTTTATGAACTTCCTTATATGAGAACATATCATCCGGTTTATGAAAAAGATGGGGGAGTTCCGGGGATTCTTGAGGTCCAGTTTTCTATCACTCATAATCGTGGCTGTTTTGGTGCTTGTAATTTCTGTTCTATTGCTTTCCATCAGGGTAGATATGTAACCAGTAGAAGTAAAGAATCCATTTTAAAAGAAGCAAAACTTTTAACATCAATGGAAGGCTTTAAAGGATATATTCATGATGTCGGTGGTCCGACAGCCAACTTCAGAAGAACTTCTTGTGATGTTCAATTGAAGAATGGATTGTGTAAAGGGAAAAAATGTCTTGCGCCTGAACCTTGTCCTGCATTGGTTTCTACTCATGATGAATATCTTGATATTCTCCGTGAAATTCGTAATTTGCCAAAAATAAAAAAAGTTTTTATTCGTTCAGGTATACGTTATGACTATATGCTTTGTGATAAATCGGATGATTTCTTTAAAGAACTTGTTAAATATCATATTAGCGGACAATTAAAAGTTGCTCCTGAACATTGCTCTGCAACTGTTCTTGATAAAATGGGGAAACCTAATATACCAGCATATAAAGAATTTTCAAAGAAATATTTTAATTATACGAAATCTATTGGTAAAGAACAGTATCTTGTTCCATATCTTATGTCATCCCATCCCGGAGCTACACTTAAGGATGCAGTTGAACTTGCAGAATTTATTCGTGATGAAAAACTTCATCCCGAACAAGTACAGGATTATTATCCAACTCCCGGTACAATTTCTACGGCAATGTATTATACAGAATTGGACCCGTATACAATGGAAAGGATTTTTGTTGCAAAGACTCCACATGATAAAGCTTTACAACGTGCTTTAATGCAATATTTTATTCCTAAGAATTATGATTTAATCTATGAAGCACTAAAAAAAGCCGGTAGGAGTGATTTGATTGGTACTTCACCAAAAAGTCTTATCAAGCCTAAAAATAATGAACGATTAAAAAATAACAACAGGGTTATGGGATATGATAAAAAAAGAAAAACATCTGTACCAAGGCGAAAAAAGCAATTTTGAATTTTATAGTTGCTATTTGCGAGATTTTTATTTTAGTTTATTTAAGAGAAGGATTTTTGGTAAAATAATTCTTTTGCTTATTGCTTTTTCACTAGTTTTTAGCTTATTGGACTTAATCGGAATTGTTACTTGGAATCAGCTATTTACTTTTTCTCATTTTGTTGATGGTGTGAAACCGGGTGAAAGTTCTTTTAGTGTTTATTTTCTTGACGTTGGTCAGAGTGATTGTACAATTATTGAATGTGAAAATGAAGTCCTTCTCATTGATACAGGAACCAAAAATCAGGTGTATACAATAAGAAAATCTCTTTACACCCTTGAGATAGATACAATCGATTACATGGTTGTTACACATCAACATGATGACCATATGTCAGGAGCTTCAGAGTTAATTGAACATTATAACGTTTCTAATATAATGATGCCTAAGTTGTCTGATGTTAATTTGGTAGATTCATTGACATATAAAAATTTAATCAAAACAATGAGCGAATACAATGTTAATCCTATTGCGATTGAATCCGGATATTCATTTAATGTTGGCTCAGCTTTAGTTGAAGTACTTGCACCAATTAAACAAGACAAAGAACTTAATAATATGTCTGTTGTTCTTAAAGTTACATATGGTGATACTTCATTTCTTTTTCAGGGTGATTCAGAGCAAAAAATTGAAAATCAGCTTTTAAATCTTGAATACGATATATCTGCTGATGTTATTAAAGTTGGTCATCATGGAAGTAACACTTCATCCAGTGAAAAATATCTGAATGCAGTGAATCCTGATTATGCTATTGTTTCTTGTGGACCTGATAACAACTATGGTCATCCGAGTTATCCCATTATAGATAGATTAGAAGAAAAGGGGATTACTACTTATGTCACTTCAGTACATGGAAATGTTACAGTAATTAGTGATGGTAAAAAGATATCATTTACAACAGAAAAACAATAAGGAAAATTGTTACATAAATTATAAAAAAATGCTTGCTTTTATAAATATATTGTGATATAATTTTTCAGCAATTCGCATGTGCGGTGATTTTGACGGAATTGCATTTCATATGTCCCGCCAAAAGTTGACCCGTACAGAGGATAAAATAAGGAGGAAAAAATCATGTCAGTAGTATCTATGAAACAGTTACTCGAGGCAGGTGTTCATTTCGGACACCAGACAAGAAGATGGAACCCAAAAATGGCTGAATACATCTTCACTGAAAGAAATGGTATTTATATCATTGACCTTCAGAAAACAGTAAAAAAACTTGAAGAAGCTTACAAAGTAATTAAAGAAGTTGCTGAAAACGGCGGCGAAGTTCTTTTTGTAGGCACAAAGAAACAGGCTCAGAGCTCAGTTAAGGAAGAAGCAATGCGTTGTGGTATGCCTTTTGTTAATGCTCGTTGGCTTGGTGGTAT
>JAZNLY010000101.1:0-27122 GCA_045579305.1 Candidatus Fimenecus sp. | reverse complement strand
TTCTTAAAGGATTTGGGTCAGCAACACCCACGATTTTTAAAAGTTCAGGATTTGTTATTGCAAGTTCAGAGTAAACCAATGCTCTGTGACCTGCACCAACAATAATAGCTGTAATTGGTTCAGACATAATATCATCTCACTAATGTGTAATTAAATTAAAAAAATTATACCATATATAAACAAAATGTAAAGAAAAAATATTACTATTCGATTATCCAAATATATATTTTTGTGCACACAAAATTTACAACGGCTGAAGTATGTATAGATTGTTTTATCAGTTATAATTTGTATAATAATTTCATTATTCCTGTTGATTATAATTTTATAATATTGTATAATTAAAGAACAAATGTGCGCGAGGTAAAATATGTTTAAGTTAATAAGTGATTATAAACCGACAGGTGACCAACCGCAGGCAATTGATAAGCTTGTTGATGGTATTGAAAAAGGTTATAAAGAACAGACTCTGCTGGGTGTAACAGGTTCCGGCAAGACATTTACTATGGCTAATATTATTGCTAAACTTAATCGTCCTACACTTGTTCTTGCACACAATAAAACTCTTGCTGGTCAGCTTTGTGCTGAGTTTAAGGAATTTTTTCCTGAAAATGCAGTTGAATATTTTGTCTCATATTACGATTATTATCAACCCGAAGCGTATATTGCAACAACAGATACTTATATTGAGAAAGATTCAGCCATAAACGATGAGATTGATAAATTACGTCACTCGGCAACATCTGCATTATCGGAAAGACGAGATGTAATTATTGTAGCAAGTGTGTCTTGTATATACTCATTAGGTGACCCGATAGATTATAAAAGTATGGTTATTTCATTACGTACTGGAATGGAAAAAAATCGTGATGATTTTATTCAAAAACTTGTTGAAATTCAATATGAACGAAATGATATAAACTTTATAAGAAACAAATTCAGAGTAAGAGGGGATATTGTTGAAATTTTTCCCGTTTATTCAAATGATTCAGCCATAAGAGTTGAATTTTTCGGTGATGAAATTGATAGAATCAGTGAAATTAACCCCCTTACAGGTTCGGTGAAAAACGTTGTATCCCATGTTGCGATTTATCCTGCATCTCACTATGTTGTTTCACCTGAAAAAATGGAGGATGCTCTTAAGAAAATTAATGATGAAATGGAATTGCAGGTTGCTGCCTTTGAAAAAGAAGGTAAATTGATTGAGGCGCAGAGAATTCGACAGAGAACGGAATATGATATGGAAATGCTTCGAGAAACCGGATTCTGTAAAGGTATTGAAAACTATTCAGCAATAATGTCAGGTAGAAAAACAGGTGAACCACCATTCACATTATTAGATTATTTTCCTGATGATTATGTTTTATTTGTTGATGAATCCCATGTCACATTACCACAAGTTCGTGGTATGTATGGTGGAGACCGTTCACGGAAAGAGAGTTTGATTAACTTTGGGTTCCGTTTGCCCTCTGCATATGATAACAGACCATTAACCTTTGATGAGTTTTATGATAAAACTCACCAAAAAATATTTGTAAGTGCTACTCCCGGACCTTATGAAAAAGAAAAAAGCATTCAGATTGCTGAACAGGTTATTCGTCCCACAGGACTTCTTGACCCTGAAATTACTGTCAGAAGTACAGAGGGTCAGATTGATGATTTAATTTCTGAAATCTATGTCCGAGTTGAAAAGAAAGAAAGAATTCTTGTAACTACCCTTACCAAGAAAATGGCAGAGAATCTTACTGATTATTTGTCACAACATGGTATCAAAGTTCGATATATGCACTATGATATTGACACAATAGAACGAATGGAGCTTATTCGTGATTTACGTTTAGGTGAATTTGATGTTTTGGTTGGTATTAATCTTTTACGAGAAGGTTTGGATATTCCTGAAGTGTCGTTAATCGCAATTCTTGATGCTGATAAAGAAGGCTTTTTACGTTCAGAAACATCTCTCATCCAGATTATCGGTCGTGCGGCACGAAATGCTAATGGCCATGTAATTATGTACGCTGATAATGTTACTAATTCAATGGAAAAAGCCATCAGCGAAACTTATCGACGTCGGGAGATTCAGATTGCTTATAATGATGCAAACGGAATTGTACCACAGACAATTACAAAAGATGTTCGTGATGTTCTTGAGATTTCAAGTCGTGATAAATCAGGAAAACGAAAACTCAGTCGTGATGAAAAACATAAGTTGATTGTCCGTCTTACTGAAGAAATGAAAGCAGCTGCAAAAATCCTTGAATTTGAACATGCCGCTTATCTGAGAGATAAAATTGAAAAACTAAAATCAGAGAAATAGACAGGTTATTAAAATGATACACGATAAAATTATAGTTAAAGGTGCAAAAGAGAATAATCTTAAAAATATAGATGTTGAAATCCCAAGGGATAAACTTGTTGTGTTTACCGGTTTGTCAGGTTCGGGCAAATCATCACTGGCTTTTGATACTATTTATGCAGAGGGTCAACGAAGATATATCGAGTCTTTGTCGTCATATGCAAGAATGTTTCTTGGACAGATGGAAAAGCCGGATGTTGAATCAATTGAAGGGTTATCTCCGGCGATTTCAATTGACCAGAAAACCACATCAAAAAACCCTCGTTCAACTGTTGGGACTGTAACGGAAATATACGACTATCTTCGTTTGTTATATGCTCGTATTGGTATTCCACATTGTCCTGTTTGTGGAAGAGAGATAAAACAGCAGACAGTAGACCAGATTGTCGATACAATTTTGAGTTTGCCGGAGGGAACAAAGTTTCAGATTCTTGCACCAATTGTTAAAGGAAAAAAAGGTGAGCATACAAAAGAATTAGCAAATGCTTTAAAAAACGGTTTTGTCAGGGCAAGAATTGATGGTGAAATTACTGAGCTTGTGGAAGATATGAAACTTCCTAAAACCTATAAACATACTATTGAAATTATTGTTGACAGATTAGTTGTTAAAGATGGGATAAGAACTCGACTTGCCGATTCAATTGAAACAACTACTCAACACTCCGGTGGCAATGTAATTATTGACGTCATCGGAGACAAGGAGTATCTTTATTCACTAAATTTTGCTTGTCCTGAACACGGAATAAGTATGGATGAACTTTCTCCAAGAATGTTCTCATTTAACAACCCTTATGGTGCATGTTCTACTTGTACAGGATTAGGCACTTTTATGAAGGTAAATCCTGACCTTGTTATACCTAATAAAAGTCTTTCAATTAGTGAGGGTGCAATCTGTGCAGCTGGCTGGGGAAAAGCTGAAAAAGGTTCAATTTCTGCGATGTATTATAATGCTCTTGGTGATGAATATGGGTTTACATTAAAGACCCCGATTAATGAAATCCCAGAAGATGGTCTTAATGCTATTTTATACGGAACAAAGCATAAGCTTAAAATGACTCGTTCTACTTTGTACGGGTCAGGAACGTACTGTACAGAGTTTGAAGGTATTATTAATAACCTTGAGAGAAGATATAAGGAAACAACAAGTGACTGGTCAAAATGGGAAATAGAACAGGTAATGACCGCTTGTTGCTGTCCTGATTGCATGGGCACACGACTAAAACCTGAAATTTTGTCTGTTACAGTTGGTGGTAAAAATATAAGTCAATTCTGCGATATGTCTGTTGTATCAGCAATTGATTTTATAAATAATTTGCAACTATCAGAAAAAGAAGAGTTTATTTCGGAATCTATTTTAAAAGAAATAAAAAGTCGATTGAATTTTTTAAAGAGTGTTGGTCTTGAATATCTCACCCTGTCTCGTTCATCAGGCACTCTTTCAGGTGGCGAGAGTCAGAGAATTAGACTGGCTACTCAGATTGGTTCTTCCCTTATGGGTGTTGTTTACATTCTTGATGAACCAAGTATTGGTTTGCACCAACGAGATAACGACAAACTGTTAGATACACTTAAAAATCTACGTGATATGGGTAACACTCTTATTGTCGTTGAGCACGACGAAGATACAATAAGAACTGCAGATTATATTGTTGATATCGGTCCTGGTGCAGGTGTTCACGGCGGAGAAGTTGTATGCTCTGGTACAGTTGACGATATAATTGCTTGCGATGAGTCAATAACCGGTAAATATCTTGCGGGTGAAAGAAAAATACTTGTACCAGAACAAAGACATTCCGGAAACGGTAAATGGTTAACTGTTAAAGGTGCCGCTGAAAATAATTTAAAGAAAATCGATGTTGGTTTTCCGCTTGGATGCTTTAACTGTGTTACAGGTGTTTCCGGTTCGGGTAAATCTTCATTGATTAATGAAATTTTATATAAGCATTTAGCAAACGAACTTAATAATGCGAAAAAACCAAAAGGTAAATTTGAATCTATTACTGGACTTGAACATCTCGATAAGGTTATCAATATTGACCAGTCTCCAATTGGCAGAACACCTCGTTCAAATCCTGCAACTTATACAGGAGTTTTTACGGATATACGAGAATTATTTGCTTCTACTCAGGATGCAAAAATACGTGGCTATAATGCAGGAAGATTTTCTTTCAACGTTAAAGGTGGAAGATGTGAAGCTTGTGAAGGAGATGGTATTTTAAGAATTGAAATGCATTTCCTTGCAGATGTTTATGTACCATGTGAAGTTTGTAATGGTGCAAGATATAATCGTGAAACACTGGAAGTAACCTATAAAGGTAAAAATATACACGATGTATTGGAAATGACTGTTGAGGAAGCACTTGGATTCTTTGAACATATACCAAAAATCAAGAGAAAACTTCAAACTCTTTATGATGTTGGTTTAGGTTATATTAAACTTGGTCAATCTGCAACAACACTCTCGGGTGGTGAGGCGCAACGAGTGAAGTTGGCTACTGAACTTTCAAAACGTTCAACAGGTAAAACTATATATATTCTTGATGAACCTACAACTGGTCTTCATACCGCTGATGTGCACAAACTTATTGAAGTGCTTCAGAGAATAGTAGAATCAGGCAATACAATAGTTGTTATTGAACATAACCTTGATATGATTAAAACTGCTGACTATATTATTGATTTAGGTCCAGAAGGCGGAGACAAGGGTGGCAAAATCGTCACCTGTGGTACTCCCGAAGAAGTTGCTAAATGTAAAAAATCATATACGGGTCAATATTTGAAAAAGATATTATAAGTAGATTGGTTGTCCGTGAAAGATTCTATTAAAATTTAATTCAGATATTTATATGAACTGTTTATTTAATCATAAACCTATTCGGACAATGCAATAGTAAAATAAAGGTAGATATATGGAAATCCACCATGTATCTACCTTTTTTTTTAAATATAAAAAATACGAGCGACCGTTAAGTCACTCGTATTAGTAATATTTATAGTAAATGGGACATCTATCAAGAAGGCCTTTAAATGCATTACCATGGTATATTTTAATCTTTATCACGATAATCATATTTGTCTTCATATCCACATTTACCACAACGATAAGTTACTTTGTGAAAACCAAAGCCACGTGTATGGATTAGTGAAAAACGAATATTTTTGGCGATAGGAATTCCTGTTGTAAATGGATTCACAACCTCTTTCCATTCAGTTATCTCTTTACATGAAGGACAACTATCAGGAATCATAAGATATCAACCTCTTTTTATGCAAAATATCTCTTCAAAAGACCTTCAAATGCTTTACCGTGTCTTGCCTCGTCGCGAGCCATTTCGTGAACTGTGTCATGAATAGCATCAAGTCCCTGTTCTTTTGCACGTTTTGCAAGGTCAAATTTACCTGCAGTTGCACCATTTTCAGCGTCAACTCTCATTTCGAGGTTTTTCTTTGTACTGTCTGTTACAACCTCGCCGAGAAGTTCTGCAAATTTAGCAGCATGTTCTGCTTCTTCCCAAGCAGCTTTTTCCCAATAAAGACCGATTTCAGGATAGCCTTCACGATGAGCAACTCTCGCCATTGCAAGATACATACCAACTTCTGAACATTCACCTTCAAAATTAGCACGAAGGTCCATAATAATGTCTTCTGAAACACCCTTTGCAACACCTACAACGTGTTCTGCAGCCCAAGTTCTTTCATCTTCCTTGATTTCATTGAACTTATCAGCTGGAACCTTACACTGTGGGCATCTTTCAGGAGCTGAATCTCCTTCGTGAACATAACCGCAAACTGAACAAACAAACTTTTTCATAGAATTTTTCCTCCAATAAATAATTTTTAATTTATTTCATTACAATTTTTGCATAAGCCAAAAGCCATTAAATTGTAATTAGTTACCTTTGAAATAATTTCATCCGAAAAGGTGAGTGAGTCATTATTAAATGATTTTAAATCATATACTTTAGCACATGATGTGCATTTGAAATGTGCATGTGGACTAACATTACCATCAAATCTGTCAGTTCCACCATCAGGAATTCTTAAAACCATGCCATTTTCTTCTAATTGAGAAAGATTTCTGTACAATGTCCCTAAACTCAGATTTGGAAATTTTTCACGTACTGAAAGATAAAGCTCCATAGCAGTAGGATGGTCATATCTTGAGCAAAGTTCATTTATTATGGCATCTCTTTGCTTACTTTTTCTTTCAATTACCACATGTATCACCTCACTAACAGTAATGATTATCATTATTATATCATATTGTTTGTATTTGTCAATATATTTTTAAAAGAAAAGTGAAAAGTATGAAAAAAATTAAAATTATTGTTTTACTTATATGTTTACTTACATTCTTTACCTCTTGTGAAAATGTTTACATAAAAAAAGAGAATACATTAAATTATAAATATGAGATGATTGCAACATGGATTAATTATTTTGAAATTGCAGAAATCGTCAAAGAATGTAAAACACAAAGTCAGTTTGATGATTCGATAATTAATATTTTATCAAAATTAAAAGAATTCAAAATTAATACAATCTTTTTACAGGTTCGAGCTTTAGATGATGCATTGTATAAGTCCGATATTTGTATGGTCAGTGATTTTTGTAAAAATGAAAGTAATGAACTGAAGTTTGATGTTCTTGAAACATTTATCAGACTATGCAATGATGAAAATATTGATTTACATGCCTGGATAAATCCATATAGAATCAGGAATGACAATAATATTGATAAAATAAAAATTAATTCATATGCATATAGTATTTTGCAGAAAAATACAGGAGATGAAAGAATTATTGTAACAGACAATTCTATATATTATAATCCTGCTTACCCGGAAAATCAGAATTATATATTGGATTGTATAAGGGAGATTATAAAAAATTATAATGTTGATGGAATACATATTGATGATTATTTTTACCCATCAACTTTAAAGAAAATTGATGAAAAGATATATAATCAATATGTAAATGATGGCGGAGTTTTGTCGATTTCAGATTATAGACAAAATTGTATTAATACACTCGTTTCATCAATTTATCGGATTGTATCTGATAATAATATAATTTTCAGTATAAGTCCTTGTGGTGATATTGATAAAAATTTAAATGAGCTGTATGCAGATGTTGAGCATTGGTCAAAGAATATAGGATATGTTGATTATATTATTCCACAACTGTATTATGGATATGAAAATGATTATATGCCTTACGATGATGTTTTTAGTGATTGGATTAAGCTTAAGAATAATTCAAATAAAGTTATAATTGGTCTTCCTTTATATAAAATAGGTAAAACCGACTATTATGCAGGAAAAGGTAAATATGAGTGGATTGAAAATAATGATATTATATTAAAACAAATATTACATTCTGAAAAATTTAATATTGATGGTTTTGCTTTTTATTCATCGTCATATTTATATAAAACTTCGACTGATGAAAACATAATTTCAGAAAGAAATGCTATCTTGAAACATATAAAAGAAAATTGGAATAATCAAGAAACTTGACGAGATTGTTGTTTTTTGGTAAAATATCATCATTAAAAAACCTAAGGACGTGAGAAAAATGAAAAATAAGTGCTTTAAAAGTATTATATCCATTTCTTTGATTATATCAATTATGCTTTCTTTGTCCTGTCCACTTTCTGTTTCAGCAGCAACAACATCTGGGTATATTACTGAAAGCGGTGTTCGTGTAAGGTCAACGCCAACATCTGTACCAAGCGATAATTTTGTTACTCACAATGGTAGTAAAATTCTTTTGTATTATGGTCATAATGTAACTATACTTAAAACTGTTACAAGTGATGGTGATACAAGTCATCCGACATGGTATAATATAAGATTTACATACAATGGTAAACAATATGAAGGATATGTTACCGCGGCATATGTCAAGATTAACTCTTCTGGTTCATCAGGTGCTGTTATACTTGATAAAGTTCCGGATATCTACAAGACATACATTGATAAGCTTTCCAAGGAACATCCAAACTGGAATTTTGTAATACAAGATACTGGTATAGAGTGGTCAACTCTATTTACATTGGATGCACAATGTTATGTTGGTAGAAATTTGGTTATGAAGTCAGAACCAATATCATATCGTTCAACTCAGTCAGGTGCATACGTTTGGGAAACAGATTCTTGGATTTCTTTGGATGCTGGTGGATGGTATCAGGCAAATCAGCAGACTATTGCTTATAATATGGACCCGAGAAATTTCTTCAATGAAAAAGATATTTTCATGTTTGAATCACTTAAATTTACTCCATCAACACATACTATTGGTGGTGTTGAGTCGATTATCAAGGGTTCATTTATGGATAATACCCAAATAGTTAATAACAGCGGTGAATATGTTAAATATTCACAGGCGTATATGGATGCAGCAAGTGAATCCGGTGTTAGTCCATACCATCTTTGCTCAAGGACTATTCAGGAAGTTGGTTTGAAGGGTACAACTGCAACAAACGGAAAACACAGTCAGTATCCAGGAATCTATAATTTTTATAGTATACATGCTTATCAAGGTGCTAATCCTATTGCAAATGGTTTGGCGTATGCAAGCGGAAGCACTGCATCTGATTCTGACAAGGTTAAGTATGGTATGCCATGGAATACACCTTACAAAGCTATTGTTGGTGGTGCCAAATGGATTGGAAATGGTTATATAAATAATAATCAGCACACATTGTATTATCAGAAGTTTAACGCTGTTAATCAAAAGTGGTATCATCAGTATATGGGATATGTTGGTGCCCCTAAAATGGAAGCAGTTAGACCATATAAGACATACAACAATTTAGGTGTGCTTGATAACTCATTTACTTTTATTATTCCATATTACAGAAATATGCCAGTAAATCCTTGCAGTTTGCCTGCAAGTAGTAATGCAAGCCCTAATAACTGGCTCAAGACTTTAACTGTTGATGGCTATTCATTCAGCTTCACTCCGAGCAAGATAAGTGGATATTCCATTGAGGTTGGCAACTCTGTTTCAAAGATTAATATTAAAGCAACAACTGTTAATTCAAAAGCCAGTGTTACTGGTATTGGTTCAGTTTCCCTTAAAGAAGGTAGCAACATTTTCAATATTAAGGTAACTGCAGAGAACGGTGATGTTAGAACATATACTTTACAAGTAGTTAGGAAAGCAACAACTAATGTTCCTTTGAAGGGAATTTCATTGAATAAAAGTGAGTTGACTTTATCCAAGGGTGATTCTCAGACATTGACAGTTAATTATAATCCGTCAGATACAACGGATAGTAAGTTAGTAACATGGACAACATCTGATAAATCGGTTTGTACAGTAGAAAATGGCAAAATTGTTGCAGTTGGAAAAGGACAAGCTACTGTTACAGCTAAGGTTGGTACTTATACAGCTACATGCCGAGTAACCGTTTCAGATAGCATATTTGTTGGTGACGTGGATGCAAATGGTACGGTAACACTTGCGGATGCTCTTATGATTTTTAAACATAAATCCGGTGAGCTTACTTTAACAGGTAATGCATTGACTGCTGCAGATACCGATAAAAATGGTAAAGTTGAATTACAAGATGCATTAAGAATCTTTAAATATAAAAGTGGTGAAATAGATTCACTATAATAAATAAAGCCGACCATTTGGTCGGCTTTATTGCTGTCTTTGTTTATAAGTATTTATTAATAAAATTACAAATAGAATTCCAATACAGTTCAGGGTTTGCGCAAGAGTTTCTTGCATGAGGAGAGTCGGGAATAGTAACTTTTTCCTTGTCACTTGCACAAGCTTCAAAAACCTTATCTAACATTTCGTATGGTACGAAGGTATCTTTATCTCCATGCAAAAAGATTGTAGGAGTTTTAGATTTCTTTAATTGTTCAACAGATGAAGCTTTTTTGAAATCAAAACCGGCATAAATTTTATTCACTGAATTTGCGCTATAAAGGGTGGGAAAGGTGTGCATCTTGAAATTATTACGAATCTTATTATCAAAAATATCCCATACAGATGTATAACCACAGTCAGCAACTGCAGCTCTGACGTTTTCAGGTAAATCTTCTCCGGTTGCCATCATAGTAGTTGCGGCTCCCATTGAAACACCATGTAATATTATTTTTACATTAGGGTTAGTCTTGACAAGGTGGTTTATCCAATCAATAACATCGAGTCTGTCTTCCCATCCCATTGTTATTTTACTTGATTCACTATCAGCATGACCATTCAGGCTTGGCATAAGTACATTATAACCCAATTCATGGTATTTTTTAGCGTAAACACCCATTGAACAAGGACTAGAGGTATATCCGTGAATCACTATAATGCAAACATCACAGTCATTATCAGCAAAAAGATAGTCAGCATGAAGGTTTTTATTAATTTTTGATGATTTAATAATAAGCTGTTCTTTGTCGGCATTATTAAACCATTCCTTACCAACTTCCATAAGTTTGTTTAGTCTGATTTTTTCTTCGTCATCATTTTTAGAACCACTTGCAATTTTTGCTACAAATGGATTCTCAATGCCCTTTTTTGTCAATGTAAAGAAATAGAAAGCGCTACCAATAATATAATAGGAAGCAATACCAGTTGCACCAACAACGCCTACTGTTTTTAATACATTTTTAGTTGCTTTTTTCATAATAAATCCCTCCAAATACTATTTTACATCGTTTTCCAATTGTTGTCTATTATTTTTTACAATAATAAATAAATTTTTCAATAAGTGTTGTTTTATAAAAAAAAATCTGCTAAAATATATTATATTATTTTTTATAAAAGGAAAATTAATATGGCTAATGATTTTACTATTATGAAAACTGCAATTTTTGGTGGCTTTAAAAAATCTGATGTTCTATCTTTTATCGAAAAACTTCAGGCAGAAACAGAAGATGTTAAAGAATTACTTGATACAAAACGTAAAGAAGCGCTTGAGTTAAAAAACAAGATAGATGAATTAGAAGAAAAAATAGAGGAATTAAGTAAGATAAAAGATGAGCTGGCTGAAAAAGATTCTCAAATAAAAGATTTGTCCGCCAAATTAGATAACGCCATTGTTGAAAACAAACAATTAAGCGAAAAGGCAATTGAATTTGACGAAAAATCAGAAAAATTGCGTCGTGCTGAAAAGCAGATTGGTGCTGCATATATCGATGCACGTCGATATTCTGATGATTTAGTAGAAAATGCAAAATCAAAGGCTAAGGACATAGGTGCAATTGCATCACAGGATATCAAGCGTGAAGCAATTGAAATCGAAACATTGTTAAAAGATGTTGATACTATTTCAAGAAAATTCAATTCATCGATTGAACAACTTCATAAGGATGTATATGCACTTAGTTCAAAACTTAATTCATCTGCATCTAATCTACTTAATTTACATACAGATTTTTCTGAAATTGAATCAGAGAATTTTGAATATGATACTGTTGTGGAAGATACTAATCAGGAGTACACATCTGATATTGTAATTGATAGTGGTGATTATGTATCAGTTTCATTTGAAAATGATGAGGATTGAATATGTCTGTGTATTATTTTAATACAAATGAGATTATCGAACATATTGAAGAATTAAACTCTGGAGACAGAGTTTTTCTTTCTGGTGTTGTATATACTGCAAGAGATGCGGCACACAAGAGAATCAAGACTCTTATTGATAATAAAAAAGAACTTCCATTTCATCTCGAAAACTCCTTTATTTACTATGCGGGACCAACTCCAACACCATGTGATTTAGCTATTGGAAGTTGTGGTCCGACAACATCGAGCAGGATGGATAAGTTCGCGCCTGACCTTCTTGATTTAGGTTTAAAAGGTATGATAGGCAAGGGTCCAAGGTCTTTGGAAGTTATTCAGTCTATGATAAAGAATAAAGCTATTTATCTATGTGCACTTGGTGGTGCAGGTGCCCTCGCATCACAATGTATTGTGAAATGTGATGTTATAGCTTTTGAGGATTTAGGATGTGAGTCGGTAAAAAAACTTGAATTCAGAGATTTTCCACTTGTAGTCGGTATTGACTGTAAAGGGAATTCTATATTTTAATATTTAGGAGAGTTTAAATGCATTCACAAATCTGTGAGTTAAGAAATAAAATTATTGAAAAAGAATTTAATAAAATGAATCCAATGCAGTTGCAGGCGGTCTTATCAATTGATGGACCGCTTTTAATACTTGCTGGTGCGGGAAGTGGTAAAACAACAGTGTTGGTAAATCGTATTGCCAATATTCTTAAATATGGTCATGCCTATGGCTCGGATGAAATAGAAGCAATTGTTGACGCCGATTCGTTAGAATTACTAAAAGAATATACAAAAGGTAATACCACTCTGTATCCGCATATAAAGTCATTACTTACCGTTAATGCACCCAAACCATGGGAAATTCTTGCTTTTACTTTCACAAACAAGGCTGCTAATGAACTAAAGGACAGATTAGTTTTAAGAATTGGTGAAGATGCAAATGATATTTGGGCTGGAACATTTCATTCCATATGTGTTCGTATTTTGCGTAGAAATGCTGAATTTTTAGGGTTTTCAAAACATTTTACAATATATGACACTGATGACAGTAAGCGTGTTATAAAGGACTGTCAGAGACTTTTGAATATTGACGATAAATTTTTAACACATAAATCTATTTTGGCAGAGATAAGTCATGCAAAAGATATGCTTATTTCACCTGAAGAATTTGAAAGATTAGGAAATGGAAACTATCGTGAAAAACAGATAGGTGAATGCTATATAAAATATCAGAAGCTTCTAAAGAGCGCTGACGCAATGGATTTTGATGATATTATTTATTATACTGTTAAACTTTTCAAAGAACATCCAGATGTTCGTAAATACTATCAGAATAAATTCAGGTATGTCCTTGTTGATGAATATCAGGACACCAATCACGCACAATTTATGTTAACCAAGTTATTGTCAGAAGGATATAATAATATTTGTGTTGTTGGTGATGATGACCAGAGTATTTATAAATTTCGTGGTGCAACAATTGAAAACATATTAAGTTTTGAAAAAAACTTTGATAATGCAAAAGTAATTAGACTTGAACAGAATTATCGTTCTACACAAAACATTCTTGATGCTGCAAATTCAGTTATATCGAATAATGAACAAAGAAAAGGCAAGAATCTTTGGACATCAAATGGTGAAGGTGATAAGATTGTTCTTAATACACTTGATGATGAATTTGCTGAAGGTAAGTTTATTGCAGATGAGATAATGAAGAGAATGAATTCTGATAGAAAATTCACTGATTTTGCTGTTCTTTACAGAATGAATTCTATTTCTAACTCAATTGAAAGATGCTTAGTGAGAAGTGGTATTCCATATCGTATTATTGGTGGTCATAAATTCTATGACAGAATGGAAATTAAAGATGCCATAGCCTATCTTTCTGTTATAGCAAATCATGATGATAGTGTTCGTCTTGAAAGAATTATAAATGTTCCTAAAAGGGGAATTGGTGCTACTACAATTGCTAATGCTAAGGAAATTTCCGATGCCTTAAATATAAGTTTATTCCAGGTGTTCAAAACTGCTGATGAATATGATAAACTCAAGCGCAGTTCACAGAAATTAATGGAATTTACTAAGATGATTGAAAGCTTTGCTGATTTGCTTAACAGAGAATCATTATCTTCTGTATTTATATCTTTACTTGATGAAACAGGATATAAATCACATTTATTATCAACAGAAAAAGAAAAGTATGAAGAACGTCTTCAAAACTTAGATGAATTGAATTCTAACCTTATAAGATTCAAAGAAGAAAATCCAGAAGGGGATTTGTCTGAATTCCTTGAAGAAGTTGCATTGCTTACAGATATCGATAACTATAATACGGATTCAGATACGGTTGTTCTGATGACATTACATGCTTCAAAAGGTCTTGAATTTCCGGTTGTTTTTATTCCTGGTATGGAGGAAGGTGTTTTCCCTGGCATGCAGTCATTATATAATTCTGCTGAAATTGAGGAAGAACGACGACTGGCTTATGTTGGCATTACAAGAGCAAAAGAAAATCTTTATTTACTTAATACACGTTCAAGAATGTTGTTTGGGTCAACAAAATACAATAGACCATCAAGGTTTATTGAAGAATTGCCGAAGGACTGCTGTCAGAGTCTTGTGAAACCGAAAACTCCAATTCGTAGCAGTGTGAATTCGTATCAACCTTTACCGAAACCTGTTACAGGTGGATTTGGTGTAGGGTTTAAATCTAATACAAATAAATCAAAAGAATCATTTATGGTTGGTGAAACTGTTAATCATCGTGTTTTTGGAAAAGGTATGATTGTTTCATTACGTCCTATGGGAAATGATACACTGATGGAAATTGCTTTTGATAAAGTTGGTACTAAAAAAATAATGGCAAATATGGGCGTAGTTAAAAAGATATAAAAAAAGAGGTCGTATGACCTCTTTTTTTATATTTCAGAGAATGGATTGTAAATATTTGATTGACTTACATGAATCATATCTCTTTGTTGATTATATCTGTAGAAACTAAGAATAAGTCCTATTGCAAAATATATACATAAGTTAGATGAACCACCGGCACTGAAGAATGGAAGTGTAATACCGATAACCGGTAAAAGTCGGAGACACATACCAACATTAATGATGACCTGACCGATAATCATTGCGGCAACCCCATAGCACATTATTTTGGTGTTGCCAACATTATCATGTTTTCCTGTGTTGATTATACGAAAAGCAATCAATGTTAAAATTATAAGAGCCGCAATACATCCAATCAGACCGAGTTCTTCACCGATGACAGTAAAAATCATATCGTTTTCACTTTCGGGAATTGCATTTGGTGTTTGTGTTAGGGCACCTTTAAAAAGACCTTGACCGGTTAAACCGCCACTACCTAATGCTGCAAGACCACGATTTTGCTGATAAATAATGTCAGGATATTCTTCAGGATTGGCTAATGCTAAAAATCGTTCTTTTTGTATATTATCAAATAAAAATATCCATGCAAGAGGTATTGAAGCTAATAATGCAAGTCCACCTGCCAAAAAATATCCCCAGTGTAATCCGGCTATGAATAACATAGCAACTGCAATAATCATAAACACTAGCGCAGAACCCATATCACCTGAAATTATAACTAATCCAACAGGTATTACAGCATGGATACCAAGCTGAATTATTGAAAATGGATGATTGATACTATTCTTTAGTTTGTTAAGGTGTGCACCGAATGTAATTATAAATCCTATTTTTACAATTTCTGATGGTTGAAAGAAAATACCGGTATTACCTATTTTTAACCATGTTTTTGCGTCTGGTCTTTCAACCGGTCCGACACCTATGAGAAGTGTAAGAACCATAATACCAATGCAGAATAGTCCTATGACAGGTGTCAGTCTGATAATAAACTCATAGTCGATAATAGAAATTATAATTGCAATTAAAATACCCATTAATACAGCTGCAACCATAACAACGAAGTCTCTGGATAATGTTTGACCTTCTTCAACTGACCAAAGTGTTGCACTTAAAACTGAAACACAGCCAAAGGCAGATGCTAACAGACATAAAAACAATAATACATTGTCTGTTTCTTTTATAAAATTTTTAAGTTCTTTAAAAAAATGTTTCATTTGATTTTTTCCTTGATTTTTTGGTTGATTAATTCTCGTGTATTTAAAAGCCATTTGTCAGAGTGAGGATACTCAGAAAATGTTATACAGTGTTTTCCGTTTTCTTCAATAATATCTAAACATTCTTTTTTGTCAGTTAATTTTGCAAGTGTATTTAGTGCTGCCATATCCTGTAAAGCATCGTAAAAAACTTTTAATCGGATTGAATGGTGCGCAGTACCATTTGTCGCAGGATAAACAATATAGCTATCACCTGAAGGAAATTTACCACCTGCGTCACTAACACTATACGGGTCAATGACATCTTTAGATAACTGTGTGTAATAGAAGTTATATCCCCAGTGTAAAAAGCCTTTTACATCATATTTGAACATCTGATAACCAATAACTCTTGTTCTTAATGAGTCGTAACAGAAAAATCGGTTAGACACATTCTTTTTGTTCTGAGCGCTACAATAATATGTCCATAATTTGTCAGTTTTTCCAATGAATTTATCAATATGGTCATTTGAAGGAATAGGGGATGTTACAATTTTAAATTTATAAAACCATATATCTGACAAAGCATCAACTATTTGGTATCCCTTATATAACCTATGTATAAGTTTTGATGCTTTCATATATGGAATTATCGTGGAAAAATTAGGCTCATCACTGACGTGAAGCAAAATACGTTTTTTCAAATTTCTGTCTTCAAGATATTTTTTGAATTCATATGAAAACTTTGTTAAAAAATCAGTATACGCCTCAGATGTGGCTTTAGTTTCCCATCCAAATATTTTTTTGTATTCACCATCAACTGTTGCCATTATTTTAGGAGCGTGTTGAGCACCCCATTGTGTAAAGAAATGTGACATTTCAAAATATCTGATACCGCAGTTTTCAGCAATATCAATCCATTTTGTAAGTTTATCAAAATTGAAAAGATAATTTCCTTTTGTGATATTGATGTCCACCAGTTGGACAGTTGGTCTTTCTTTTCCCATCTCGGTGTCAAGTGGTGGTGTGAAAATTGGCGTCAAAACGCAATTCATTCCGTATTCAGCGGCTGTTCTTAAATAGTTTTCCGTAATTGTCCAGTATTCATCTGAAAAAGCATCAATGCTATAATGAGACATAAGACAATCGGTATGAAACCAGTTTGTATAAATAAAATCGTTGAATTCGAGGTCGGCATCTATAATTTCAATTTTTATGAAAGTTGTTTCAATAACATCATTGTCGTTTATAATATTGATTTCAATACAATGTTCACCAACTACAGACTTATCAGCAATAATCTCAACCCAAAAGACATTAATTCCTTTTTTGAATTCAAACTCATCAAAAACCGGTAAGAGTAAATCAGGATAGTATCCGTCTTTGCTTAAACGATAATAATTATCAGACATATTAAACATTGGTAAATCTGATTTGATATGTTCAACAGAATATATTCTGTTGTGATTTGCTAAAAGAGTATTAAATCTGATTTTACCTATAAAACTTTTTTCACATTCAACTACAATTTGGAAAGAACGTTTTTCATTTTTTAGCATTGAAAACTCAGAAAAATCATTTTCAGGAACAGTGTCATCATGATATAGTTTTACAAGAGGTGACATAGTTGTAACTATAATTTTATTTTCCATAATACAACACCTTTTATCATTTTATTAAATTTTAGAACATTTTTAATTATTTGTAAAGGTTTTAATCTTTAAAATACAATAAATTGTATTGCAGAATTAAATATAAAATGGTAAAATATAAAACGAAATGACCAATGAAGGTGAAATGTTTGAAAAAAAGAGACGAAATAAGAAATATTGCAATTATTGCCCATGTTGACCATGGCAAAACAACTCTTGTTGATGAACTTTTAAAACAGAGTGGTATATTCAGAACAAATGAAGTAGTTCAGGAAAGAATTATGGATTCTAATGACCTTGAGAGAGAAAGAGGAATTACCATACTTTCAAAGAATACTTCAGTTCAATACAAGGATATTAAAATAAATATTGTTGATACTCCTGGACATGCCGATTTCGGCGGAGAAGTTGAACGAATCTTAATGATGGTTGATGGCGTTCTTTTACTTGTTGATGCATTTGAAGGATGTATGCCACAGACAAGATTTGTTTTAAAAAAAGCACTTAGATTAAATAAAAAAGTTCTTGTAGTTGTTAATAAGATTGACAGACCGGGCGCTCGTCCTGACGAAGTTATTGATGAAGTTCTTGATTTGTTTATTGAATTGGGTGCCAGTGATGAACAGATAGAATTTCCTGTTATATATGCATCTGCCAGAAATGGTTACTCATCTTCTGACCCTACAGTACGAGAAGGCGATTTGAGACCATTATTTGATGCTATTATAGAAAATATCGAGCCACCTGTTGGTGATTCAGATGCTCCTTTACAAGTTTTATTTTCAAGTTTGGACTATGATGATTACATCGGTAGAATTGGTGTCGGAAGAGTTGAAAGAGGTAGAATTAACAAAAACGATTCTTTAGTTTTATGTAAAACTGATGGTTCGCAGGAAAATGTACGTATTTCACGTCTTTATCAATTTGAAGGTCTTAAAAGAGTTGAAGTTGATACCGCTTCAGTTGGTGATATTATTTGTATTTCAGGTATCACTGATTTAAATATCGGTGAAACACTTTGTTCACCTGATTGTGTTGAACCTTTACCTTTTATTAAAATAGATGAACCGACAATATCTATGAACTTTATTGTAAATGATAGTCCTTTCGCAGGTAAGGAAGGAAAATTTGTTACATCAAGAAACCTTCGTGATAGACTTTTCAAAGAAGTTGAAACAAATGTTAGTATGCGAGTTGAGGAAACAGATTCAACAGATACATTTAAGGTTTCTGGTCGAGGTGAATTACATCTTTCAATTCTTATTGAAACAATGCGACGTCAGGGATATGAATTT
Organism: Candidatus Fimenecus sp.; assembly: GCA_045579305.1. GTDB lineage: Bacteria > Bacillota > Clostridia > Oscillospirales > Acutalibacteraceae > Fimenecus. Next base: position 8,204 of record JAZNLY010000101.1, on the reverse strand, counting down.
CAGGTTTCTCGTCCTAGAGTTATTACGAAAATGAAAGATGGAGTATTGTATGAACCGATTGAACTTTTAATTGTTGAAGTTCCAGAAGAGTATGTTGGCTCTGTAATGATGAAAATAGGTTCTCGTCGTGGTGAACTTGAAAACATGGGTACGCGTGAAGGTGGTACAACACATCTCGAATTCAAAATCCCTGCTCGTGGTCTTATTGGCTATCGTTCTGAATTTATGACAGATACAAATGGCAACGGAATTATGAATAACTTGTTTTCGGGATATGAACCTTACAAAGGCGATATTGAAACACGTGAAAGAGGCTCGATTGTTGCGCACGAAACAGGTGAAAGTACGGCGTACGGATTATTTAACACTCAGGACAGAGGTCGTTTATTTATTGGTCCTGGTGTACCTGTTTATGAAGGTATGATTGTTGGTGAGTGTTCAAAAAATGAAGATTTAACATGTAATATATGTAAGTCAAAACATCTGACAAATACTCGTGCTTCTGGTTCGGATGATGCATTAAGATTGGTTCCTCATACAATATTAAGTCTTGAGCAGTCAATGGAATTTATAAAGGATGATGAGCTTATGGAGGTTACACCCACAAATATCAGACTTCGTAAAACCATTCTTTCGAAAGACTTAAGATTAAAGCAACAGTTTAAGAAAAATTAGAAGAGAGGAGATTTTTGCCGTGAAAGGAATGAAAATCGGCATTGACTTTGGCTCTTATTCTTTAAAAATCTTTGCAGAAGGTAAAGGTATTGTTGTTGATGAACCATCAATTATTGCAATTGACAATATGAGCAATAATCCTATTGCATTCGGTATGGCGGCTAACAACGTTGACGGGAGATATATGGATGATATAAGTATATCTAAAGTTATACGTAATGGTGTTGTTTCGGATTTTGTTATGGCTGAGAGGATGCTTCGTTATTATCTTCAACGCGTTTGTGGTAATAGAATTTATAAACCCAATATTATACTTGCTTTACCATCAGAGATATCGAGTCTTGAAAAAAAGACATTTCTTGATGTTGTAACTTTAGCTGGTGCAGGTAGAGTGTGCATGGTTGAAGGAATTCTTGCTTCAGCTTTTGGTTGTGGCGTTTCACCAGAAAAACTTGGTGGTCGAATGGTGCTTGATATTGGCCATCATTTAACAGAATATACAATTGTTTCATTGGGTGGCATTGCAACAAAAGGTTGTATCAAACGTGGTAGTTACGATATAGATAAAGCAATTGTTAATCACTTAAAGACAGACAGAGAAATCTTAATCGGACCACATACTGCAAGAGAAATAAAAAATAAGATAACATCTGCAGAAAAAAGAAGCTGTGAAACGGCGTTATTTGTATCTGGTAAAAGTATTCTTGATAATATGCCAATTTCCTTTGAGGTTACTTCAACAGAGGTTTTTCCTTTTGTTGATGAACAGATTGATTTAATAGTTAAGGATATTCATGACGAGATTACCAAAGTTTCTCCGGATTTATTGGCTGATGCTTCAGACCATGGGATTCAACTTTGTGGTGGTGGCTCGTTAATCTTTGATATTGCCGAAAGATTGTCTGAACAGCTCGGAATAAGATGTGAAACAATTGATGACCCACGACTTGCTAAAATTCAAGGTTTAGGTCAGTTTATAAATAATGATAGTATATTAGTAAATAACGGATATAGCTTTATTTATAAAGACGATATTCGTAATAAAATAGATAAATAATGGAGGTTATTTTTTATGAAAACTATTTTTAAAACACTCATTTCAATTACATTGTGTATTTGTATGCTTGTTCCTATGTTTTCTTTTGTAACATCTGCAGAAGAAAGTTATGATTCAGTTTCTGATTATGTCCTTTCATCAGATACAGGTGTTGAAGTAGATGAAGATTTAGAAACAAAGATATTCTTATACAAATTATTAAACAAAGTTAGTGACTTTTTGATTAATAATGTTGTAGCAAAAGCTTTAGGTGTTGTTGTACCTGATTCTTCTGCTGTACTTGATTATGAAGAGTTTGACATTGATTCCTATGAAAATTTTTATCCTGGTATGGATAAATTTATAGACGAACCGCAGGGCGATAAAGTATGGAGCCTTGGTTATGGTAAGGCTTCAATTCTTCCTGAAGATTTTGGCGAAAAATCTTACGCAAAAGGTGCATACATTCCATATGTTTATGGTAATGAAATGTATATAGATGATGACGGCAATTATGAAGATTTGATGGTAAGAGTAATTATTTTAAACGATGGCTCAGGCAGAGGCAATGTTTTATTTATTTCTGTAGATGCTATGGGTCTTGCTAACTCTGATGTGAGACTTGTTCGTGAAGCTTTAAAGGATATTGCAAAGAAGAACAATATTGTTAGCATCAATGTATCCTGTACTCATATTCACACCGGTATAGATTCCCAGGGCGTATGGACAGACCCTATAGGTTGTCTTCTTAATAATACATTAACTGATAGTGTAAAGTATGGTGTGCCTCGTGAATTTATTAATTCGTTAATTAAGGGTACAAAGGAAGCTGTTGGACAAGCACTTTCTGATATAACACAAGGTGAAATGTATTATTCTTCAATTGATATTGAAGAGTATCTCTTTGATAGAACAGCTCCTATTTCTTATGATACAAATCTCTATAAGTTAGAATTTATTCCTACAGATTTAACTAAAACACCAACAATCATTTCTACTTTTGGTTGTCATCCGGAATCTGCAAGCTTTGACTGGAATCAAGATGAAAGCGACCCATTGAACCTTGATAGAAAATTCACAGCCGATTTTATCTGGTATACAGAAAAACTTATGAATGCTGCAGGTTTTAATTTCATCTTTATTCAGGGTAATGTTTCAACTGTATCCTCATCAAGACATTATTCTAGTGATGAACTTGATGGAAATGCACATTACGGAGCAATGCGTTACGGCTATGAAATTGGTTATATTCTTCTTGGTATGAGTATGACTGAAGCAGAAAGAATAGTACTTAATGAAAAAACAGGCGATAAACTTGATATCGCTAAATATAATGAACAAGAAGGCTATACAGTTTGGTATGATGGGCTTCCAACATCAAAGAAGGTAGAAGTAAAACCTGTTCTTAACATTAAATCAAAACAGTTTACTGTTCAGATTTCAAATAACCTTGTTGCACTTCTTGGTAAAACATCAATTGCTGATAACCTTGTACTCAAAGACAATAATGGTAATTATTACACAGTTTCAGAAGTTGGCTATCTTGAAATTGGTGATAATATGAAGGTTTATATGAGTCCTGGTGAAACCTTTGGTGAACTTCTTTTTGGTGGTAATGGTGCTAAAGGATTCCCAATGCTTCCAATCAGAGAATATACAGGCGAAAATATCATCATTATGGACCTTATGAATGATGCGGCGGGTTATGTTGCTAATGAGGCAAACTATGTTATGGCAGGTTTCCAGTACAATGAATTAACAGGAGATTTTGACAGTGATACATGGTGCTTGATTTCATATGGTAAATATGCCGGTACAACGTTTATCAAGAATTTCTACGAAATTTTTGACAGTGTAAAATAATAAAAAAACAGGTCACTGAAAAGTGGCCTGTTTTATTTTGCTAAAATCCTATTTCTTTTGCAGTTTCTTTTAAAAATTTACATGAATTTATAAAAGCTGTTCTTTCATTTTCCTTTAAATCTAGAACAATTATTTCTTCAACACCATTACGTCCTATTATTGAAGGTAAACCAGCATACACATCGTTAACTCCGTACTCACCATTTAGCATTACTGAAACGGTCAAGGCACTTTTTTCATCACCGAAAATTGCTCTGACAATTCTGACAAGTGCCATACCAATTCCATAATATGTTGCACTTTTTGCTTTTATAATTTCTTGTGCAGCACCTGTTACATCTTTGCTGATTTTATATAAATCATCAAAAGAAAATCTTCCGTTTGTAGAATCAACAATATCGTGAATTTTTTTTGTTGTTATATATGCTTGCGACCAAGGGACAATTTCACTGTCACCATGTTCACCTATAACATATGCATGAACATTTCTTGGGTCTATTGAAAAATAATCACCAAGTAAATAACGAAGACGTGCTGTATCCAGTGTGGTGCCACTACCAATAACGCGTTTTGGGTCAAACCCTGATAATTCCAGTGTGATTTTCGTCATAATATCTACAGGATTAGTTGCAACAAGGAAAATTCCATCAAAACCGCTTGTAACAATTGGCTCAATTATTGATTTGAAAACTTCATAATTTCTTTTTAAGAGTGCAATTCTGCCTTCACCATCTTTTTGAGCTACACCTGCTGCAATCACAACAATATCCGCATCGTGGCAATCACTATATTCTCCTGCATATATTAACATATTTCTTTTAGCAAAGGGGAGTCCATGATTTAAATCCATTGCTTCACCTTTTGCTTTTTCCTTGTTAATATCAATAAGAACAAGCTGGTCGCATTCTCCGCTATTTAATAATGCATAAGCAAAGCTCATTCCAACGAAGCCGGTGCCTACAAGAGCGACTTTTTTTAAATCTCCTTTTTCCATTTCTTTCATCCTTTATTTTATTATAATTTTATATTTTTCAAGCCAGTAGTTTATTTGAATAAAATAGGCTATAGTTTGCGGTGTAGTCATCAATTGACCATACCAAGGCTCATTTATCTCTGCTTTAAGCAATTTTTCCAGTTCCGATTTTTTAATAAATTTGAATAACGGTGATGTGCTGCTTTCGATAATTTCTTTTAATTTTTTAGAAACTAAGGATAAATATATCGGATTGTGTGTCTTTGGATATGGACTCTTTTTTCTCCAAAGAATTTTTTCAGGTAGAATGCCTTCCATAGATTTTCTTAATAATCCTTTTTCAAAAGATTTATATTCTTTATATTCCCAAGGCACGGTATAAAGATACTCGGCAATTCTGTAATCACAAAACGGAACTCTTACTTCAAGTGCACTATACATACTCATTCGGTCTTTTCTGTCAAGAAGAGTTTGCATAAACCATTCAATATTTAATTTCATCATTTCTTTCATTCTAGACTCTGATGGAGAAATATTGTTTAATTTAGATGTGTTAATTAAAGTATCTTTATATCTTGTAAACACATAGTCTTCTGCATCTGGAAGATTAAATTCTTCTTTAATAAATGATTTTCTGTATTTCGTTGATTGTGACCATGGAAATCCATTGATAGCTCTTATTTTCTTATCTCTGTACCATGGGTATCCACCGAAAATTTCATCAGCACATTCTCCGGATAACGCAACCGTACAGTGTTTTTTTATTTCTTTACAGAAAAGTAAAAGAGATGAATCAATATCAGCCATTCCAGGTAAATCTCTTGCATCAACTGCTTCCAATAATGTATTTACAAGGTCTTCATTTTTTAATGTTATAAGATGATGTTCTGAATTCAGATATTCGGCCATAATTTTGATGTATTCTGTATCGCTATTAGGCTGAAATTTACTGGATTTAAAATGTTCGTCATTATTCTCATAAGTAACTGAAAACGTTTTCAGTTTTTCACCTTTACAATTAAAATGTTGACTTGCAATTGAAGAAATTATACTTGAATCAAGTCCACCTGATAAAAAAGTTCCTACAGGTACATCTGATACTAATTGTCGTGTTATTGCGTCCTGTACCAAAAATCTTGTTTTCTCAATTGTTTGTTGTAAATTATCAGTGTGCTCTTTATCATTTAAAGTCCAATATTTTTTTATTTTTATACCATCTCTATTATAATACCCACAACATGCAGGTTTAATTTCCTTTATATTTTTAAAAACGCCGCAGCCCGGTGTTCTTCCCGGACCGATAAACATAATTTCTGCAATGGATGTTTCGTCGATAATAGGTTCCACGTATTTATGTGATAATAAAGCTTTAATTTCTGAGCCGAATATAAATGAATTATTAATTACTGTATAAAATAATGGTTTTACACCCATCCTATCGCGTGCAAAAAATAAATTTTTATCATAATTATTCCATATCGCAAAGGCAAAAATACCATTGAATTTATTCACACATTCATCTTTCCATTGTACATATGATTTTATTATAACTTCAGTATCAGAACTGGTTAAAAAATTATGACCTAATAATAGAAGTTCATTTCTTATTTCATCCGTGTTGTATAATTCTCCATTATATATTATTGCATATTCTGTATCTCCGTATTTTGTTATCATTGGTTGAATACCATTTTCAATATCTATGACACAGAGTCTTGAATGAATTAAGGCAACATTATTTTTTAAGTAAATTCCGTTTTGGTCAGGTCCTCTTGGGCTTATTACTTTTTGCATTTTGAGATATGAATTTTTATTTTGCATTATTGAGTGTGTGAAAGAAACTTCACCTGCAATACCACACATATATACCACCTCGTTAAATAAGACTTCATAATAGAATATGTCATATATAGCGAAAAATTCTAAATATATATTTATTTTTATTTGTTGATATGATATTATGTTAAAAAATATTAACAAGGTGATATAAATGGACATTAGAGAAAAAATGCATAGTGGAGATTTGTACTTATCAATGGATGAAGATTTGTTTAACGAACAGCTTACATATCTTGATAAATTATATGATTTTAATGCAACAAGACCATCAGAACTCCCAAAACGAGCAGAAATGCTTAAAAATATGTTTGCAGAAATAGGTGAGGACTGCTATATTGAGCCACCACTACACGCAAATTGGGCAGGCAAAAATGTTCATTTCGGCAAAGGTGTTTACGCTAACTTCAATTTGACTCTCGTTGATGATACACATATCTATGTTGGTGATTACACAATGCTTGGCCCTAATGTTGTATTAGCAACTGCAGGACATCCTATTTTGCCTGAGTTACGTCCACTTGCTTATCAGTATAACTTGCCGATTCATATTGGTAAAAACTGTTGGCTTGGTGCAGGAGTAGTGGTATTACCCGGTGTTACAATTGGTGATAATTCAGTTATCGGTGCAGGCAGTATTGTTACAAAAGATATTCCAGCAAATGTGGTTGCAGCAGGTAACCCCTGCAGAGTATTACGCGAAATCAACGACCACGATAAAGAATATTATTATAAAAATAGGAAGATAAAATTATGATTTATAATATTAATTTAAAAGAAGAAGTAAAATCAATTAATCAATTATTTGAATATAAAGAGATATGCAAAATTAATAATCATATGTTAAATGTTCTAAAGGCAGAAAATCGTACACTTGATTTTCATATGCATGAGTTTTCAGATGAATTGTTTTATTGTATTGAAGGCGAGTTTGACATTGAGTTTGAAGATGGTAAAACACATTTATGTGAAGGCGATTTAATTGTAATTCCAAAAGGTATTTTACATCGACCGGTTTGTACAACATTGGTAAAATGTCTTCTCATAGAATTAGATGGTACTTTAGATAATAGTAATACCGGTGGGACATATATGAAATAATAATTAATTATTCAATTTTTTATATCATATTTTTATATTTTTTGTTGTATTTTTTCAAAAATATGGTAGAATACTATTAATAAAAATTAAGGAGTGATTTTTAATGGAACTTAAAGGTTCAAGAACAGAAGCTAATCTTATGACTGCGTTTGCAGGTGAGTCACAGGCTCGTAATAAATACACATATTATGCATCAAAAGCAAAGAAAGACGGTTATGTGCAGATAGCACAGATTTTTGAAGAAACTGCTAACAATGAAAAGGAACACGCAAAAATTTGGTTCAAACTTCTTCATGACGGTGGTATTCCAACAACTGTTGAAAATCTTAAGGATGCTGCTGCAGGCGAAAACTATGAGTGGACAGAAATGTACGCTGAATTTGCTAAGGTAGCTAAAGAAGAAGGCTTTGACCACATTGCTGCTCTTTTTGAAATGGTCGCTAAAATCGAAAAGGACCATGAAGAAAGATATAAGAAGCTTCTTGCTAACATTGAAGGTGGTCTTGTATTCTCTCGTGACGGCGATATGATGTGGATTTGTTCTAACTGCGGTCACGTTCATATCGGTAAGGAAGCACCTGAAGTTTGCCCTGTTTGTGCACATCCGAAGGCATATTTTATGGTGAAAGCTGAAAACTATTAATTTAAACAAAAGTGGAGTTCAAAAAACTCCACTTTTTTACATATATTGTGCTTTGATTTTATTGACATACAACATCT
>JAZNLY010000100.1:0-3526 GCA_045579305.1 Candidatus Fimenecus sp. | reverse complement strand
TGCTCAGGCAGGTTCTCTCGGTGCAGTTACTATTGCTACAAATATGGCAGGTCGTGGTACCGATATTATCCTTGGCGGTAACCCTGACTATATGGCTCGTGCAGAAATGAGAAGAATGGAGTATTCTGACGAGCTTATTGCAGAGGCAACCGGTTTTGCAGAAACAGATAATACAGATATTATTGAAGCAAGAAAAGTTTATCGTGAGCTTGAACAGAAATATAAGGACCAGTTAAAGGATGAAGCAGACAAAGTCCGTGAGGCAGGTGGTCTCTTCATTATCGGTACAGAACGTCACGAATCACGAAGAATCGATAATCAGCTCCGTGGTCGTGCAGGTCGTCAGGGTGACCCCGGCCGCAGTAAATTCTACCTTTCAGCGGAAGACGAATTGCTCCGCCTTTTCGCAGGTGACCGATTCTATAACATAATTGACGCTTTCCCGGGTGCTGCTGACCTTCCGATTGAAGCAAAGATTTTCTCAAATACAATTGAAAATGCACAGAAGAAGGTTGAAGGAAATCACTTTGCTGCTCGTCGTAATGTCCTTAAATTTGACGATGTTATGAATGAACAGAGAAAGAAGATTTACGAGCAGCGTAATCAGATTCTTGACGGATATGACATCCATTCAGCAATTCTTAAAATGTTTGACGGATATTTTGCAGAAACAGTTGATTTCTATTGTCCTGCGTCACAGTCACCTGAAGATTGGAACAGAGCAGGTCTTGTGAACAAGCTTAAATATCTTGCGGAAGAAGGACTTGAAACAAAGTTCGATTCAAATGCAGAATACAAAAAATATTTCCACGACAAGGCTATGGAAATCTATAACGCAAAGTATGACGAATACGGCGAAGACCTTATGGCTGAATTGGAGCGTAAAGTATTGCTTCATAATGTTGACCAGAGATGGATGGACCACCTTGATGCTATGGACGAACTCAAGCGTGGTATTTATCTCCGTTCTTATGCTCAGCAGGACCCTGTTGTTGCGTTCAGAATGGAAAGCTATGATATGTTTGACGAGATGAATTCACTTATTCGTGAAGGTACTGTTACAACACTTGTTCTTTTCCGTATCAGAACAGAAGAAGATGTTAAGCGTGAAGAGGCTGCAAAAATAACTGCTACAAACGGTTCAACTGATGGCAGTGAAAAGAAACGTCCTGTCAAGAAGGGTGAAAAAGTGGGCAGAAATGACCCATGTCCTTGCGGTAGCGGTAAAAAATATAAAAAGTGCTGCGGCGCAAATGAATAAGATACAGGACTAACCCAAAGGAGGAATAATCTTGGACGAAAATAAAGAAAAACTTTCCGGTGCAGGTTCTGAAAACAATGAAGATATCCATGATGAAATGGAAGAATTAGCGAAGATTTTCAAAGAAGAACTTGATAAGGCAAAAAAAGAAAGCGAGAGCTTTGCTGACGGACTTGAAAACATTCAGGTTGAGGGATATAATCCACAGAAGGTTTCACTTGGAGAGAAAAAAGCTCCGATTTCGGAGGAGAGTCTCTGTGAATATTGTGGTGAGAAAATCAGGGGAACAGAAAAGAATCCTGACAGTCCTTATTGTGAGGATTGTGAAGCAACTCTGGAAAAATATCCATATGACTACAGAGGTATAATTTGCGCTATTATTACAGTTTGTCTGACTGTTGCTGCGGTTTTCTGTTTTGCAATTAACGTTCCTGTTTTTTCATCGATGAAACAGGGTGACAAGGCATTGTCTGAAGGCCGACTTCATACAGCAATTAACAAGTACGATTCAGCAGAGGAATTTGCACAGACAATTGATGGTAAAAAAGGATATTTCAATATTCATGCCAAAAGAGTAGAAACCAATTATAAAATGGTTAATATGAATTCGGCGATTACAGAAATTGATGAAAACATTCCTGAAATTCTCTTTAAACTTCCTGCATTTCACAAATTGAATGTTATTCTTGAAGATTCAGAAAAAATGCAGGCATCAGCATTGGTTGCCCAGAAACACCTCAGTAAGTATTCTGATGTAACTGAAAAGAATTATGATGCTATTGTCAGTGAGCTTGAAAGTCTTGTTGGCAAGAAGATATATATAAAGGGTACTGAATACTTCGACGAAACTGAAAAGGATTTTACCCCGGATGGAACTGAAACTGTGTATATCTGTGATGAAGGCTGGGTGAGAATGTACCAGTATGCAGCGGCACAGCAGGTTGGAAAAGACCAGAAAACAATTTTAGGTTACCTACAGAAATGTGCAGATTCTTCAGAATATATGTGGACTCTCGTTGCTCCGTTGTTAGCAAGTACTTATGCAGGTACAGGTGAGTATGATAAGGCTGAAGAGCTTATTGACAGATATAAAAAGGTCAATGCCGAATCTGCAGAATGGTATATGGTTAAGTCTTTGCTTTATCGATACAGAGATAAGGATTATGCAGCGGCACAGCAGGTTTGTGACAAAGGTCTTAAAATGTTGAGCGGTCTTCCAAATGGTGAAAGCTTCATTATGCAGTACGGTTATATGCTCCAGATTCAGCAGGCCCTCAACTCTATAATGCAGGATGATATTGAAAGTGCATATAAGACAATCGGTGAAGCATATGACAGCACATCTCTGACAGGCGGTCTTACAATTCAGATAAGAGACTTGTATGCTATATTGGCATATGCAACTGAGGATACAGAAGCATTCAAGGCATTGGAACTTGAAATTGATTCATATGGTGATGATTCAATTGCTTTTACAAGCGACGTTACTGATTTTAAAGAAGGTAAGCTCACACTTAAACAAATTGCAGAAAGCGGAAGGTATGATTTAATATGAGTATAATTTATGTAATAGTTAAAGTATTAACTCTTCCGGGTGCTGTATTGCATGCTTTTTTTGAGCATATGGTTTGCAGAAGTGCAAAGATAATTGTTGAAGATGAAAAGGTTATTCAGTTTAATGAAATGCTTTCTCACGTTGACCATCAGTTGGTTATGAGACGCGGTCCGAGCTTTGACATCTGCTTTATCCCATTTTTTATGAATTTTATGTTGGGTTTTTTAACTCTTTCCTATGGCTCAACAGCAATAATTTACTTTGCAAAATATGAAGATATATTTGCTTGGGTTTGTCTTTACTTCGGGATTGCTCTTCTCACAAATCTCTTTCCGCAGATTGAAGACGTAATGATGCTTAAAGAAAACTATTTCAACGGCAAGACAAAGTTAATCAATAAAATTCTTGTAGCACCTTGGTATGGAATATTCTGGCTCTTTGCAAGGCTCGAAAAATGGGGTTTAACACTTCTTACATCAATAGGCTTTGCATTCCTTGTGCCCACAATTTTAGGTTGGTTTGTACCATCAATTTACAATCTTATAAAATAAGATGATATAAAATCAGACTGCTCGGTTATTACCGGGCAGTTTTTATATTCAAATTGGAGTTTGTCGATTGAATGCAGAATTCAGAATTGTGGAACTGCGTTGCAATTTTAAGGAACAACCAATATGGTGTAGCGGTAGGGCGGGGTCTTGACCCCGCCG
>JAZNLY010000099.1:0-2847 GCA_045579305.1 Candidatus Fimenecus sp. | reverse complement strand
CTGTAAAGGTTATATGCTTTACTTAATTCTATTGACCTTTTATAGCCTTCTTTTTTCTTGAAATCAGATGGTAACCACTCAACACCATTTTCTTCACTTAAATCATTACCGATTTCGTTGATTTTTTCAGCATTTTTAAGTGGGCTGATAGTCAATGTTGTTGTGAAGTAATCAAAGCTATATTTCTTTGCTTCTTCTACTGTCTTTTCCAGTCTTAAACGATAACATTTAAAGCATCTTTCACCACATTCACGACAATCTTCTAATCCTTTTGCCATTTCATAAAACTTTTCACTTTCAAAATCGCAGTCAAGCATTTTAACGGGATATTTAGTTTCCATTTCTTTGATTAATCGTTTTTGCTCTGCTTTTCGTTTTTCGTATTCAGTTTCAGGATAAATGTTGGGGTTATAATAAAGGACAGTGATATTAAAATATTGTGACAGATATTCAATGCAATAACTACTACAAGGCGCACAACAAGAATGAAGAAGGAGTGAAGGCACTCTATCCCCTAAATTTTCGATAATCTTATCAAGTTGTTTCTGATAATTTATTTTTTGCATACCTTATACCTTTAAACAAAAACGGGCGATTCGTGAATCGCCCCTACATTTTTAGTTTATTCTTCGTTTCGTTTGAAGAAGTGTCTTTCTTCAGGTTCTTCCTTTTTCTCTTCAGGAAGAATTTCAACCTTGACTTTACCTATTCTTCTTTCTTCAACATTTAAAACTGTAAACTTAACATTCTCGAACTGTACTTCGTTCATCTGTCCGTCTTCCGGTAAGAAACCTAAGACGCTGATGATATAACCACCAATTGTGTCGTAGTCACCTTCAGGGAATGTTTTTCCTGTATGTTCCTCAACCTCTTCGATATCGGTAATTCCGTCAACTTCAAAGGTTGTGTCATTGATGATTGAAATTTCCTCATCCTCCTGGTCATATTCGTCCTGAATATTACCAACGATGGATTCAAGCAAGTCTTCAAGCGTTACGATACCCGCTGTTCCACCATATTCATCAACAACAACAGCCATCTGAACTCGTTTTTCTGTCATTTCAGTGAAAAGTTCACCACAACGTTTTGTTTCAGGAACGTAGTATGCAGGTCGCATCATATCCTTGACAGTTTTTGTCTTTGGAAGTGTTGTGCCAACATATTTGAGAAAGTCCTTAATATAAACAATACCAATAATATTATCAGGGTCTTCCTTGTAAACAGGAATTCTTGAAAATCCGTTTTCGATAGAAAGTTTAACTGCTTCCACCAATGGCTCTTCCTCATCAACACAAACCATATCGGTACGATGAGTCATAATGTCGGCAACGTCAATGTCATCAAACTCAAAGATGTTGTTAATCATTTCAATCTGAACATCTTCAATAACACCTTTTTCTCCGCCAACGTCAACCATCATTCGGATTTCTTCTTCCGTAACAACTTCTTCATCAGCATGTGGGTCAATACCAATAAGACGAAGTACACCATTAGTCGAAAGAGCTAAAAATTTAACAACCGGTCTTGTAATCTTCGCTACAAACACAAGAATTGGTGCTGCCATAAACGCCATCTTTTCAGGCTTGTTCATAGCTATTTTCTTTGGTACAAGTTCACCTAAAACAAGGGAGAAATATGACATAATAAGTGTAATCACAACTGTTGAGAATCCACTGATTACACCAACAGGAACGACATTCACAACAGCAGTTCTCGAAATTACGTTTGCAAGCATTTCTGCAAATGACTGAGCAGCAGTAGCTGATGTCAGAAACCCTGCCAGAGTAACGCCAATCTGGATTGTTGAAAGGAATGAACTTGTGTTTTCAGTAAGTTTCTGAATTTGTTTTGCTTTTTTGTTACCCTCGCTTGCCATTTTATCAATTTTGTTGTCATTAAGAGTAACAATTGCCATTTCTGACATTGAGAAAAATGCATTGACAAAAATCAATGTGAAAAGAGTTACTATCTTAAAAATAATACTCCCCGGGTCGTCCATCATAGAACAAAACCATCCTTATATAAATAATATAGAGATACTCATAAAATATCATTGTATATTGTATAACAAAATATACCTTTTGTCAAATACAGCAAAATTCACATTTTCCATATTACACAAAAAATGGTTAAAATTTTATCAAAGTTCGTCATTTTTTAGAGTTAAATCTATTTACATTTTATTATAAAAGTGTTATGATTTATGATGTATGAATAGGCATACTAAATTAATATTTAATTCCATATGAGGAGGAAATACAAAATGGCAGAAAACAAGACACCCATAGTTAGACAAAAGAAAACTATGGACGGTAATACTGCTGCTGCTCACGTATCTTATGCGTTCACAGAAGTAGCCGGTATTTACCCAATCACACCATCTTCTCCAATGGCTGACTACGTTGACCAGTGGTCTGCACAGGGAAGAAAAAACATCTTCGGCACACAGGTTCGTGTTGCTGAAATGCAGTCAGAAGCAGGTGCAGCAGGTACTGTTCACGGTTCTCTTGCAGCAGGTGCTCTCACAACAACTTATACAGCTTCTCAGGGTCTTCTTCTTATGATTCCAAATATGTATAAGATTGCTGGTGAACTCCTTCCTTCAGTTTTCCACGTATCAGCTCGTTGCGTAGCTTCACATGCTCTTAACATCTTCGGTGACCATTCAGACGTTTATGCTTGTCGTCAGACAGGTTTTGCAATGCTCGCTGAAACAAATACACAGGAAGTTATGGACCTTGGTGCTGTTGCTCACCTTGCAACTATCGAAAGCCGTGTTCCATTCCTTAACTTCTTCGACGGTTTCCGTACATCTCACGAACTTCAGAAGATTGATATCTGGGATTA
>JAZNLY010000098.1:0-10552 GCA_045579305.1 Candidatus Fimenecus sp. | reverse complement strand
GTTTATCTGTACATAGGCCCTGCTAATCACGACCTTACAAAGCTTGACAACAGATACAGAATTCACGATATTGAAAACAATATTTATATGATTGACCGTGCCGAAAAAATAAAAGTACACGACCAAATCGTGTACATCTGGGCGGTCATAAGAAAAACAACGGAGGTTGATTTATGAACCAAAACGGAACAATGATGGATTCGATAAAACTCCAGATTTCAAGTGAAGCACAGTTTCTTGACTTGACTTTCGTAACAGCTTATGAAAACGATATCAAGCCGGTTCCATTGGATGAGCCTATTGTTGCCTTTTCAACAAAGGGCTGTCAGATTGGTCCACAGCTTACAAGAACCTTGGAGAACGGTAAAATTGAAACAATCAGTGACCGTGAAGTTGATACCACAATCAGTGTGGATATTTATATGCCATATTCAAGAGGCGGTAACGACGCTCACAAGATTTTTGACCGACTTGCTACATATTTTCTGTTTCAGAAAAAATACAATATTATAAAATCAGGTTGTTATGAAACGGAATATGACAAATCCTGTCAGGCGATTATTTTAAAATCCTATTTCGTTTTTCATAATGTAGTTTCAGCATAACTTCTCTGCCCCTTCCCTCACGAGGAGGAAGGTGCCACCGCAAGGTGGCTGAGGGACCCGATAAATTATGATTTGCATATAAAAACAATGGCAGGGTTTTATCCCTGCCATTTCTTTATTATATATTCTTAATTTGCTCGTCAATTTCTACAATTCTGCTTTCAAGGTCATCAAGCCTTTGTTCAAGAGCCTTGTATTCTTCTTCCCAGAGAGCAAATTCCTTTTTGTCGTCCTCATCGGGCTGAAAATCCTCAAGGTCATATAACTGGTCCTCAATATCTTCATATTCCTCAATGAGTTTTTCTCTTAAATCCTTTAATTCCTTGGAAGTATTTCCGTTAAATTCCAATATTTTTCCCATAATACACACCAGATTATATGTCGTTCTGAGCACAAGCGAAGAATCTCTCCAAAAGGTACATATTCAACAGCAGAGATTAGTCGTCATTTCTCAGAATGACCTTTTTTATTCGTTACCTTTTGTCCTGTTCAAATTCATTATACTGATAATCAGGAAGAGGTCTTCGTGGCATAACCATAGCAAGAATTATATAAAACACTATTCCGCCCACAGTACCTGTAACTATGGAAACCAAGGCATATAATACTCTTACAATAGTTGGGTCAATTTCAAAGAACTCCGCAAATCCGGCACATACACCGTCAAGCTTTTTGTCCGTACTCTTATATAATTTTTTATCACTCAACATCAGATTCCCTCCTATTCACACTTCTGTGTTGTTTTTTCATGCATTTCCTTTTATTTATTCACCAAACGGGAAAATAAAATCATCCTGCACCGGTTCATTCTGCTGAACAGATGTTGCAGTATCCTCAACAAGTTTAGCCTTCACTTCAAAAGTAGATATATTGTAATTTGCATCAACACGGCAGATTTCAAGTGTCAGCACATCGCCAACCTTACCATTTTCAATAACCTCAAGCAACACTTCATAAGTGTCAAGTTTCTTGCCGTTTACTGCAGTAATCATATCCCCTGCTTTAACTTCAGTATTCTTAAGGTCGCTGCCCATCATAATATCTTCAATAACAATGGAGCCTGCCGGAAGCTTATTTGCCTTAACGATAATTGAATATGTCTGATTCTGTGTTGCCGGAATAAATGTGAGACCGAGCACAGGACGATTTGAAACATATCCGTTCTTAATCAATTCGTCAACAACTTCTTTAACCGTGTGAGTAGGAACTGCAAAGCCCATTCCTTCAAAATCAGTAGAAGCAATTTTTGATGAGTTGATACCAATTACCTGACCATATTCATTGAGAAGCGCACCACCTGAGTTACCGGGATTGATTGCAGCCGTATGCTGAACACAGTCAACCTCATATCCGACAGGGCTGTCAATAGGTCTTGCGATTGCAGAAACCATTCCGTTTGTGAAAGAACCGAAGAACTGTATTCCACCGGGATTACCGATTGCATAAACAGTATCGCCAACTATCAATTCATCAGAAGCCGCAAACTCTGCTGCCGGAAGGTCTGTTGTATTCACTCGCAGAAGGCCGATATCAGTCTTTGCATCAGCACCCACAACAACTGCATCATATTGTGTACCGTCTGCAGTCTGAACTATAATCTGTGGATTTCTGACAGAGATAACGTGAGCACAAGTGATTATATATGTCGCAGTCTTATCTCCATTAAGCCCCATAACAACGCCCGTACCCTCAGAATAAACATTCTGTTGGTTTTTTGTGTACACAAGAATACCGACTGAACTCTGGTGAACCTTCTGGTAAACCTGTTTTGCAGTCAATACACCTTCCGAAGGAACATCTATAGTATCTTTTGGTGTTTCAACAAGATTCATCTGTGTATCGTCACCTTTGTATTTACCCGTATCAGGCTTATTATCTGAAATAAGCGAACTTAACAACACAGTTACTGCAAAAACAAAAATCACAGCCATAATTGCTACAGCAATAATTCTGCCTTTTTTCTTATCTTTCTGCTTTTTCTTCTGTTCATCCTGAAAAGCCTTTGGATAATTATAGTTGCCATAAGGCATATATTGATATTGTTGATTATTGTATGTCTGCTGTGAGTTAAATGCAGGTGCACCATATCCCGAAGGTGGTGTTACAGGTTGTGAATTCGAAACAGGGTTACCATAAGGCGTGTTTTCTGTCACAGGATTTGCACCCACATTTCCGGTTGGGATATCATTCTGTACAGGATTTGATTCTCCACCCTCTACAGGCATATGGTTCTGCACCGGATTTACAACCGTATTTTCATCAGGAGTCTGTTCAGGTACAGGATTCACAACATAATCATCGTTGTTCATCCCGCCATTGACTCCATTATTAAAATTCTCATTCATAAGCTTTCCTCCAGATTAAGCATTGTTTTTGCCGTTACCTTTTGACAATATAAATGTAAATCTTGTATATTTACCTTTTTCACTATCCACAAGTATCTTACCATCGTGCATTTCAACGATAGTTTTACACAAATAAAGTCCCAATCCTGCGCTCTTAATGTCGTAGCTTCTTGACTTGTCGACCTTATAGAATCGTTCAAAAATTCTTCCTGTTTCTTCAGGTGCTATTCCCTCACCTGTATTTTCTATGGATACAAAGACTTTGTCTTTTTTATCTTCATTTATATAAACAGAAATCGTTCCGTTTTCTTCGGTAAATTTAACCGCATTATCCACAAGATTATAGACAACCTGATATATCATATCACGGTCGGCATAAACCATTGTTTGTTTCATTTCTTCGAAACCGTTTATATTAATGTTTTTCTTTTCAATTTCCTGCTCAAAAGTGAGCATACAATTTATTATAAGTTGTGATATATCAAATTTCACCAGCTTGATGTCCAGCTCACCTGCTTCAATCTTTGAAAGGTTAAGCATAGAAGTAACCAGTCTTGACAATCTTTTTACCTCTGCCGAAACAATACCCAGATACTCGGGATATTTTTCCTGAGGAATTGTACCGTCAAGCATTCCGTCAATGAATCCGCCGATAGTAGTCATAGGTGTTTTCAGCTCGTGAGAAACATTTGCCACAAAGCTCCGTCGCGAAGATTCAAGTACGGAAAGTGCCGTTGCCATCTGATTAAACGACCTGCAAAGTGCTGCCAGCTCATCGGAGCCGTGCGCCTTGACCCTTTTGCTGAAATCTCCCTGAGCGTAAGCTTTTGTAGCTATGGACATCTGTCTTAACGGGCTCGTCAATTTTGCAGTAAAAGCATAAATTACAATAAACGAAAGTGCCGATGCAAGCAATGCCGACGTAAGGAACAGACCACCCATATTCGACGCATATTCAATAAGTTTAGGACGGACAGGAGAGCTTGCAAAAAACGCACCAATGAATTGTCCGTGCACATAAACCGGATACCCGGCAAAAAACGTCTCTTCAGTAAAAAGTCCCGGGATTTCTTTCACACTGAAATATCCGCCTTTTTTCACGGTGTTCATTATTTCAACAGGAATTCTGTATCCGCCGTGGACAAGACAGCCTTCAGTGCCTTGTGTGAAGTTATAAAGGAAATCCTCTCTGCAGATAATTACTTTTCCTTCATGATTGGAGAAAAATATATCCGAATCAATAGCAGAAGATGTTATACCGATATTATTGCTGATTATAAGCAACGCATTATCCACGTCTTCTTGCGAATGACATTCAGAAAAAAGGCTCTCACCGTACTCCGCACATTGTTGAACATTAATTTTCAGTCGGTCCTGTGTTTCTTTTGCCCATCGGTTAGAGATAAACACCATCAATGATGATGCCAGAACAATATAACTCACAAGCATAAGCGCGGTCATAATTGTAAGGTATTTGGCAAACAACGGCAAATGAGTGAAAAAAACACTTATTCTCTCAAAACGTCTTTTCAAAAAATTACTTTTTTTCATGAGTTTCAAACTTATATCCTATACTCCAGATTGTACGCAATTCCCATTCCTCAGAAACGCCCTTGAGCTTGTCACGAAGTCGTTTGATATGCACGTCAACTGTACGGCTGTCACCATAATAGTCAAAGCCCCACACATCATCAAGAAGCTGGTCACGGGTGAAAACTCTGTCAGGATTACTTGCGAGATAATAGATAAGTTCCAGTTCTTTTGGTGGTGTATCAACAACTTCACCATCAACCTTCAACTCATAATTTGTAAGGTTGACTGAAAGCTTATCGTATTTAACTTCTTTCATTTCTGTTTCTTTGACTACTGATGTTCTTCGTAAAACAGCCTTTATACGAGCAATAATCTCTTTTGTATCAAATGGTTTTGTAACATAATCATCTGCCCCGAGTTCAAGTCCGAGCACCTTGTCAAAGACCTCATCCTTAGCAGTCAGCATAATAATCGGTTTTTCACTTACCTTTCTGATTTCACGACAAACCTGCCATCCGTCAAGTTGAGGAAGCATAATGTCAAGCAGAACCAAATCAGGCTTTTCTGATGAAAACATACTGACAGCATCAACACCATTATGAGCCATAACAACAGCATAGTCCTCTTTTTCAAGATACATTCTTAATAAATCACAAATATTTTTTTCATCATCCACAACAAGGATTTTTTCTTTTTGCATAGCAAGACCTCCTCAATTACAAATTATTTTCTTAATAATATCGAACAAATTTTAACAAATTAATAACAAACTTTTTTCTTTTTATAAATTATTTATGGTATTTCCCATTATTACTTATAGAGAATGCTCTGTAAATCTGTTCTGTCAGCATTATTCTTGCCAGTTTGTGCGGAAAAGTCATCTTTGACATTGAAAATCTGTAATCCGACATTCTCTTTATTTCGTCAGAAAGTCCGAATGAGCTTCCGATTATGAAAACTACCGAGCTTTTCCCTGAAAGAGCAATATCCTGAAGCTTCTGTGACAGCTCTTCACTGGACATCTGTTTCCCCTCAATACACATAGAAAACACATAGGAATTTTTGGGTATTTTAGCCATTATCATCTGTGTTTCTTTACTGAGAGCATTGTCGATTTCACTCTGTGATGGATTATCCGGAAGTTTCACCGGCTCAAACTCGGTCACAGTCATTTTACAATATGCTGAAAGTCTTTTTTCATATTCTTCTGAAAAATCTTTCATATATTTTTCTTTTAATTTTCCCAAAACTATGAGATGAACATTCATCATAATATCATCGCCTTTTCGTCCCATACAGGTTTGGCAACCCTTATAAGATAGTCATCACCCTCCTGAGCACCTTCCATTGAAAGTGCACAGACACTTGTCTGATATGCAAGCTGTGGGAGATTATTTTCACGGCTTAAATGTCCTAAGAAAAATCGTGTTGTACCTGTCTGCAATAATTTTGCCACAGTTTTTGCACAATCATCATTTGACAAATGCCCCTTTACACCTAGAATTCTTCTTTTAAGAATATATGGATATCCGCCACACTGAAGCATATTCACATCGTGGTTTGATTCAAGCATAACAAGGTCCGAGCCCCTTATTGCATCAAAAACCGTGTCCGTCATTATACCAAGGTCAGTGGCAACTGCAAGCTTTCTGCCATTTGCAATCTCAACTGTATAACCACAAGGCTCTTTGGAGTCGTGGGATGTGGAAAAAGATTTCACACACATACAACCCAAATCTGCTCCATCGGGAGTTATAATTCCACATTCCTCGATGTTTTCAAGGGCATCTGTTTCTGACAAAGCCTCGTATGTACCCTGAGTCATATACGCCCTTACCTTATGCTTTTTTGAAAAGACTCTTAATCCCTTGACGTGGTCGTTATGCTCATGAGTTATGAAAACATTACGGATACTGTCTGCATCCACACCGATATTGTGAAGGGATTGTTCAATCTGTTTTGCCGTCATTCCCATATCGATAAGAATTGAGTCTTCACCAGCACCTATATATATTGAATTTCCTGTTGATGATGAAAACAGGGGACAGAATTTTGCCATTATATTTCTCCTAATTGCTGATTTAAACTGTCATTCTGAGCGTAAGCGAAGAATCTCCCTTAATTCACATATTATCCTGAACGAAGTGAATGGTCTATTCATTTGATAAGAGATTTTTCGTCATTTCATTCCTCAGAATGACCCAGTAATTTAATTTGTATTAAAAAAGGACGGTAATTAAACCGTCCTTAAATCTTCTTAACCTACGCTCAATACGGCTTTTTCGTCGTCAGGACTGTTTCTTAATTCTATATCCGCACCTAAGCTACGTAATTTTTCAATTATGTTATCATATCCACGCTGAATATGATGAATTTCTTCAATTTCAGTTACTCCGCTTGCCACAAGACCGGCAATAACCATTGCTGCACCTGCACGAAGGTCATTTGCAATAACAGGAGCACCTTTAAGTCCCTCAACGCCTTCAATAAATGCAGACTTTCCGTCAACGTTCATCTTCGCACCCATGCGGATTAACTGCTCAATGTAACGGAATCTGTTATCCCACACGCTTTCCGAAACCATACTGTTACCTCTTGCAATAGCAAGAAGCACTGAAAACTGCGGTTGCATATCTGTAGGGAATCCCGGATGAGGCATTGTCTTTACACTACAATGGTTAGGGCGACAATCTGAGAAAATTCTGATTGAATCGTCATATTCCTCAACCATAATTCCACATTCAACAAGCTTTGCTGTGATGGATTCAAGATGCTTTGGAATAACATTCTTAATAAGTACATCACCCTTAGTTGCCGCTGCAGCAACCATATATGTTCCCGCCTCAATCTGGTCAGGGATAATTGCATATTCGCAACCGTGAAGCTTGTCCACACCACGGATTTTAATCACGTCAGTACCTGCACCACGAACGTCGGCACCCATAGAGTTCAGAAAGTTTGCAAGGTCAACAATATGTGGCTCTTTTGCCGCATTTTCAATAATTGTAAGACCCTTTGCCTTAACTGCTGCCAACATAAGGTTTATTGTAGCACCAACGGACACAACGTCAAAATAAACAGAAGCACCTAAAAGATTTTCTGCCTTAACGTCAACCATAGCGTTTTCTTCCATAGTAACGCTTGCACCAATTGCCTCAAACCCCTTGATATGCTGGTCGATAGGACGAACACCAAACTGACAACCACCGGGCATTGCAACCTTTGCGTGGTTGAATCGGCCCAATAAAACGCCGATAAAGTAATAGGAAGCACGCATAAGCTTGGATAAATCGTGTTCAACCACATTTGAACGGATATGAGAAGTATCTATTTCAAGAGTGCTCTTATTTATCATTTTTATTTCTGCGCCTAAATGGCGTAAAATCTTAATCATTGCAGAAACGTCACTGATGTCAGGAATATTTTCAATCCGACAAACACCTTCTGCGAGAATGGTCGCAGGAATTATCGCTACAACGGCATTTTTTGCACCGCTTATTTCAACTTCACCGGTCAATCTTTTCCCGCCGTTAATTATGATTTTTTCCAAGGACTCTTCCCTCCCAAAATCAAATATAAGTAAATACCAATATATAGTAAAAAAGTCAAATTTTATGGCATCTGAGCACAATTCCACAATGACGCTCAAAAGCCTTTAATAGTATACCACTAATTTTTGAAAATTAAAAGGGGATTTTGCAAAATTTTATTATAAATTTACATTTTTTTCAAAAATTTCTCGAACAAATGTTCTTGAAATTAGTTGACGAAAAAGGAGTTTTATTGTATAATGTTCATCAAGTCGAGTGTCATTCTGAACGTGGTGAAGAATCTCCACAAAGAAGTTCCACAAGGGATATTCTTTGTAGCAAGCTATTCATAATGACTATTAATATAAGCGGTTGGTGATTTTATGCTTTTTCATCTTGAAAATGAATATTTAGCAATCAGCGTTAATACACACGGTGCTGAATTATCTTCAATTTTTAATAAAAAAGAAAACAGAGAAATGCTCTGGCAGGGTGACCCTGAATTCTGGGGCAGAAGAAGTCCCGTGCTTTTCCCTGTTGTAGGTAAATATAAAAACGGAAAAACAACATATAATGGAAAAGAATATGCTCTCGGTCAGCACGGCTTTGCAAGAGATAGTGAATTTACTCTTATTGAACAGAGTGAAAGCAAGCTTGTTTTCGCGTTGGAAAGCAACGATGAAACTCTCACTAAATATCCTTTCAAGTTCCGTCTCATTTGTTCATTTGAACTTAAAAATGATACAATTGTTGTTGGTTGGAATGTGGAAAACACAGATGATAAAACAATTCACTTTTCAATCGGTGCACATCCTGCATTTTACTGTGAAAAGAGCAAGACTGTGCTCTCAATGAATGGTGAAAATCTCCAATATAGCCTTGTCAATTCTGACGGACTTTATACCCCTGAAAAATACAACACAGAAAGCAGCTTTGTTCTTCACGACAGCATTTTTGACAAGGATGCATTGATTATTGAAAACAGTAACGTAACTGAAGTTTCACTTGTAGATAACGATAAAAAATATCTTACAATGAAATTCCAGGCACCTCTTTTCGGCATCTGGTCACCGACAAAGAAAAACGCACCTTTTGTATGCATTGAGCCTTGGTATGGCAGATGTGACGGTGCGGATTTCAATGGTGATATTACAGAAAGAGAGTGGAGCAACACTCTCACAGTTGGTGAAACCTGGTACAAGGAGTATGAAATAGTAATTTATGGCTAAGTTTAAATATATTTTATTTGATTTTGACGGCACATTGACCGATTCATCGGAAGGCATTTTCAAGAGCCTTACCTATGCTTTTGAAAGCTATGACCACGGCACACCACCCGATGATTTGCTTAAAAAATTCATAGGTCCTCCACTCTATCACAGCTTTACTGTGTACTGTGGCTTTGACGATAAACACGCCTGGGAAATGACCGATAAATATCGTGAAAGATACAGAAAAATCGGTTATCTTGAAAGCAGACTTTATGACGGTGTTGCCGAAACTCTTAAAAGTTTAAACGAGCAGGGTTATATTCTCGCAACAGCATCTTCAAAGCCTTTGCATTTCGTTGACCAGATTTGCGATAATCTCGGCATAAAGCAATACTTTGATTTTCTTGGTGGTACCGAATTCGACAACACAAGCGAAAGTAAGGCAACGGTTATCGAAAACGCCATGAAAAACATAGGTGCAACAATGGAAGAAACCCTTATGGTGGGTGACACAAAATTCGATATTGAGGGTGCTCATCAGGTTGGAATCCCTTGTCTTGCAGTGACTTATGGCTTCGGCACTGTGGAAGATTTCGAAGAATACAATGCCGAATATATAGTAGATACAGCAGAAGAAATTTTAGATATAGTGAAGTGAAATTATGTCAACACCTTTAGCAGACAGACTTCGTCCGCAGACCATTGACGATATGGTGGGACAACGCCATTTGCTTGGCGAAAATATGCCTTTACGAAACATTGTTGAGTCAGGCTATTTACCGAATTTAATATTTTATGGTCCGTCAGGCACGGGTAAAACCACACTTGCAAGGATTATTGCGAAAAACACAAATCGCAAACTCCACCACATTAACGGTACAAATGCAAGTACGGCTGACATTAAAGCAATCGTCAGCGAACTCGACACTTTTGCTGCACCAAATGGCATTTTGCTCTACCTTGACGAGATTCAGTATTTCAACAAAAAACAGCAACAGTCTTTACTTGAATACATTGAAAGTGGTAAAATCACATTAATAGCATCCACTACGGAAAATCCGTATTTTTACATTTACTCTGCGGTGCTTTCCCGTTGTACTGTTTTTGAATTCAAGTCAGTTACTCCTGAAGATATTGTTCCTGCAGTAAAACGTGGTTTTGATTTTCTTGAAAAAGAAACAGAAATACCTCTCCAGATTGAAAATGGAGTTTGTGAGCATATTGCAACAGCCTGTGGCGGTGATGTTAGAAAGTCATTGAATTTTGTGGAGCTTTGTGTGCTTTCAGCAAGTATTACCGATAACAAGAGAGTAATTACTCTTGAAAAT
>JAZNLY010000097.1:0-2786 GCA_045579305.1 Candidatus Fimenecus sp. | reverse complement strand
CCTTTTTAGCAAGTTCGGACACAAGGCTAACACCAATTGACATATTAGCTGAAAAGAAGAGGGGAACATCATTTGACGCAACTTTAATTGATTCAATCTGTTCTTCATTAAGTCCTGTTGTTGCAATAACAGCAGGAACTTTTTTTTCTTTAGCAAAGCTTAATAAATCATTAAGTACAGATGGATGAGAAAAGTCAATAATTACATCTGCATCAACATTGATTTCGTTAAATGATTTATAAATTGGGAATGAACACTCTGCTGTTGCTATATCCACACCTGCAACGATTTCACAATCATTTCTGTTTTCAACACAAGAAGTAATTGCTTTACCCATTTTACCAAGTGCACCACTTAAAATAATCCTTGTCATTTTTTCACGTCCAGTAAATAATTAGATTAAATTATACTTCTTAAGTATCGATTCAAGCTTTGCTGTTTTAGCATCTTCCATTTCGCAAAGTGGCATACGAAGAGGGCCAACGTCAAAGCCCATCATTCTCATAGCAACTTTAACTGGAATTGGGTTAACATCCATAAACATTGTATTGATAAGGTCAAGATATTTAAGCTGAAGTTCAGCACTTTCCTTAACCTTACCTTCAAGATAAAGAGAAGGAATATCGTGTGCAAGTTTTGGACAGATGTTTGAAAGAACAGAAATTACACCTTTACCGCCAAGTGACATAAGAGGTACAATCTGGTCATCATTACCTGAATAAACATCAAGCTTATCACCACAAAGTGCGATTGTTTCCGCAATCTGTGAAATATTACCGCTTGCTTCTTTAGTAGCAATAATATTCTTGTGTTCACAAAGCTCAGCGTATGTAGATGGAAGAACATTAACACCTGTTCTGCTTGGAACATTATAAATAATAATTGGCTTTGATGTGTTATCTGCAATTGCCTGATAATGCTTTACAAGACCACGCTGTGAGCATTTGTTGTAATAAGGTGTAACAACAAGCATAGCATCAGCACCTGCTTTTTCAGCATCATTAGAAAGCTCAATAGCATATGCTGTTTCGTTACTACCTGTACCAGCAATAACAGGAATTCTGTGATTAACAACATCACAAGTAAATTTGATTACATCTGA
This sequence comes from Candidatus Fimenecus sp., assembly GCA_045579305.1. Classification (GTDB taxonomy): domain Bacteria; phylum Bacillota; class Clostridia; order Oscillospirales; family Acutalibacteraceae; genus Fimenecus. The sequence continues at coordinate 1,684 of JAZNLY010000097.1, read as the reverse complement.
ATGTTCTTTTGGTGTAAGAGTTGCACTTTCACCGGTAGTACCACAAATTACAATTGAGTCAGTACCATTAGCAATGTGGTATTCCAAAAGATTCTCAAGTGATTTATAGTTTACACTAAAATCATCATTAAATGGTGTTACAATAGCAACGCCACATCCTGTAAAAATTGGATTGTTACTCATAATCAATTCTCCTTATTTGGAAATTAGTCCATATAACCTTCTGCACAAAGAAGTTCTGCCATAAGAACAGCACCACCAGCGGCACCACGAAGTGTGTTATGTGAAAGACATACAAATTTATAATCATATTGTGTATCTTCACGAAGTCTACCAACTGAAATTGCCATACCACCTTCAAGGTCACGATGCATTTTTGTCTGTGGCATATTATCTTCTTCAAAATAGTTAAGGAACTGTTTTGGAGCGTGTGGAAGTTCTAATTCCTGTGCACGACCTGCAAATTCCTTCCATATATTTAATATTTCTTCTTTTGATGGTTTATTCTCAAATCTTACAAAAACTGCACCCATATGACCATTTGAAACAGGAACACGAATACACTGTGCTGTGAAATTAGGAGATGTTGCTGGAACGATTTCATTCCCTTCAACTTTACCCCAGATTTTAAGTGGTTCTTTTTCACTTTTTTCTTCTTCGCCACCAATGAATGGTATTACATTGTCAACCATTTCTGGCCATGTCTGGAATGTTTTACCTGCACCTGAAATTGCCTGATAAGTGCAAACAAGAACATCTTTGATTCCAAATTTTGAAAGAGGGAAGAGAGCAGGAACATAACTCTGGAGTGAGCAATTAGATTTAACTGCAATAAAACCACGTTTTGTACCAAGTCTTTTTCTTTGTGCTGGAATAATTTTTGCATGTTCAGCATTAAGTTCAGGAACAATCATTGGAACGTCAGGAGTATGTCTGTGTGCACTGTTATTAGAAATAACAGGACATTCAGCTTTTGCATATGCTTCTTCTAATGCTTTGATTTCATCTTTTTTCATATCAACTGCACAGAATACAAAATCAACCTGTGATGCAATTTTATCAATATCAGCAGTAGCGTCCATAACAACAATATCTTTCATTGCTTCAGGAATATCAACATCCATACACCACTTAGCACCTACAGCTTCTGAATATTTTTTACCTGCAGAACGAGGACTTGCTGCTAAAACCTTAACATCAAACCATGGATGGTTATCTAAAAGTGTCATAAAACGCTGACCAACCATACCTGTTGCACCGATTACACCTACATTATACTTTTTCACTTGAAATTACCTCCAAAAAATGATAATATATCATTCGTTATAAAAAATCAGTAATGATTTTTGCCACCATTACTGAATAAAATACAAAGTATTACTGACATATGTCATAATACGAAAGCACTCCATCATAAATGATGACAGTTGCATTACTGTTAATAATACAACCAGAAAAAATATTTCCCAAGCCCTATTTTTTCTTCGGCAACAAACCCTTTCACGTTTTATCAAAAACTCTTGGAAGTTTCAAAAACGATACTGATTTTTATTGCACCTCAATCGCTCTAATATAATACCATTATAGAGCCCTTGTGTCAAACGTTTTTATTATTTTCTATATTTTTACGGAGAATTACTATGAAAAAATCTGATTTTTATTACGATTTGCCCAAAGAATTGAT
>JAZNLY010000096.1:0-9432 GCA_045579305.1 Candidatus Fimenecus sp. | reverse complement strand
ACCTGTAATTCTTGAATAAACTTCTGCTTCTTCACCACATTCAGGACAAGTGAATGCTTCACCTGCGATATATCCGTGATTCTTACAGATTGAGTAAATTGGTGAAATTGAGTAGTATGGAAGTCTGTAGTTAGATGCAATCTTTCTTACGAGAGTTGCACAAGACTGCCAGTCAGGAAGCTTTTCACCAAGGAATGCATGGAATACAGTACCTGATGTGTAAAGTGTATGGAGTTCATCCTGCATATCAAGTGCTGTGAAGATATCCTGTGTATAGCCAACAGGAAGATGTGAGCTGTTTGTATAGTAAGGTGTTTCACCTTCTTTTCTACCTGCTGTAATAATGTCTGGGTAGTACTTAAGGTCGTGTTTTGCAAGACGGAATGCAGTTGACTCAGCAGGAGTAGCTTCAAGGTTGTAAAGGTCACCGTAAAGTTCCTGATAGTCAGAAAGTCGTTCTCTCATGTGATTAAGAACATCTTTTGCAAACTGCTGTGTCTTTTCTGTTGTCATATCAGCCTGAAGCCATTTTGCATTAAGACCAACTTCGTTCATACCAACAAGACCGATTGTTGAGAAGTGGTTGTTGAATGTGCCAAGATATCTCTTTGTGTATGGATAGAGACCTGCATCAAGAAGCTTTGTGATAACATCACGCTTAACCTTAAGTGAACGAGCAGAAATATCCATCATCTTGTCAAGACGAGCATAGAAATCAGCTTCGTCCTTTGCAAGGTAAGCAATTCTTGGCAAGTTGATTGTAACAACACCAACTGAACCTGTTGATTCACCACTACCGAAGAAACCACCTGACTTCTTGCGAAGCTCACGGAGGTCAAGACGAAGACGGCAGCACATTGAACGAACGTCTGATGGCTCCATATCGCTGTTGATGTAGTTTGAGAAATATGGTGTACCATATTTTGCTGTCATTTCAAAGAGAAGCTTGTTGTTCTCTGTTTCTGACCAGTCAAAATCACGAGTGATTGAATAAGTTGGAATCGGATACTGGAATCCACGGCCATTAGCATCGCCTTCAACCATAACTTCGATGAAAGCTTTGTTAACCATATCCATTTCAGCTTTACAATCTTTATATTTGAAATCCATTTCCTTACCGCCAACGATACAGTTGAGCTCAGCAAGGTCATTTGGAACTGTCCAGTCAAGAGTGATGTTTGTGAATGGTGACTGTGTACCCCAACGAGATGGAGTATTAACACCATAGATGAATGACTGGATGCACTGTTTAACTTCTTTATATGAAAGGTTGTCAACCTTTACGAAAGGTGCAAGATATGTGTCAAATGATGAAAATGCCTGAGCACCTGCCCATTCATTCTGCATAATTCCAAGGAAGTTAACCATCTGGTTGCAGAGTGTTGAAAGATGAGCTGCAGGAGCAGATGTAATCTTTCCGGGAACACCACCAAGACCTTCCTGAATCAACTGCTTGAGTGACCAACCTGCACAGTAGCCTGTAAGCATTGAAAGGTCGTGAATGTGAATATCAGCATTTCTGTGAGCGTTGCCGATTTCATCATCATAAATTTCAGAGAGCCAATAGTTAGCTGTAACCGCACCTGAGTTTGAAAGAATCAAACCACCTACTGAGTAAGTAACTGTTGAATTCTCTTTAACACGCCAGTCGTTAACATTGAGGTAGTTGTCAATAATTGCCTTGTAGTCAACCATTGTTGCATTAATGTTACGAACTTTCTCTCTTTGGCGACGATAAATAATGTATGCCTTAGCAACATCGTCATAACCGGCCTTGATAAGAACCGATTCAACACTGTCCTGAATATCTTCAACAGCGATGTTACCATCCTTGATTTTTGGTTCGAAATCTGCTGTTACTTTAAGAGCCAGGAAATCGATAATATCAGGGTTAAACTGTTTGTTACAAGCGTCAAATGCCTGTGTAATAGCGTCCGCAATCTTCTTAACGTCAAAATTTGCTATTTTGCCGTCTCTTTTTAATACGTTATACATTTTATGCCCTCCTACTGAATTGAAATTTTTCTGTGCATTAAAGGTAAATCCCGCTACCCAGTACGCACATTTTTTGGTTAGCGAGATTTATTATAGTACATATATAGTGTGTTGTCAATAGGTTTTTGCACAATATCTTGTGTTTTTTCTAAATTCCTCGAATTTCAACACTTGGTATAAATTCCAAGGCTTTTTTCTGCATTTCTTTAAGCAAAAGTGCCGAAACAGGCTCTAAATCAGGCTTTATAAGGTCTCCAGAGTCCACAAAATTCTGTAAAAAGTACTTGTGTGCGCCTTTAATCCACACCACAATATCTTGTATATCATCAAGTGTGTGAAAATCTTTAACGATAGTTGTACGGAATTCATAATCAACTTTTCCCTGTAATAAAAACTCTACGCTTTTTTCTATTGGTGTAATATTGAAGTCATCGACACCTATAGTTTCTGCATATTTCTCTTTACTATTCTTAATATCCATTGCAACATAATCAACAAGACCTTTTTCCACAACAGAAATGAGTTTTTCAGGAAAACTACCATTCGTATCAAGCTTGACCAAATAACCTAAGTCCTTAATCTGTGCTATAAAGTCTTCAATGCCATTCTGTAAAAGAGGCTCCCCGCCTGTTATAACCACGCCATCAAGAAGACCTTGTCTTTTCTTTAAATATGAAAGCACTTCATCAACATCAACATATGTTTCTTTGTCAATGTGAGTTACCAAGGAGGCATTATGACAGAAAGGACAACGGAAATTACATCCGGGTGTAAATACGATACAAGCCACCTTGCCAGGATAATCCAACACTGTTAATTTTTGAAAACCATTTATATGCATAATTATCACCTGAATAAATATAACACAAAAGAGTAAAAAAGTAAATTAAACAAATACTGAAAATATAGCACTTTTAATTTTCTTTATAATATGGTATAAATAATACAGATCTATTTTGCGAGGAAGATTTATGAAAATTGCAGTTATTTTTACAGGTGGCACAATCGGTAGCCGTACAAACGATAAATGGATTACTGTTGATTCATCAACCGGGTATGACCTTTTGAGATACTATGAAAATGATAATGAAATTTCTTTCTGTACATTTTCTCCATACAATATTTTAAGTGAAAACCTCTCTGCGAAAGAGCTTAATCTTTTACAAAAAGAAATCCAGGACAGACTTTCGGAAAACTACGATGGAATTATTGTCACCCACGGGTCGGACACACTTCAATGCACATCGACTGCCATTGAATTTGCTTTTGGGGATTGCCCCATTCCGATTATCTTCGTTTCCGCTGATTACCCTTTGGATAATGAAAAATCAAATGGTTATCCCAATTTTAAATGTGCAGTGGAATTTATCAAAAATAAAATTGCAAACGGCATTTTTATTTCGTACAAAAATGATAATGAAACTATGACGAATATTCATATTCCATCACGGGTTTTACAGCACAACGAGCTTAATGCAAATATTTACAGCATTGACGGAAAACCCTTTGCAGAATATAACTCAAACTTTAAAATAAACAACATAAAAGTCTCCGGAAACAGCACAAAAACAGGAATAGTAAAATATGCCACCGATTCACAGATTCTTGTAATTCCAAATTTGCCCGGGCAGAGTTATTTATATTGTCTTGATGACATAAGGGCTATTCTTTTCAAAACATATCACAGTGCGACACTCAATACCGCAAGTGAAAAATTTATTGAATTCTGCAACAAGGCAAATGAAATGAACATTCCTATGTTTGTTTTAGGACCAAAATCCGACACAAACTACGAAAGCACAAAGATTTACAAAGACCTGAACATAGGCATTCTGCCATATGGTACTTTTATATCTGCATATATGAAACTGTGGGCGGACATAAGCACAAATCCATAAGACAAAAACGACACCGTAAGAAGCTTCCTACGGTGTCTTATTTTACTTTATTTTATCAATTTCTTGTTGTAGCGCTTCTTTTGTAAGCATTCCCGGACGACCGTTCACAACATTTCCATGCTTGTCGATAAATAATGTTGTAGGAAAGCTTGATACCCCATAAGTTTTAAGAGCATCGTGGTCGGTGTCAAAGAAAACCGGGAATTCATACTTTTCCTGTTGAACATATGCCTTTGCTGATTCAACAGTTTCACCATTTGTACCCGTTGCATTTACCATGAGAAACTGCACATCAGGGTTTTCCTTGTATGCCTCATTGAAATCAGGCATTTCCTCCTTGCAATAATAGCACCAGGTTGCCCAGAAATTAACCACTACAGGTTTTCCCTTATAGTCGGATAACTTAACTTTGTTCCCATTCATATCTGTAACAGTAAAATCAGGTGCAGGATTAATATTTGCTGCTTCTGCTGTTGTATTCTCACCTGACAATGTTGTTTGTGGTTCTGCCTCCTGATTAAGATATTCATCACTATACTTATTATATAAAAACACTGAGCCCGCAAGTAATCCTACAAGCAAAACTGCAATCACCAATACTTTAACTGAATTATTCATATTCTACCTCCTATGAAAGCAAGTTAAGTGCTTTACCGAAAAGTCCCGTTGCCATAAGCACACCCATAACCACAAGCAGACAACCACAAACTGTATTTATCACCTTATAATGCTTTTTAATAAATGTGAATGTGCCACGAAGCTTGTCAATCAGAATGGCACTTATGAAAAACGGGATTCCAAGTCCCAGGGAATAAAGCAGAAGCATGATTATACCTTCCGTCACATGACCCTGACTTGCAGCAAGCATCAGTGCCGAACCTAAAAACGCACCCACGCAAGGTGTCCAACCTATTGAGAAAACAAAACCGAAAACCAAGGATGAGAAAAAGCCCAGATTCTCTGTTTTTGCTCTTTTCGAGCCTTTAAAAAGATTCAGTTTGAACACACCAAGGAAATTAAGTCCGAAGAAAACCACAACAAGCCCTGTTACAACATCAACAACCTTTTTATATTCAGTGAGAAGTTGACCAAATGTACCTGCCAGAGCACCCATAAGGACGAAAACTATTGTAAAACCGAGAATAAATCCCGATGCATTTTTTATCGTGTTTTTTGTATTTCTTTCCTTGCCACCTGCGAAATATGAAACATAAAGCGGAATCATGGGCAAAAGACAAGGTGAAATAAACGTTATTATTCCTTCAAGAAAAGCAATAAAATATTGCAAGCTCAACGCCTCCTTTTTCTCTTACACATTATTATATCCGATTCAGAAGTTTTGTGCAAGTTATAATTGTCATCGCTTGACAAGGTCAAACTGTAACCTGTATAATCTGAACATGAAATTACTCGAGGTGCAATATGAAAAAAGTTATCGTTGTTTCAAAAACTCATCTTGACTTGGGCTTTACAGATTATGCCGAAAATATCAAGCAAAAATATATCCACTCCTTCATTCCCGATGCAATTGACCTTGCAGAAAAAGTAAATACAAAGGACAAGAAGTATTTTGTATGGACAACAGGGTCGTGGATTTTAAAAGAAGCCCTTAAAAATCCACAGCAAAAAGAAAAGCTTGCAAAAGCAATCGAATATGGTAACATTGTGCCTCACGCTATGCCCTTTACAACTCACACAGAATTGCTTGACGCAGATTCTCTCGATTATGGTTTATCACTTGTGAACGACCTTGACAAAATCCGTGGCAGAAAAACTATCGCAGCAAAAATGACGGATGTACCCGGTCACACAAAAGGGCTTGTTTCAATTTTAGCCGGACACGGAATAAAACTTTTACATATTGGTGTAAATGGAGCTTCTGCACTTGTGGACGTGCCACCCTGCTTCTTATGGAAAAACGGTGATGATGAAATCGTTGTAATTTATTCAGGTGACTACGGCGGAGCATTCAGAAGTGATTTGGTGGACGAGATACTTTATTTCGACCACACTCTTGATAACCACGGTGCACCTTCCCCGGAAAAAGTCCTTGATAAATTCAAAAAAATTCAGAATGAATATCCCGGTTACGAAATAACCGCAGGTACAATAGATGATTTTGCAGAGGTTATCTGGGAAGTCCGTGAAAAATTACCTGTTTTCCATGGTGAAATGGGCGACACCTGGATTCACGGCAGTGCTACCGACCCATACAAATCAGCTTCACTTCGCACCCTTATAAACCTGAAAAACAAATGGCTTACTGAAGGTAGTTTGGATAGAAATTCTGATGAATACAAAAACTTTGTTGATGCTCTGCTTTGTATCAGTGAGCATACTTGCGGTATGGACACAAAGACATATTTTTCCGACTATGGTCATTATCTTAAAAAGGAATTCCGGAAAGCAAGAAAGGCTGATAAAGTTAAATTCAATCATCTTTTCTGTGATTTGCCACAGAGTATTTACCCTTTTGTAAGCCTTTTTGACGGTCGAAGAAAAAGAGGATATTACTCTGTTATTGAAAAGAGTTGGGCAGAGCAAAGAAAGTACATAGACCTTGCTGTTTCTGCATTAAATGAGGAACATAAACGAATTGCAGAAACGGAACTTTCAAAGCTTATTCCAACCAACCCTGTTGAAATTTCTTCAAGCAATAACAATGAAATAAAAGTCGGAGAATGGTCACTTAAAGTCAATAAAAATGGTGGCATCGGTTCATTAAAATGTGGTGAAAGCGAAATTATAAAAGAAAACGACGAGCCATTTTTCACTTATCGTTCATTCTGTAACGAGGATTATAAATATTGGTTATCACATTATTCAAGGAACTTAAAAGAAACTGCAGTCTGGGCACTTGGCGACTTTGCAAGACCCGGTATGAACAGAGTTGAGGGCAGATATCCTTCGGGCAGATTCCCCTATTCACTTGACAAAATGTCCGCAACTGATACACAGATTATTGCAAATCTCACTTGCGACAAGATACTTTGTGATGAATTGGGTGCACCACGACTTATTCAGGTTGCGTACACACTCTCTGAAAGTGGCTTGAAAATTGATGTTTGCTGGTATCAGAAAGAGGCAAACCGACTCACGGAAGCAATTTATATGCACCTTTTCCCTGCAAATGATGTTCAGCTCAAAAAGCTTGATTGTCTTGTAAACCCTGACGAGGTAACTCTTAATGGTAGCCGAAATCTTCATGCCGTACAAAGTATTAAAACAGGTGAATATGAAATTATCAATTACCACTCACCTCTTGTATCCGTTGGTAAAGGTAAAATTCTTGAATTTGACAACAAGCTTGAAGATGTAAAAAAAGACGGATTAAGTTTTGTTTTGTACAACAATGTATGGGGAACAAACTTCCCGTTATGGTATGAAGATAACGCAAAATTCACATTTGAAATCAAGAAAAAGTAAATATACAGCAAAAAAGCGAGGTGAAATTCACCTCCCTTTTTATAGTGGCATCACGAAATGCCATTGTACTGTATTATGTTTTATGCAAAAGCACCGAAAACAAGTTCAATAAAGCTCAAAATGAAATTAATGATAATTTTAAACCAGTTGATTTCTTCTACTTCCGGCTCACCTTCTACAGTGATTTCATATTCAAGGCAAACATAATCCACCGTAATCTCACCATATTCTTCACCTGGTTCCCAAGAATCAATGTAAGTGCTGATTTCTTCACCGTTTACAGTGCCGGCAACTTCATCTGCTAATACACAACCTGATTCAGGACTGAGATAAATAAAGAAATAATATGTTTCACCTGCTGCAAATTTACCATCAAAGTCAATGCCTTCTTCATCAACAACAAAAACTGCAGGGTCACCATAATTGTCTTCAAACTCAAGACCCTCTGTGAGAATACTGATATATGATTCATAATCCTCAGCGTCAACACCTGCAACATTTGTATCAATTGTGATTTCAGCACTGTCGATTACTACAACACTGTCAGCGCAAGCAACGACTGAGAAGATACCAAAAATCATAACAAGTGATAACAAAACAGACAGAATTTTTTTAGTTTTTAACATTTTAATCACCTTTCCTTTTTTTGTTTAAGTCGGCAAACATATCCACCGACCTGATAAAATTTTACCATTTTAAAAAAAGAATGTCAACTGACTGACAAATCGGAGTTTGTCTGTTAAGTGTAAAATGCAAAGTGCAAAATGTCGGAACTGCGTTGCTGATTGTAAAATATAACCAATATGGTTAGAATGTAGGGGCAATTCACGAATTGCCCGTTCCCAAAGCATGCAGTAAACCTCATTCGGGCGATGGTCTCACCTGCCGGTTCGGTCGGTGCTTCTGCTTCGCAGAAGTGTCAATCGGACACCAACACCCGTGCCTGCCCGTTATATGATATTAGTTTCAATCATTTTCTTCCTGCAAATTTTCTAAAGCAACCCTCACCGCTTCAATAACAAAAGCGGTAAATGTACAATTTTTCCCTTGTATTGCGTTTTCAACGCTTTCAACTAAATCATTTGGAAATCTTATACATTTATTTGTTGTTGGAGGAATTGATGGTATCTTAAATTTCTTCATAATATCACTCCTGCAATATTATTGTATATACAGTAATATTTATTGTATGCATAACAAATGTATTGCAAGTTAAAGTAAAGTATGATAAAATGAAAAAAAAAGAGAGGAGGATTATCATTATGGTATGTCCAAAATGTGGTAGCGAACATGTGCAAGTTACAACAGAGCAAGTATCTGCTAAAACAAAGGAAAGAAAAACAGGTTGCCTTTGGTCTATGGGACGCTGGATGTTAATAATCTGCACTTGCGGACTTTGGCTGTTAATTGGTAGAAGAAAGGGAACAGACAAAACTAAATTCAAACATGAGACTGTTGCAATTTGTCAAAACTGCGGTCACAAATGGAATGTATAATGCACAAAAGAGACGAAGTATAAACTTCGTCTCTTTTTTCGGGTAGCGTAAAAAAACACCCCTGTCAAATTGACAGGGGCTAATAATTTGTTGAATAATCAGGAATTATTCGTTAACTTTTGTAACAACACCTGAACCAACTGTTCTACCGCCTTCACGGATAGCGAAACGAAGACCTTCTTCGATAGCGATAGGAGTGATGAGTTCAACGTCCATAACAACGTTATCACCAGGCATACACATTTCTGTACCTGCTGGAAGAGAAATTGTACCTGTAACGTCTGTTGTTCTGAAATAGAACTGAGGTCTGTAGTTGTTGAAGAAAGGAGTATGACGACCGCCTTCATCCTTTGTCAAAACGTAAACCTGACCTGAGAACTTTGTGTGTGGGTTAATTGTACCTGGCTTTGCAAGAACCTGACCACGTTCGATTTCACTTCTCTGGATACCACGAAGAAGAGCACCGATGTTATCACCTGCTTCAGCATAGTCAAGGAGCTTTCTGAACATTTCGATACCAGTAACAACTGTCTTTCTTCTTTCGTCTGAAAGACCAACGATTTCAACTTCTTCAGAAGTTCTGAGCTGACCTCTTTCAACTCTACCTGTAGCAACTG
>JAZNLY010000095.1:0-11509 GCA_045579305.1 Candidatus Fimenecus sp. | reverse complement strand
GCGAAGAATCTCAACTACAGCAACATAGCAACCAACAGAGATTCTTCGTCACTTCGTTCCTCAGAATGACACTGAATTCAATTCTGTTCGATAAACTCTAATTTAATGCTGTGTCAACGCAAGAAAAAGCTAGGATTTTATTCCTCGCTATTGTTATTTATCTATTTAATTTTGCATTTATGCTTATTTATTTCCACCAATTTTCTGTGTCACATTCTTTTGGCAATTCATCAATCCAACCTACGGAATATGCCGTATATGCCCCGATGTTTTTATCATTTATATCATTGGCAGTGGCAAACATAATGTCCGCAGGATAAAGCATTGTGGCAAGTTTATTTCTTTCGGGATAATTACCGGCAGAGCTATAGTAGTCCTCTGCACCAAAAAGGTGGAGAATTTCGTGACCGATTGTTGAATAACAGGTTGTGTCGGTATATCCGATTGACTGTGAGAAGAAAATGCAGAATTCCGTTGGTTTTTCAAACGGACCATAGGGGTGGGTGTGCTTATATGAGCGACCATTCTTGTTAATGGCAATAAGATAAGCTACCTGTTTTACATTAAGTTCTTTTCTCAGGGTATGGGTCATTTCCCAATGGGAATCATATCCCATTGATTTTGCCACTTGAGTAAGAATGTTATACTGACCACCATTTTCCCTTGTTTCAGATTCCATAACACCATCATATGTTACCTTTTTTTCAATAGTTTTATAGTCAGTTGAGATTTCAGTATTATATTTTGATGCTTGTTGGGATAAAAACTTCATCGTAGGCAAGAATTTTTTGTTCACAAATATTTCTTTATCTTCATTTGTCCATTGACTCTCTTCATCATCAAGGAAAATTATATAATAGCATAAATCTTCCTGCATATTATAGCAGGAGCCGACATTGTATGCCCGTCGTGTTTCGTCGGACTTATTCATACCTTCATATGACCAGAGAACGAAACCAATTATTCCGAGAATAAAAATCACAACGAGAATGAATATAAAAAGTCTTTTTAAATGTTTCATTTTGTGTTTTCCTTTTATGTGATGAAAATATTATAGTTTAAATAATGATGATTTTCAATATTTTTAAAATTTTTCCAGATTTGTTGAAACAAAAATAAATTTTTGATACTCTTATATTATGAAAGGGACAAAAACGGCAGGGAGGTATGAAAATGAGTAAAGAAATAAACAATATTGTTTTGTCTGCCATGGCAGGAGATAAAAATGCATTTGGAGAGTTATATGAGCAATATGCTCTTGATATGTACCGATTTGCACTTGGTATGTGCAAAAATACTTATGATGCCGAGGATGCTGTACAGGAAACAGCAATTTCGATATTTAAAAGTATACATTCCCTTAAAAATCCCGAGAAATTCAAATCATATCTTTTTACATCCCTTTCAAATACTTGCAAAAAGGTCCTTTCAAAAAATAATTACATAATCGAGTTTGAAGATACTGGCTATACGGATAGGGAAATAGAATTTTCGATTCCCGTACGTGAAGCACTCGAAAGTCTCGACACAGTTTCAAAGGAAATAGTCCTTTTATCCGTAGTCGGCGGGTTTAAATCTCACGAAATCGGTAAAATTCTGGACTTGCCTTCCGGGACAGTCAGAACAAAACTCAGAAGAGCGTTAGGAAAACTCAGAAAGGAGTTAGAATGATGGGCAAAAAAACAAATGATTTTCTCAACGAAAAAATGCAGGTTAAATTACCCGAAAGCTTAAGCAAAGAAAATATTATTGATAAAATTGAAACACCACAAGCAGAAATTATCGAAATGCCAAAGAAAAAGAATGTTGCGAAGAAACTTGTGCCATTGGTGGCATCACTTCTTTTGGTTGTTGGTATTGTAGCTGTGTATATGAATCTTCAGCAGAAGAATGTGCCGGTAGAAAATGGTCAAATGGATGTTATGCAATACCAGTCCTATGATAAAATCTACGAGAAATTTGATGAGCTTCATAAGGAAAGCAAGAAAAACAATTTCTTCAATGGATTGTTTGGTACTGCTGATACAGGGATGTTTGTGGAAGAAGATGCTGTTGCAGGAGATACAGCTGCGGATGGTGCAGCACCCGAATCAGCACCTGAAAATATGAATGGTGCTTCAGGAATGGGCTCGGCAACTGCTGACAAGAATTTCGGCACAACAAATAAACAGGAAAAAGATGTTGACGAAGGCGATATCATCAAAACTGACGGAAACTACCTTTATGTAGTCAACGGAGTGAATAAAGCCTACGGAAATGATAAAACGGTGTCCATTATTGATTTATCAGGTGAAAAAATGACAAAGGCTTCCCAGATAAATTTGAAGGATGAAGAAATAATCAGCGAAATTTATATCAATGATGATAGCCTTGTAATTGTCGGTAATCTTCAGAAAAAAGAGCAATCATCACAGAAAAACGGCTTATTCGGTACAATGGAGGACGTGGCATATTTTTATGAATGTGATACGTTTGTAAAGGTGTATGATATTACTGATAGAAAAGCACCGAAGTTGGCCAATGAATACTCACAGCAGGGCAATTATAAAAATTCACGAATGATTGGCAAAATGCTTTATACAATCAGCACTTATCATGTTAATGTTTATAGGGATGATTATCGTGAAGGATGCATTCCCGAGGTGACAGTCAATGGTGCATGCAAACCACTTCCATGCGATTGCATTTCTGTAATTCCGGAAAGTGATGCTCCGACTTATGCGGTTATAACAACTCTTGACACAAGCAAAAATAAAGAGCCTGAAAGTGCTGCAATACTTGGAGATTGTGGAAATCTTTATGCATCCTCAAAAGGACTTTTCCTCTGTGAAAACATTTATACTGAGAAAGCAGAAGAGACAACAAAAATCTATCGTTTTGAATATACTGACACAAGTGTAGAGTTCAAGTGTGCCGGTGTGGTAAGCGGTTATCTCAACGACCAATTCTCAATGAGTTATGACGGAGAACATTTCCGTGTTGCAACAACTGCTAACAAGACAAAGGTTGAGGGTAATATGGTTTCAATGTCTGTTGATGACAGAGTTAATAATCTTTATATCCTCAATAGCGAAATGAAAATTGTCGGTAAAGTTGAAGATATGGCAAAGGGTGAACTGATTAAGTCCGTTCGTTTTGTGGACAATATGGCTTATGTTGTAACATTCAGACAGACAGACCCATTGTTTGTAATTGACCTGAGTAATCCTGAAAAACCAACTGTGAAGAGTGAACTTAAAATACCCGGCTTCTCGGAGTATCTTCATCCTATTGCAGACGGACTTTTAGTAGGTGTTGGTCAGGATGGCACAAATGCAGGAGTAAACGGTGACTGTAAAGTATCTCTCTTTGATGTTTCGGACCCGTATGAGCCAAAAGAAACTTCTGTGCTTAAAGTTACAGGCGGAGAGGCATATTGCTATTCACCTGTTGCCTACAATCATAAATTATATGTAACACTTTCTGAAAAAGAATTTGCTGTTCCGTTTTCAGTTAACAGTTATGTTCTTAATAAAGCAGAGATGGGTGACTATTATATCCGATATGAATTGACCGACAATGGTCTTCGTGAGGTTACACGATATAATCTTGGTTTCAACGATACCTTCTGTGGTGCTACTTATGTGGAAGATGTTTTCTATGTTGTAACTGACCACTATGAACGCGGTACCTATGTAACTGCGTTTGACCTTACAACAAATGAGAAAATAGATGAATTAAAGACATCAAAATAAGGGTAATACTGATATGGTAAATAAAATCAAAGGAATAATTGTGGCAATAATAACAGCAATAGTGAGTTGGTTATCATTAAGCTATTTTTTCTTTCCGATAAAACTTTCAGCACCCGCTGACGAGTATTTCGCGGCAACAATTAGCCATATGATTCCGTTGAAAGCAACCATTACTATTCTTTTAACTCTTTTTGTACTATTTGTTTATACGAAAAGAAAAAAATAACAATAAAAAAGTGAGGTTTTAAACCTCACTTTTACTTTTGGTTATTAAATCTTACGTGTTTTTCATAATGATTGATGCTACACTTTCTGCTACATGTTCACAGGCATCAGCGCAAGCTTCAAAGCAATCATAAATTTTATACCATGCGATAGTTGTAAGAACATCTGCAGAATTCTTTGTGATATTGTGCATAGAAGTAAGATATAACTTGTCACATTCTTCTTCAACATCGTTACATTTAACAATAAGTGAATGGATTTTCTTTGACTTCTTGAAGTTTTCAAACTCAGCCATAATAGAACAGAGTAAGTCACAACTACTTACAATGTTGTCAGCATATTGAACTGCAGAAGGTTCAATTGATTTAACGTTATAAATATAAAGCTTCTGTAATACTTCTTCCAAAGTATCAAGGACATTGTCAAGTTCATGGCTGAGCATATCAAGGTCTTCACGTTCAACCGGAGTAACAAAAGCCTTTGCAAGTTTTTCATTCATTTCGTGTTTCTTTTTATCTGCGCTATGTTCAAAGACATGCATTTCCTTGAGCATAGTTTCAATTTTATCTGAATCGTAATTTTTGAGACATTCAACAAGATAGTTTGCTGCTTTCTTTGCAAGAGTTGCACACTCTACAAAGTTTTCAAAATAAAATTTATCGCCTTTTGCCATTTTTTAACATCCTTTCATCAGGTGAATATAAACATAAATAATTTAGTCATCAAAAATCCAACAAGTCCGCAACCCGGGAAGGTGAGTACCCATGTAAGCACCATTTCCTTTACAACGCCAAAGTTGATAGCAGAAACTCGTTTTACAGCGCCAACACCCATAATTGATGTTGTTTTTGCGTGAGTTGTTGAAACAGGGAGACTGAATACAGAGCAGATTAAGAGTGAAAGGGCAGCTGCAATATCAGCCGAGAATCCCTGGTATTTTTCAAGCTTAACCATGTCCATACCAACAGATTTGATAATCTTTTTACCACCCATCGCAGTACCTGCTGCCATAACAACAGAACAAACAATCATAAGCCAGAGATAGTCATTGGCGATATCAATATCATTTGGCAAGCCCTGACCCTGTGACATATATACACAAAGAAGCACAACACCCATAAATTTCTGTCCGTCCTGTGCACCGTGCATAAATGCCATTGATGCAGCACCGACAATCTGTGCTCCTCTGAAAAACGGCTCGGTTTTAGGTCTGTCTGCATTGTAAAACGCTTTTGTAACAAGCTTGCAAACAACCCATCCTAATCCGAATCCGAGAATAACAGAAATAAAGATACCGTAAACTACTTTTATCCATTCACCGCCGTTTACACCTTCAAAACTACCGTGGAGTGCAATTGCACTACCAGTAAGGCCGGCAATAAGTGCATGGCTTTCACTTGTAGGAATGCCAAATACCCAAGCGAGCATTGCCCAAGTTACAATTGCAAACAACGCAGCGCTGAGCGCAATAATTGCAAGGTCGGGGTTTGAACCAAAATCCACCATTTTTGTGATAGTTTCAGCAACAGTTGCATTAACCATTGTCATTATGAAAACACCGAGAAAATTGAATACGGCAGCCATAAGTATTGCAGCCCGTGGTGACATGCATCTGGTAACAACACAAGTGGCAATAGCATTAGGTGCATCGGTCCAACCATTTACCAGAATAACGCCAAGGGTGAGCGCAACTGCAATAAAAAGCAGTGGGTTCGACGTCATCTGAGACCAAAATTCTAATATTGAATTCATATACTTATTTCCTTTCTTTGCGTTAAGCGAATGAATACAATCGTATTTTACATTATTTTTACAGATTTTGTCAATGATATATTTGCATTTATAATTTGTGGTTTTGTTGAAATATAGGTGTTTTCTCCCGTTGACAGTTTTCCTTAAATATGGTAAAATTATGTGTATCCCAAGGGGAGTAGCTATTTTACGATAGTCAACAATCGCCTTATCAGGCTGGTTATCGTACCTGATTTTTTTCGGGAAGCAAGACCTTCGGCAATAAAAATTGCTGAGGGTCTTTTTGGTATTGTAACTACTGATTACAATTTTTAGTTGCGATGCTTCTCGATTTTGGTTTTATGTTAATTTGTATAAAATTATTGCGAAAGCAAGGAAAAAATAAAGAGGTGTTTTTATGAAGCATTATCTTCACGAAGTTGCTGATGTTTTTGCAGAAGTGAAGAGTACCGAATCCGGTCTTACATCTGCAGAGGCTGCAAAGCGACTTGAAGCAAATGGAAAAAACAAGTTGGCAGAAGCAAAAAAAGCTTCAATGTTTTCACGTTTTATTGACCAGCTTAAGGACCCGATGATTATCATTCTTCTTGTAGCGGCTATTATTTCTGCTGTAACAGAATTCATTGAGCATGACCCTGCAGCAGGTATGTATGTTCCGACTGATTCCATCATCATCCTTGTGGTTGTTCTTATCAATGCTATTCTTGGTGTTGTACAAGAAAGCAAGGCTGAAAAAGCAGTTGAAGCATTACAGAAGATGTCTGCTGCCACAACAAAAGTTCTTCGTGATGGCAAGGTTGAAACTGTCAAGAGTGAGGATTTGGTTGTTGGTGATGTTATTCTTCTTGATGCCGGTGATGCTATTCCTGCGGACTGTCGTATTTTTGAATGTGCAAGTATGAAAATTGAAGAAGCAGCACTTACCGGTGAATCTGTTCCTGTTACAAAGCTTGTAAAGGCACTTATGGGTAAAAACGATAGTGATGAAGTTGCTCTCGGTGACCGTAAAAATATGGCATACATGGGCTCAACTCTCGTTTATGGTCGTGGTAAGGCAGTTGTTGTAGCAACAGGTATGGATACTGAAATGGGTAAAATTGCAAATGCTATTACCCTTGCAGAAGAAGGTAAAACTCCTCTTGAAATCAAACTTGAACAGCTTTCAAAAGTTCTCACAAAGCTTGTTATCGGTGTTTGTGTAGTTATCTTTGCATACAATATTATTTCAAAAATCCTTATTGGTGGCAGTACAGAGTATTTTGATGTTGCTCTTCACTCATTTATAGCTGCTATCGCCCTGGCTGTTGCTGCAATTCCTGAAGGACTTGTTGCGGTTATGACAATCGTTCTTTCAATCGGCGTTACAAATATGTCAAAGAAAAATGCGATTATCCGTAAGATGACAGCCGTAGAAACACTTGGTTGTACACAGATTATCTGCTCTGATAAGACAGGTACTCTTACACAGAATGTTATGACAGTTGTTGACCATTTTGCTCCTAATGAACAGCAGTTGGCAACAGCAATGGCTCTTTGTACTAATGCTGAAGTAACAGAAGACGGCAAGAGTACAGGTGAACCTGATGAAGTTGCTCTTATCAACTATGCTAAGAGTCTTGAACTTCCAAAATCAAAGTTAGTTGAAGCATATCCAAGAATTGGTGAAGTACCTTTTGACTCAGGCAGAAAGATGATGTCAACTGTTCATAACAGTGCAAGAGGTGTGATTCAGTTTACAAAGGGTGCGCCTGATGAAATCCTTAAGAAGTGCAGCCATATCGATGTTAACGGTGAAGTTTATGAAATGAATGATGAATTCCGTGCAAAGATTATGGAAGAAAACACAAGAATGGGTAACAAAGCTCTTCGTGTGTTTGCAGTAGCATATAAAAACCATGATGCAACACCAGCAACTTTTGATTCAGAATCACTGGAATACGATATGACTTTTATCGGCCTTACAGGTATGATTGACCCTGTTCGTCCTGAAGTTAAGGATGCTATTGTTGAATGTCGTGGTGCTGGTATCAAGCCAATTATGATTACAGGTGACCATATCAATACTGCAAAAGCTATTGCACGTGAACTCGGTATCCTCACAGATGACAGTCAGGCTATGATGGGTGCTGATATTGATAAGTATTCAGACGAAGAATTCGAAAAAATCGTTGAAAATATCTGTGTTTATGCTCGTGTTCAGCCTGAACATAAGACAAGAATCGTCAATGCATGGAGAAACAAGGGTTATGTTACTGCTATGACAGGTGACGGTGTTAACGATGCTCCATCAATCAAGAGTGCTGACATCGGTGTTGGTATGGGTATCACAGGTACTGACGTTACAAAGAATGTTGCAGATATGGTTCTTGCAGACGATAACTTTGCAACAATCGTTTCAGCAGTAGGTGAGGGTAGAAGAATTTACGATAATATCCGTAAGGCAATTCAGTTCCTTCTCGGTTCAAACCTTTCAGAAGTTGTTTCAATCTTCTTTGCAACAATTATGAACTTTACAATTCTCCGTGCTCCACACCTTCTCTTTATTAACCTTGTAACAGACTGCTTCCCGGCATTGGCTCTTGGTCTCGAAAAACCAGAAGCAGACATTATGAGAAGAAAACCAAGAAGCAAGAATGATGGCGTTTTTGCCGGTGGACTTGGTTTTGACTGCGCATATCAGGGTGTTATCGTTTCAGTGCTTACAGTTATTGCATTCTATATCGGTGAATATATTGATATTATGCACAATGGCGGAACATTCCACTTTATGAATATTGAAGACAGCGCAGATGGTATGACAATGGCATTCTTTACAATGGCAATGTGCGAAATCTTCCATTCATTCAATATGCGTTCACAGCGTGGCTCAGCAGTTGCAATGCTCTTTAAGGGACATCACAACATAGCTCTTTATGGTGCTATGGTTGGCTCATTCCTTCTCACAACAGCAGTTGTTGAAATACCTTTCCTTGCAAATATGTTCGAGTTCACAAAGCTTGATACTATTGAATATGCAATTTCTCTTGGTCTTGCATTCCTGATTATTCCAATTGTTGAAATTGTCAAGGCAATTCAAAGGGCTGTAGCAAAGAAAAAAACATAATAAAAAATTAACGCCAGGGAAGATTCCTTGGCGTTTTTGTTTGTGTAACAATACAGAAAAGAAACAGTGTTGTTCTATGTGTAAATTATAATTTATCGTGATAATTTAATTCATCAATTATGGTAGGGCGGTAGCTTGCTGCCGCCGAAAAGCAACAGATAATTCAACAACGGCGGGGTCAAGACCCCGCCCTACCGCTACACCATATTGGTTGTTCTTAAAATCACAATGCAGTTCCGACATTTTGCACCTTGCGCTTTGCATTTTGCATTTAATCCGACAAACTCCAATTCATAGAATGAAATCATTGTATTAGAAATTTAGCCCAACTGTATCGAAAATCGACCCATATAAATAAAAAAAAATAATATTATAATAAAGCAAAAAACTAAAAAAATTGCTCCCACCAAAAGGTGAGAGCATTTTCCGTTTTATACGGATTTAAAAAGGAGAATGAAAATGAAAGATGTGGTTTCATCATAAGGATTTGGTGTTATCCGGGTTGCTTATGTGAACCACTGTATAAAATATAACATGAAATTGTTTAAGAAAAATGGACAGAAAATTAATATTCTGTAAACTATAATTTTGTAAGAAATTTGTAATAATTATTAAATAATTGTAATGAGTGTTGAAAAATTACAGAAAATCCATATAATTATAATGATAAAATGTTAGAGGTATGTTCTTATGGAAATGTTTTTTAAATCAGAACAATCTTTGAAGAATTTAAAAAAAGCCAGAGCTTTCCTTATGAGTGAAAGATGGATGGCAGTGTTGTTCTGTATCGCAGGCGTTTTTACAACACTCAGTGCATATTTTCCTGATAAGCAGATTGAGATTATCGGTACACTTGTGTTCGCATATATTGTTGGGATTACTATTTGCATCAGCGACGATATAATGTCGGCTCTTGCGCCTTTTTCTCTTGCTACTCTTGTGGCAATAAAGTGCTATGATTCATTTGATATCTTTATGGGATACATATGGTATATGGTGCCGATTGCTTTACTTTTGTTGTTCCATCTTATCGCATACAGAAAAAGGCTTACAACAAAAGGAAGTCAGTTTAAACCGATTTTATTCGTTTCAATTGCCATTTTGCTTGGTGGTATTGGTTTTATCACTGCAAAAGAATATTTTGCACCAACATCTCTCTATCATATGCTTGGATTAGGCTTTGGAATGCTCTTCATATATGCCTATTTCTATGCTCACCTTGATGGTAAAAGAGATTACTCGCTCATTGAGTATTTCACAAAGGTAATGGTGCTCACAGGTTGTTTTGCATCCTTTATGGTTATTTCATATTATATTATAAATGTCAATGATATTATTGACCGTCAGGGACTGCTTTTTTTGCAGTGGCGAAATAACTGTTCAACAATATTGATGATTACAATACCGTTTGCATTCTTCTGGGCAAATAAAAAATCATATGCAACTATGTTCGGTTTTATTTTTTACTTTGCTCTTTTACTTACAGGCTCACGTGGCGGAATGGTGTTCGGTTCAGTTGAAATCGTTATGTGCATAGTTGTATATATGCTTTACGACAGACGAAGAAGATTGGCATATGCTGTTATCTGTGCTTGTATCGTTTTTGGCTTCCTTGCCTTTATGCCGCAGATTACTCAGTTTTTAGGATATACCATTGACCGATTGTTTACTGCCGTTAATGATTTCCTTATGGGTGAGTCAACAGAGGTGCGTGTGGCACATTATGCTCAGGGAATAAGAGATTTCCTGGAACATCCTGTTTTAGGAACAGGTTTAGGTTATATGGGCAACAGAGATATTCATGCTTCAAAGAAATTTGCTCTTTGCTGGTATCATTGTGCACCTATTCAGGTTGCTGCAAGCTTTGGCGTAGTAGGAATTGTGGCTTTCACATATCAGTTTATCAAACGGCATATGCTCATCTGGAAAAAAGCAACTCTTTTCAATATGACAATTTTCTTGTCCTATGTAAGTCTTGAGATGATGTCACTTGTTAATCCCGGAATTTTCTGTCCGTTCCCATATCTTTTATATGTAACCTTGTTTATGGTACTTGTTGAAAAATGCGACGGAGAGTTCCAAGAAAAAATGTCTTTAAAAAGAAGAAAATAAATGATGAAAAGGCTTGACAAACAAGCCTTTTTTTGATAAACTTTGTATTTGCTATGGATAAATTTTCGTAATCCATATCCTTCCTCCCAAGGAGAGTTTGGGGGGCAAAGTCCATAAGGAGGTGTAAAAGAATGTCAAAGTATGAGACTATTATGGTTTACTCACTTGCAAAGGGTGAGGAGGCTGCAAAGGAGCTTGTAGAGAAATTCAAGGCTCTTGTTGAATCAAACGGCACTCTTGAAAGCGTTGATGAGTGGGGCAAGAGAAGACTTGCATACCTTATCAATGACGAGGCTGAAGGTTACTATGTTCTCTTCAATTATGAAGCAGAAGCAGGTTTCCCGGCTGAACTTGAGCGTGTTGCAAAGATTACTGACGGTGTTCTCCGTACATTAATCGTTAAGAAGTAATCGGAGGTAAGATTTTATGTTAAACAGCGTAATTATTATGGGCAGACTTACTGCAGACCCCGAACTTCGCACAACACCAAGTGGTGTTTCAGTAACACGTTTTACTGTTGCAGTTGACCGTCGTTTCCAGAGACAGGGTGAGGACAGACAGACTGACTTCATCGGTGTTGTTG
>JAZNLY010000094.1:0-12519 GCA_045579305.1 Candidatus Fimenecus sp. | reverse complement strand
TACGGGGATATAAATAATCAAATTACAACAAGAGACATTGTAACAGAAACTTTTATATTTTGCAAGTCTTTTTTGAAAAATATTTTAAATAAAATGTAGAAAAATACTTGCATTTTGAAAATAAATAATATATAATACATTTAAACGAACATTTGTGCGATAAGCGAGGTAAATAAAATGGCTGATAAATCAAAAGCTTTGGAAACTGCGTTATTACAGATTGAAAAGAATTACGGTAAAGGTGCTGTTATGCGTCTTGGTGAAAACAGTACTTTAAATGTTGAGGCTATTTCAACCGGCTCGATTTCTCTTGATGCTGCTACCGGTATAGGTGGACTCCCAAGAGGTCGAATTGTTGAAATTTACGGACCTGAATCTTCCGGTAAAACTACTCTTGCTTTACAGGTTATTGCTGAAGCACAGAAAATGGGTGGCGAGGCAGCATTTATTGACGCTGAACACGCTCTTGACCCTGAATATGCACAGAACTTAGGTGTTGATGTAAACTCATTACTTGTTGCACAGCCTGATAATGGTGAACAAGCTCTTGAAATCACAGAAGCACTTGCTCGTTCAGGTGCTCTTGATGTAATCGTTATCGACTCTGTTGCTGCCCTTGTTCCTCGTGCAGAAATCGAGGGTGATATGGGTGACAGCCACGTTGGTCTTCACGCACGTCTTATGTCACAGGCTCTCCGTAAGCTTACAAGTGTAATCAATAAGTCAAATACAGTTGTTATTTTCATTAACCAGCTTCGTGAAAAAGTTGGTGTGGTTTACGGTAATCCTGAGGTTACAACTGGTGGTCGTGCCCTTAAATTCTATACAACTATGAGAATTGATGTTCGTCGTACTGAACAGCTCAAAGGTCAGGGCAACGAATTTGTAGGTTCAAGAACAAGAGCAAAGATTGTTAAGAATAAGGTTGCTCCTCCATTCAAAGAGGCTGAATTTGATATTATGTATGGTGAGGGTATCTCAAAAATCGGTGAAATCGTTGACCTTGGTGTTAAGTTCGACATTCTTAAAAAGAGTGGTGCCTGGTTCTATTATGGTGAACAGCGTCTTGGTCAGGGTAGAGAAAATGTAAAACTTCTCTTTAAACAGGACGAAGTACTCGCTACTGAAATAGAAACTCAGATTCGTGAAAAATTAAAAGAATTAGTAAATGCTAAGAAACCAAATACAGTAAATATTGAACAGCCCGAGCTTGTAAAAGTTCCTACAACAAAGGCTGCTGCTCGTGCAAAGCTTGACATTGCAGTAGATGACGATGAATAATGAAGCTGACTTTTAAAGAGGGTAATGCCAATAAAATTCACATCTATATTGATGATGAATATCGTGCTACTGTTGATAGTGATTATTGGTATTCCGAAAGGTACAGAAATTTAAAAGAGATTAACGAAGAAGAACTGACCGAGTTGCTTGACGCGGTCAGTTTTCGTCGTGCTTATAACAAGGGACTTGATTTGCTGTCTCGCAGACCTTATGGTGTGAAAGAGCTTATTAAAAAACTCTGCGAAAAAGGTCACGAAAAAGAATCTGCAGAAAAAGCCTGTGAAAGACTTTTGGAATTAGGTCTTTTGAATGATGAAAATTATGCTGAAATCCTTTCAAAAGAGCTAATTGAAAGGAAAAATTACAGTATTAAGAGAGTTAAACAAGAATTGTTATTCCGTGGAATTTCAAGGGAAATTGTTGAGAATACTGTCGAGTCCCTTGACAATGATGCTGAAAATCGTATTATATTAGTAATCAAGAAAAAATATCTTAGCAAGTTAGATGATGAAAAAGGTAGAAAAAGAGCGGTTGACGGTCTTATGCGATTGGGATATTCATATTCCGAAATCAAATCTGCCTTGAAAACTCTTTCAGAATTTAATGAGGACGAAATTTATGACTAAAAAAGTTGGAATGATATCTTTGGGATGTCCCAAAAATCAGGTTGATGCCGAAATTATGCTTTCAAAACTCCAGAATGGTGGGTTTGAAATTGTAAATGACCCTGCCGAAGCAGATGTTGTCATTGTCAACACCTGTGGATTTATTGAAGACGCAAAAAAAGAATCAATTGAAAATATTCTTGATATGGTTTCATATAAGGAAGATTGTAAAAAACTTAAAGTCCTTGTGACAGGATGCCTCGCAGAAAGATATCAGGCAGAGATTTTCAAGGAAATTCCTGAAACTGATGCTGTAATCGGTATCGGTGCAAACGAGGATATCTGTAAAATATGCGACAGAATTATAAATGGTGAAAAAGTAGAAGAATTTCCACCAAAAACCGACCTTAAAATCGAAGGTGACAGAATTCTCACAACTCCACCATATTCTGCATATCTTAAAATAGCAGAGGGTTGTTCAAATCACTGCACATATTGTGCAATTCCGTCTATTCGTGGTGAATTCCGTAGCCGACCAAGTGAAAGTATCCTTAAAGAAGCAAAAAAACTTGCCGATGAAGGTGTAAAAGAGCTTGTTGTGGTTGCTCAGGATACAACCCGATATGGTGAAGATTTATATGGCAAAAATGCCCTCGTACCTTTGCTTAAAGCACTGTCAATGGTGGATGGAATCGAGTGGATTCGACTTTTATATCTTTATCCTGAAAGAATTGACGATGCTCTTATTGACGAAATCGCAGATAACGATAAAATTGTAAAATATATGGATATTCCGCTTCAGCATTGTAGCAAAAATGTGTTGAAACGAATGAATCGTCACGGTGACAGAGAAACATTGACAGCACTTCTTAATAAAATCCGTGAAAAGGTAAATGGTGTTACAATCCGTACGACATTTATTGCCGGTTTCCCAGGTGAAACTGAAGAAGAGTTCAATGAACTCTGTGAATTTATCGAGGAAATGAGATTTGAAAGAATGGGTTGTTTTGCATATTCAGAGGAAGAGGGGACTCCGGCAGCAAAACTTGACGGAATGTTGGATTTTGAAGTCCGTGCAGACCGTGCCGACATAATAAACGAACGTCAGAGTATAATCCTTGATGAAATCAATGAGTCACTTATTGGTGAGGTTCTTCCGGTAATTGTTGAGGGTTATGACTCGTATTCTGATTCCTATTACGGAAGAACATATATGGATGCACCTGAAATTGATACACAGATTTATTTCACTTGCAAAAAGGATTTGAATGATGGTGATATTGTTGAGGTGGATGTAATTAACGTCATTGATGGCGAGTTAACCGGAGAAGTTTTATGAAATTAAATGTGCCGAATACATTAACTATAGCAAGAATTATAATAACGCCATTTTTCCTTTGGTGTATATTGTTAGAAAACTTACCACACAGGTTTTTAATAGCCTGTATTATATTCTCAGTTGGTGCAATTACAGATGCCGTTGATGGACACCTTGCCAGAAAAAACAATCAGATTACAAATTTCGGTAAATTTCTTGACCCGATTGCAGATAAAGTTCTGACAACATCAGCACTTTTAGCATTTATGTCAATGGGACTTTGTAATATCTGGATAGTAATGCTTGTCCTTACCCGAGAATTTGCCATAGCATCTGTGAGAATGATTGCGGCTGCGGATGGTGTGGTTATTCCTGCCAATATCTGGGGAAAAATCAAAACTGTTTCACAGATGGTATTCACAATACTTATTATGGTTTTAGGTGAAGTGTATTACATCTTAGAAAAATCCTACAATGAGATTTTTATAAAAATGCCTAATTTAGCTACAGTTTCAAATGCATTATTATGGATCACAGCAATTTTTACAATAGTTTCAGGCGTTGTTTATTTAATTGATAGTAGAAAAATAATTGATTTCACAAAATAATTGCATTTTCTGAAAATGTGTGATAGAATATTAACAATATAATTAAAGACTATGACCGAAAAGAGTAACAGACAGTTTTTATAACAGAGATTATGGGTCGTCGGCTGAAAGCCCGTATTTTAAAAAAGTCTGTGAAGTGCATTCGTGAGTCGATGTGGGGAAATGCACATCCGTGTTGTTACGTTATAAACTAATCGAGTTATAAATCGAAGTGGAACCGCGACTATTCGCCTTCGTCTATTGCAGACGAAGGCTTATTTTTTTGGAGGAATGAACATTGTTCAAAAGACTCAGAGAAGATATACAGACAGTAAAAGAACGTGACCCTGCGGCTACGAGTATTCTTGAAATCCTGTTTTTATATCCAGGACTAAAAGCAATAAGAATGCACAGAGTTGCACATTGGTTTTTCTGTCATAAAATGAAATTTATTGCCCGTGCAATTTCTCAGCACGCGGTTAAAAAGACTAATATTGAAATTCATCCCGGTGCTACAATCGGAAAACGATTTTTTATCGACCACGGAACCGGTGTTGTAATTGGTGAAACTGCCGAAATCGGTGATGATGTAACAATCTATCAGGGAGTTACTTTGGGTGGTACCGGTAAGGATACAGGAAAACGACATCCGACAATCGGAAATGGAGTTATGATTGGCTCAGGTGCAAAGGTTTTAGGACCTTTTAAAGTGGGAGACAATTCAAATATTGCTTCAGGTGCTGTTGTCCTTGACGAAATCCCACCAAATTCAACTGCAGTTGGTGTTCCCGCGAGAGTTGTCAAGAGAAATGGTAAGCGTATTGACAATCTTGACCAGGTGCATATTCCTGACCCTGTTTCTCAGGAATTCTGCAGACTTAATGCAAAAATTGAAAGACTTGAAAAAGAACTTTTAAAATATAAAGAAAAGGAAGAAAAAGGTGAGTAATATGAAGATTTTTAACACTCTCACAAGAAGAAAAGAAGAACTCAAAACACTTGTACCAAACGAATTGAAGGTTTATGCTTGCGGACCTACAGTTTATAACTATATCCATATCGGTAATGCCCGTCCTCTCTGTGTGTTTGATACATTCAGAAGATATATGGAATATCGTGGATATAAGGTAAATTTCGTTCAGAACTTTACTGACATTGACGACAAAATTATCCGTCGTGCAAATGAAGAGGGGACAGACTATAAAACTGTTTCTGAAAAGTATATTGAAGAATTCTGGACAGATGCAAAGGGTATGAATGTGCGCGAGGCAACTACTCATCCGAAAGCAACTGAAAACATTGACGAAATTATCAATATTGTAAGCACGCTTATTGAAAAAGGCTATGCTTATGCGGTAGATAACGGTGACGTTTATTTCAGCCCAAAACAGTTCAAGGAATATGGTAAGCTTTCACATCAGCCACTTGAAGACCTTGAAGCAGGTGCTCGTATCAATATCGGTGAAGTAAAGCGTGAGCCAATGGACTTTGCTCTCTGGAAGAGTGCAAAACCTGGTGAACCATATTGGGAATCACCTTGGGGACACGGCAGACCGGGTTGGCATATTGAATGTTCAGCAATGGTAAGAAGATACCTCGGTGAAACTATCGACATTCACTGTGGTGGTCAGGACCTTGTTTTCCCACACCACGAAAACGAAATCGCACAGAGTGAATGCTGTAATGGTGTTCCTTTTGCAAACTACTGGATGCATAACGGATTTATCAGTGTTGACAATGTTAAAATGTCAAAGTCACTCGGTAACTTCTTCACAGTCCGCGACGTTGCTAACGAATATGGTTATGAACCAATCCGTTATTTCCTCATTTCTTCTCATTACAGAAGCCCAATCAACTACAGTGTTGATATTATCGAACAGTGTAAGGCAAGTCTTGTTCGTCTTTATAATTGTCGCGAAAGCCTTGACTTTGCACTCAAAAATGCTGTTGATACAGTTCCTGAAAATGCAGACGAAATCAAAAAGGCTCTCGATGGTCGTCGTGACCAGTTTATTCGTGTTATGGATGATGACCTTAACACTGCAGACGCTATTACAGCAGTATTTGAACTTGTAAAGGATATAAACACAAAAGTTATCGTTGACGAACCATCAAAAGAACTTGTTGAATATGCAACAAAACTATTTGATGAGCTTACAGGTGTGTTAGGTCTTGTTTATAACAGAAATACAGAAAGCCTTGACGACGAAATCGAAAAACTTATCGAAGCTCGTACTCAGGCTCGTAAGGACAGAAACTGGGCAGAAGCTGACAGAATCCGTGACGAACTTAAAGCACAGGGTATTGTTCTTGAGGATACACCACAGGGTGTTAAATGGCACAGAGAATAATTAGATAACGAATTTTAAACTCTGTCACATATAAATGTGATGCTGTATTGATTACTGACAATTGTATATCTGAATCTGCCGACGGTTATGAATGCGTTTCCGTCGGCAAATTTTATATTATTAAAAAGTTCGGATTCCTTGAAAAGAGCCATCTGACTGTCGAAATCATTACCTGTAAATATACTGCACATCTGACAGTACGTGTTTTTTGCATTTTCAATGTTACCGTCAGCGGTTATAAGTAAATTTATACCCTTTATATTGTTGTCTGTATCAATAAAAAAGGAGTACAACGTGTTTTTGTCATTCATAAAGAGAAAGTTTTCTTCTCCACGTCGGCTGAATTTCAGATTATCTGTTTTAAGTGTGGTTTCATAAGTTTTATTAATTCTTTCAACAAATTGTTGGATTCCGAATTTACGCTCTTTTGAGCAGGATGAAAATAAAATAGTTATAATAACAAGAAGAATTGCCAATAATTTTTTCATAAATAGTCCACCTCTTTAATATCTATTGATTAAACTGTTGAAAAAGTCATAAAATTTACAATTTGTTAAAAAATATCTATTGGAATTTTATGTTAAGTATAGTATAATAAATTGATAACTTTTGATTAAAGGATAGTGATTTCCTTGTTTAAGAATTTTAAAAAGAAAAGTCCACAGGTTAAGGCAGGTATAATAGCCTTCATCCTTGTTATGGTTGTGCTTTTGGCATGGGTTCTTTATTCTAATTTCAAGCCTGACCCGGCACCTGAATATGAGATTTCTGAAGTGGCATATGGTACTGTTACCGAAAGTCTTGATGTGAGTGGTACTGTTGAATCAGGTGTTACAGAAAATCTTCTTGCAATTGAAGGAGTAATTGTTGAAGAGGTTCTTGTAAACGTTGGTGACACCGTTAAAAAAGGTGATAAACTTGCAACATTCAATGTGTCAGGTGCAGCACAGTATGTTACAGAAGCAAAAAGTGCTTATGATAAAGCTCTGAAACAGTATAACGATTCAAAGAATACTTCTGATTCAAATTCAAAGAGAAAAGCACAGATAGAAAAAGAAATTAACGCTCTTAATAAAAAGATTGCTACATTACAGGGCGAAATTGATAAATTAACCGCTGAACTTAAAGGCAATACATCACAGAGTGCTCCTATCTCCAATGATTATATTGAAGAAACTATCAAGCAGATGATTAAAAATGGTGCATCTTTAAAGCAAATCAGAGAATTCAAAAATTCAATAGAAAATGTTAAATTACCAGTTGTTAATTCTGCGTCTTCAGAAAAACAACAATTACTTATGCAGAAGAGCATTGAACTCGCTCAGCTAACATCTGAGCTTTCCGTTCTTTATGCAGAAAGCACTCTTATGGTTGTTGCTGACGATACAACATTGAAAGCACTCAAGAAAGTTGCTGAAACAAAAAAAGAAGAATACGACAGAATCAAGAAAATCTATGATGATATGTCTTCAGGTTGGGTTGCAGATAGTGCGGGTGTAATCACAACAGTAAATATCAAACCGGGTGAAATTTTTATTCCTGTAAAGGAATCAGCTTCATCACCCCTTGACCTCTCTGCAATTCTTGGTGGTGTTGATGAAGAAACAGCAGGTTTAATCACATCACTTCTCGGCAAAAACACAACTCCTGTTGGTACCGGTATTGTTCTTGAAAGCTACGAGGATATGATTGTTTCCGTAACCGTGAGCAAAGCTGACTTGCTTAAAATCAAAGTTGGAATGAGTGCCGTTGTAACAAGCCTTGATTCAGAATATGAAGGCGAGGTTGTATATGTTGGTGCTAAAGCGATGGAATCAACAGGTGGATTTGACATTGGTGCAATTGCAGGTTCGCTTATGGGTGGCGGCTCAGGTGCCAATGGTGCTATCGTTAAGGTGAAAATCAAAAATCCTGACGAAAAAGTTGTAATCGGCTTTGATGTGGATATCAGAATTGTTCTTGATACTCTTGATAATGTTTTGAAGGTTCCTGTTGAAGCGGTAATCTATAACAACGGAACATATTCTGTTTTCGTTTATGATAAAGAAGAGGAAACAGTAACAAAACGTACAATTGTCAAAGGCTCTCTTGACGAATCCTCATATGAAATTGTTGAAGGCCTTGTAGAAGGGGAAATGGTTGTTAAGAGCCCTGACCCCAAAATGGAAGATGGTACAAAAATTGCAGAGAAAAAACTGTAAGAATAGCAAATTAATCGAGGTGTGAACTTTGAATATCAGAGAAAATATACGCATTGCTGTTTTTAGTATCAAAACAAATTTAATGCGTTCTCTTCTGACAATGCTGGGAATTATTATCGGTGTTGCTTCGGTTATTGCCATTGTTACTGTCGGAAATGGCGGACGTGACTATATTGTCGGTATGATTCGTGATATGGGTAACAGTGCCATATCAATTACTGTGAATACAAACTTTGCAGATGACGAAGATTATTTTACAGATGATGATATAAATGCAATAAAAAAGCTGGAAGGCGTTGAGTATGCATCAATGCAATCTATGGCTATGTGTCAGATGACTGCCAATGAAATGACAGGATTTCTTATGGGAATCGGTTGTAATACTGATATGCAGATGCTTATGCAGACTCCTTTGATTTACGGAAGATTTTTCACTCAGGAGGAATATCTTGAGAAAAAGAATGTGGGCGTAATTGACGTTGGTAGTGCATTACAGGTCTTCGGCAGAAAAAATGTTGTTGGTGAGAGTGTTTATTGTACTTCAAACGACCTGACAGTTGCGGTTAAAATCGTAGGTGTCGTTGATATAATGGCAAGTATGAATCTTGATACCGAAGAAATGATGGGTAATATGACTTCAATGATGGGCGGAATGCAGATGACAAGTTGTATGCTTCTGATGCCTGCATCTGTCACATCAACTCTTAATGGTACAAGAACTGGACGATATGAAATGATTCAGGTTACTGCTACCGACGAAAGTATGCTTGATGGAATCGGTACTGCCGCAGTAAACTATATCCATTCCTTGCATGACAATTATGAAAAAGAATGTTATTCTGTAACGAATATGGCAACATATATTGACCTTCTTGATACTGTTATCAATGTGTTTACTATCTTTATCGCAGCAGTAAGTGCGATTTCACTTGTTGTTGGTGGTATTGGCGTTATGAACATTATGCTTGTGTCAATTACCGAACGTACAAGGGAAATCGGTATCAGAAAAGCACTTGGTGCCAAGACGGGAACAATAATGTTCCAGTTTCTGACAGAATCAATTATACTTTGCCTTATTGGTGGTATAATCGGATTGCTGGTCGGTGTTGCAGCTGCGGCTCTTGTTTCCTATATTATGAAAGTACCGTTGTATGTTGAATTGTCAACTATTGCTCTGGCAGTTGGTTTCTCTTCGGCAATTGGTATTATTTTTGGTGTTTATCCTGCCAAGAGAGCGGCTAATCTGCCACCTATTGAGGCTCTCAGAAGAGATTAAAAATATAATTTCACTCCGGATATCCTTGCGGTATCCGGATATTTTTTTGCTTATTTTAAATATGAAGGTTTTCCTTCAGAATTTGTGATGTATATGCAATTGTATATACATCTTTTTTATTATTACAACTTAAAATGTAAAGGGAAATACTTTACAAAAAATAGGGAAATAATGGTTGAAAACCCCTTGATACATATAGTTTTAAACATTTTCAACAAAGTTTTCAACAAAATCAATGTTCAAATCATTGTTAAAAATAAACTCAGAATATCTTGGAATAGTTGGAAAATAACTGAATATTTGATGTTTTTATGCATATTTTTTTGCAGGAAAAAATTTTATTCCGTCATTTTTGAATTATCGGATAACTTAAAAATTTTTGTCGAAAAGTTTTTTTAATTAAAATATTGAAAAAGTATTGCCATAAATTACCATATATGGTAAAATATGGCAGAAATAACAAATCAGAAATGATTTTTAAAAATTAAATGGAGGTTTCAATAATGGGAAACAATTTAAAAGTATTACTTACAGGTGACGGTAGCGAATTTGGAAGAAACTGTGCAAATGTGTTGCGTACATATGGATGTGAAGTGACACTTGTAGCAAAGGATGGCAAAGCAGTGCTTTCAAAAATCTCATCAGCTGACATAGATGTAGTTGTAATGGATGCATTTATGACAAATATCGACGCATTAGGTGTTGTAAATAGCATTAGCGATAGTGATAACAAGCCATTCATTGTTATAGTTTCAAGTTCAGATAATCAAAGATTTGAACAGGAAATTCTTTCTGCCGGTGCGGACTATTATTTTCTCAAGCCTTTTGACGTAAATATGCTTGCACAGAGAGTCACACAGTTGTCGGGGTGGTCGGACAATAAGAATATAAAAGGAATTAAGAATGATAATAATGATTTGCAGGTTACAGTAAGTGAAATAATGCATCAGATTGGTGTTCCTGCCCATATAAAAGGCTATCAGTATCTTCGTGAGGCAATTGTTTTATCAATAAACGATACAGAAATGATGACTTCAGTTACTAAGGTTCTATATCCGACTGTTGCAAAGATTTATTCAACAACAGCATCTCGTGTTGAACGTGCAATCCGTCATGCAATTGAGGTTGCCTGGGATAGAGGGGATATCGATGTTTTAAGCTCATATTTTGGCTATACAATACAAAATCAAAGGGGAAAACCAACCAATTCCGAGTTTATTGCGATGATAAGTGATAAACTGCGTCTTCGAATGAAGATTTCATAATATATCCGGATTGACAAGGCATATTAAAAATGTTATTATTTTCCACAGAAATTATTTAAGGCTCATAGATTTTATGAGCCCTTTTTTCAGGGAGTTTTTATGTCAGAATTAATAGTTATTGCTGTTGGTCTTGCTATGGATGCTTTTGCAGTTGCAATCTGTAAAGGTCTTAATATGAGAAAGCTTGATGTTAAACAAACTGCACTTATAGCATTGTTTTTCGGCGGATTTCAGGCGGGAATGCCACTTGTTGGCTGGTTTATAGGCTCAAGCTTTGCAGAGTACATAACAAGCGTTGACCATTGGGTAACATTTATTCTTCTGGGCATTATTGGTGGAAAAATGATTTATGAGTCATTCCATGACGATGATGAAAGCGAGTGTGGTGAAAGCAAACTCGATTTAAAGGAAATAACAGCCCTTGCAATTGCCACAAGTATTGATGCTTTGGCAGTTGGTGTTGCTTTTGCTCTAGAATATGAAAGGAATACAGTTTTTGTAGCAGTAACGCTTATTGGTGTTATTACTGCTTTACTTTCTGCCATCGGTGTGTTCATCGGCCATAAATTCGGTGCGAAATATAAGAGTAAGGCAGAACTTGCAGGTGGACTTGTATTGGTTATTATGGGATTTAAATTTTTACTTGAAGGTCTTGGAATTATATGATTAAAACATTATTGTGGGATGTGGACGGTACACTTCTTGATTTCGGGAAGGCAGAGGAATATGGTATAAGAAAATGCTTTGAGATTTTCTCTTTAGGTGAATGTACTGATGAAATGCTTAAACGTTATTCATCGATTAACAGAAAATACTGGGAAATGCTCGAAAGAAATGAACTTACCAAACCTCAGGTCCTTCGTGGCAGATTTGAGGAGTTTTTTGAAACAGAGGGAATAGAATTCGATAAAATTGACGATTTTAACCTTGAATATCAATTCAGACTTGGTGATAAGGTGTTTTTCTGTGATAATGCTCTTGAAACTGTGCAGAGTCTTAAAGGTAAAGTCAAGCAATATGCAGTAACAAACGGTACTCATGTTGCACAGAGCAGAAAGCTCAAGGAATCCGGTCTTGATAAAATCTTCGATTCAGTTTTTATTTCCGACAAAATCGGCTATGAAAAACCATCAATAGAGTTTTTTAATGCCGTTCAGAACGAAATCGGTGAATTTAAATCACATGAAGTGATGATAATAGGAGACTCGCTGACAAGTGATATTAAAGGTGGCAATAATGCCGGAATTCTCTGTTGCTGGTATAATCCCAATGGCAGTGAGAATAAATACAACCTAAGAATCGATTACGAAATAAAAAATATTGCTGAAATACTTGAAATAATATGAAATTAAAAGAACTGTTGCACAATAAACAGTTCTTTTTTTTGTTTAATATTACTTTAAATAAAAATTTAAAAATCGTTGTTTAAGATATTGTAATATGGTATAATTAGTTGATTATATAAGAAAGGGAGAGTGAAAAAATGAGTGTACTTGATAAAGTAAAAGATTTCGGTACCGAAATCAAAACTCATTGGAACACACCGGCAGAAGGTAAATATGTTCCTTATAAAGAATATAAGGACGTAGTTATCGGTGTCGGCGCAAACTACACAGGTGCAAAAACACTTGAGTA